>DATJEH010000282.1:0-24134 GCA_035496875.1 Terriglobales bacterium | reverse complement strand
GCGCGTTCGCCGTCATCTACAGCGCTCACCGGCGCGGCTTGTGGTCTTCCTTTGGCGGGCGCTACGAAAGCGGCGTGCCCATCGAGGTACCGGAAGACCAAATGGCGCGCCTCCGCACCTCCCCCGGCGCGGACCTGGTGAATTGGTCCACGCAGCGGGTAAAGCCCTGGTACGTTTTTGGCTGGTCAGGCGGTATGGACCTGCTGCGCCGCGAGCGCGTGATTGTTGCCGCAGAGTTCGATGTGCAAAACCTGGCTGATCGCGCGTTTGTTTACAACTTCGGCAATCCTTTTTCCGGCACTCACTTCGGCTACCCCCGGATGGTCGGCGGGAGGCTGAGGTTTACCTTCCACTGACCGGCCGCGGTGCTGCGCTTGTCCGGAGGTAACATTGACCCCTGCCCCCGGGTACGAAACCATAGCTTCATGTCCAAACTGCCCCCTGCCAGTTCGCCCGTGGCCCAAGCTTATCTTCACCCGGCCACCGCACAGCTGTGGCGTGAACTGCTGGCCAACCGCACCCTTTCCGTCGGCGACCTGGCGGGCATGACCAGCCTTCCGGTGGATACGCTGCGCGATGCTATGAATGGCAAGTGCCCGCTGGCGGTTGGCTTGTGGAAGGAGATCGCGTCAGCGCTCCAAGCTACCCAGGCGGAATTCAGCTTTACCACCAGCGAGCGCGATGGCGAGCCCTGCTGGGAACTCTATTGCGTGCTCATCTGAGGCGGTTGGTAGTTTGCTGGAATCGCGGGCATGAATTTTGAGAAATTGATTTCCTTCTGGAAATGTGACAAGCTCCCTGCCGATTGCACAGCGAAGCTAACGACGATCCCCGCAAAATCCGCTTTATTTGGGGACTCGTCTTGGCCTGGGCTCCCGCGATTCCGCTCGGCATTGGATTGAGCAATGTCTTCCGCGGGCTTTCCGAGCAGAAGGCAACCGGCCTGGGCGCAGTGGCGGGCGGGTTCATCGAAGCCTATTTCATGTTTGGGTTGGTCGCTGCGTTTGCGTTCCAGGTGGGAGGGATCGTCCTCCTCATGAAGCCACCCGCAGGACAGCGGATTCTTTCTTTCGCCTCTATCGCCTGGAGCATTTTTATGCTCATCCTGTTCGCTTTTTTCCTTTGGCTCAACTTCGTGTACCTCCGCCACCACTAGACCGCGTACGTTCTGCTAACTGCTTCCAGTCGGTCGAGGACACCTCGACCCCAGGCTCGACGGGTCCTGCTCGAATCGGATTCAGCTAGGCAGATTTCTTCAGTTCGCGCTCGTGGTGGCGCCAGCGACGGACCGTCGCCAGCCAGCCCGGCTGGGCTTCTTCTTCATGTTGCTGGTGGGCCGCGCGATAGAGCCACACGCTGTCGGCGAGCATGGTCAGAACCACCAGAACTCCGCCCACAATCATGGCAAGGATAATGACCGTCCCGAAGGTCAGCAGATCGTCGAAAGCGTGGAAGAGTGTGCCCATATGCCCTCCCAGGCCGGGGGAGCGCCTATCGGCCCAATTACAGCCTACTCTACCGCCAAACCGAATGCAGTGACAATGGTCACGCTTCAGCGCGCCTGTAAGTCCCAATTATGCAATAGGATAGGGCTGCGGCTGCGGCGGAGCGCACCCTGATCACGACATGAACATCCGTTACCTGAAAGCGGCGAATGCCGCCGTTCAATCGCCGTTTGTACGCTCTCGGCGGCTGTGATAACAAAACCAGCAGGTCGAGGAACGCGGCGAGCAGGCTTTTACCGCCCTGGGCCGGCGAACCACTCCACACGCACCCGGCTGAGTTCCTTCCTTACTTTTTCCACTCGCTTTGCCGCCTCGCTCTCTGACTCGTATCCCGTCTCAACGGCGAAGTGGGTAGCCTGGGGCAGCCGCGCTTTCTCGCTTTTCAATTGCTGGCGCAGATTGGCCGCCCCGCCAACATGCAGCGGGTTCTCTACCTGAAAGAGCACATAAAGCCCTGCCTCTTGCGGAACAGTCGCTATCTCGGCTTCGGTGTAAGGGTGCAGTTCGTGAAGAGCCATCCCTATCATGGTATCAGGCGGCAGAGGGATGCCGGCCAACGTAAAAGGCGCCATGGCCGCTATCAAATCGTGTCAGAATTCGTCTTGTGATAGATAGGGCTCCTTAGCCTGGAGTGAGGGAGGCGCTATGAAACGCAGAGAATTCCTCATCGGTGCGTCCTGGGGATTGGCGGCGGCGTGGGCCGGAGCCAAAACGCTTTCCACCGCAACCTCATCCACCCTGCCACGCAAATTCAGCGCCACGGATACGGTGCTGCTGGGCAAAACCGGCATCCGCACCAGCCGCCTCGCCATGGGCACCGGCACGGTTGGGTTCGGCCACCATTCCAATCAGAGCGCCCTGGGAGTGCAAGGCTTGTCCCGCCTGCTGCTCAATGGCTATGACCACGGCCTGCGCTTTTTCGATACCGCCGATGCTTATGGTACCCATCCCCACGTGGCGGAAGCCCTCAAGCATGTGCCCCGCGATAAGGTTACGGTGCTCACCAAGTCCTGGTCGCGGGAACCGCAGGCCATCCGCGCCGACCTCGACCGATTCCGCCGGGAACTGGGTACGGACTACATTGATATTTTCCTGATGCATTGCCTGAGCGATTCCGACTGGACCACGCGCTACCGCGACGTAATGGACGTGCTATCCGAGGCCAAAGAGAAGGGGATTATCCGCGCCCACGGCTGCTCCTGCCACACCATCGGCGCTTTGCGCGCGGCCGCGCAGTCGCCCTGGGTGGAGGTGGACCTGGCTCGCATGAATCCTATCGGCTCGCACATGGACGCCGATCCCCAGACGGTTTTGAGCCTGCTGCGTTCCATGAAAGCGGCGGGCAAGGCGGTCGTGGGCATGAAAATTCTCGGCCAGGGCGACCTGCGCAGCCGCCAGGATGAGGCGCTGAAATACGCATTGTCACTGGGCGTGCTCGACGCGTTCACCATCGGCGCCGAAAGCAAGTCTCAGCAGGAAGATTTGATTCGCCGCATCGCGGCTGCCTGATCGCCCCCGCCAGATTCGAAAAAGTTAGACGGCGGCAGGCCGATTGTTTGGCCCGCCGCCCCCGGACTTTCCCTAGCCTATGCCACCGCGCCCTGGGTCTCGGCTCTGCGCTGCACCTCCTCGATCTTAAAGCGGCGTATGCCGTCCGGGACGCGCCCCTCGATGATCTCGCCCACCCGGCCGCCCAGCATGGCCGCCCCAATGGGGGCCAGCACCGAGATTCTTCCCTTGGCCACGTCGGCATCCCGCGGAAACACCAGAACGTATTCAAGTTTCTTTCCCGCGTCCAGATCCAGCACAACCGCCCGCCGGTTGATGGTGATGACGTTGGCAGGAATCTTCTCCTCCCTGGTTACCTCCGCTTGCTGCAGTTCTTCTTCCAGGGCGGTGAGATGTTCCGGGCCGCAATTTCGCAAAAATTTTCTAGCCGAAGCCAGCAGTGATTTAAGCCTTTCCAGGTCTGATTTAGATATCAGAATCGTGCGCATAGACATGTTTCTCAATCTCCTTCGTAATTTGGCTGATGGGTGCGCCAGCGCTTCTCAGGCCGCGCTCCCAGCGTGGGAATGCCTTGTACTGCCGGCGCAGCCACGAACTCGCGCGGACTTTTCAGGAGATCCGAAGGCCTGTTTAAGCCCGGATCCCAATGACTAAGCCCGCCGATAGCCCGCTGGCCAACCGGCAACCTGAGTGTGAAAAGAGCGCGTTTTGCCTAGCAAAGACGGGTGCAGTTGAGCGCCACCAGGTCGGCGGCCCCGGGAGAAGTGGAAGCAGCGATGGGCAGGAACAACACTCGTGTGTCGGGGAGGAGGCTTATCAAGGCGGTGCTGATTGCAGTGCACGCGGGCGCCACCAAGTTGCGGGCGGTACTCCAGGCATGCACGGCAGTCGGCTCCATGTTGACGGCGGGGGAAACCAACACCACCGCCACTATGGTGGCCAACAGCAGCGCCAGCACGACTTTGAATTTTCCCGGCACCGGGCTCAATTCTTGCGCCCTTTCCCGCCACAAGTCAATAGACCCGCCGTCCGGCGCCCGGCCGAAGCCCAAGGGGCTACTGAGGCGGCTCTTTAGCCAGTTGCGGGTCGGCCGTGCCATTCAATTCCTGCTCCCGCCTGGTGCGGCTGGTGTTCATCAGGCGGGTGGCGGTATCCAATTCCACCTTGGCTTGCTGCAATTTGCCCATGCGCCGCAGCACCTGCCCCTTCAGATAATGGATACGGGCCGCTTGCGGCGCCAGCTTCTCAGCGTCGTTCAGAGCCCGCAGCGCCTCTGGAAACTTCTCCTGTTTCTGGTAAATCTTTGCCAAACCCAAAAAAGACGTGGCCAGCTTGGGGTCCAGCTTCAGCGCTTTCTGGAAGTTCTGCTCCGCCGGTCCATCCTGTCCCAGTAGCGCATAGGTCTGACCCAGTTGGTCATAGTTGAGGGCTACATCCGGCTCGACAGAGACGTCCTTCTGGAACTCATCCCGAGCTTTCTCGTATTGCTGCTTGTGCATGTAAGCCATTCCCAGGTTGTAGTGGACAAACGGCAGCTTGGGATCCCCCTGTACCGCTTGATTCAATTCCTGGATGGCTTCGTCGTCCTCCTGGCGGTTGAGGTGGGCTTTGCCCATGATCAGATGGAACTCCGGTGTGTTCCCTCCAATGTCAACCAGGCGCCCCAACGCCCGCTGCTCCACTTCGCTTTGTTTGGCGTTGTGCGCGGCAACCCCAAGCACGTAAAGGTAGTTCAGGTTGTAAGTCTCTTCCTCCCAAATAGGCAGGAGGGTAGCTACAGTGCGCGGGTATTGACCGGTAAAAAAATAGCAAAGCCCCAGCAAGTAGCGTGCCTGCAATAGCTTAGGCTCCTGCCGCACCACCGAGGCAAAGGGCGCTATGGCTTGCGGATACCGGCTTTGCCGGTAGTAAACCAAGCCGATGTTCAGGCGGATACCGGCCAGTGTCGGCGCCAGGCGCTCGGCAGCTTTCAAATAGCGCAGTGCCAACCCCCACTGCTGCCGGCGGGTATAAATAACGCCCAGGTTAGCGTTAGCGCCGGGATCGTCCGGTTGGCGCGCCAGCACCTGGCGAAAGGCGCTTTCCGCAGTACCCAGATCGCCTTCCTGGAGCGCTTTTTCGCCCCGAACATAAAGGTCGCGAATGCTGTCTGTCTCGGGGCCCGCATTCTGCGGGGGAAGGGGAACCAGGGAGAAGCCTGGGCCAGGTGGCAGCGGATAAAAGGTCAGCAAAAGGGCGAGAACCAGCATGGTTCGGTAAGACCAGCAAAAGGATACTAGGTTTTGGCGCCGAGGTGCCAAACGGCATTAAGGCAATCCAGCAAGAGCTCCTTCCGCCTTCATCAACTCCGGACAGGCGCTCTCCCATAATTCATATTGAATACGGTTATGTTATGAAATCACGGATAGTAGATTCCTATTAGTCGCTCTGCCTTGAACTCGTCTATTTCCGAAAGTTGTTGATGCAAAAGGCTGTAGCCGTACTCACCAGACCTGATAATCCCTTTTGTTTACAGTGGCGTCCGGATTGCCACAACGGAGGTGAATATCTGTGTCTCGGGTGCTTATTCAGGCCTTTCTTTCCACTTCGGCGCAAATGCCGTAAAGGAGTCGTGGCATGAAGGTTCATGTGCGGTGGGTCGCAACGTTGTTCGTAGTCTTGATCTCTTCGCTGACACTACTGGCGCAAGATACAGGCCAGATCACCGGCACGGTGCATGATTCATCAGGCGCCTCCGTTCCCAATGCCAAGGTGACGGTGAGCAACACCTCGCAGGGGATTAACCGCCCCACAACCTCCAACTCCACTGGCGATTGGCTGGTCGGCGGTTTGCCGGGCGGAACCTACAGCGTGACGGTGGACGCACAGGGATTTAAGAAATTCCAGGCAAAGGACATCGCGCTGCGGATCGGCCAGAAGCTGCGGCAGGACGCCACCCTGCAGGTAGGCGCCACCGCTACAGAGATTACGGTGCAAGGCTCGGCCGTGGCTCCTGAGACCCAGTCCTCGGACCTGGCAGGCACGGTTACCGGCAAAGAAATCACGCAGTTACAGTTAAACGGGCGCAACTTCACCCAGTTGGCCACGCTCGTTCCGGGGGTCAGCAACCAGACCGGACAAGATGAAGGCACGGTGGGCGTATACGGCAACGTCAGCTTCAGCATGAATGGAGGCCGCGTCGAGTACAACAACTGGGAACTGGACGGCGGCGACAACATGGATAACGGCAGCAACTCCACGCTGAACGTTTATCCCAGCATTGACGCCATCGCCGAGACCCGCGTGCTGACCTCAAACTACGGCGCGCAATATGGCCGCAACGGTTCGGGCACGGTGGAAACCGAAATCAAGTCCGGCACCAAGGCGTTCCATGGCAACGTTTACGAATTCGTTCGCAATGACGCTTTTAATGCCCGTAACTACTTCCAGTCCACCGTTCCGCCTTATAAGAAGAATGACTACGGCTACACCATTGGCGGGCCGGTCTATATCCCAGGCGTGTACAACACGGGTAAGGATAAGACTTTCTTCTTCTGGTCGCAGGAATGGCGCAAGGACCGGGTGCCCGGCACCAACTTCAACGTGCAGGTGCCCACCACAGCCGAACGAGCGGGCAATTTTTCAGATGTCTGCCCCGACTCAACCGGCTCAATGGCCAATTGTCCGCATATTCCGGGAACCACCAACTTCTTCCCCGGCAACACCGTGCCTATTAATGTCAACGGAGGGCTGCTGGAGAATGCGCTGATTCCGGCGGCGAACTCGGGCGGTAGCTTTGTGGCTTCGCCTATTCAGCCGACGAATTGGCGGGAAGAGCTGCTGCGAATTGACGAGAACATCAACTCTAAAAACCGCCTCAGCTTCCACTACATTCACGATTCCTGGAATACCCAGACGGCAGTTCCGTTGTGGACCAATGCCGGCGACTTCCCCACCATTGGCACCAACTTTGACGGCCCGGGTGTGAGCCTGGTCGCCCGCTTAAACACTACCGCGTCGCCCACGCTGCTGAACGAGTTTGTGGTCAGCTACACCACCGACCACATCATCCTGTTCAACACGGGTTTCCCAGATCCCAATGGCTGGAAGCGTCCGGCCAACATGGATATGGGAACACTGTTTGGAATATTTGGCACCGATCCGGTTATTCCGGGCATTAACCTGACCGGAGGCGGCTCCCAATTCAACTTTGGCGAGGACCCGGGCTACATTCCCAACGGAACCTACAACTCCAATCCGACCTATACGTTGCGCGATAACGTAACCAAGATCGTGGGCCGCCACAACCTGCAGTTCGGATTCTTCTCGGCTTTCCGGCAAAAGAACGAATTGGGCGGAGAGCTTGGTCCCGGCGGCACTCCCGGCTATCTCACCTTCGACGGAAGCAATACCACGGTCAGCACGGGAAACCCGTTCGCCGACCTGTTGATGGGCAACATAGCCAGCTTTGGGCAGCAGAGAAACATCGTGAAGTATTACAACCGCGAGAAAACGTTTGAGCCCTACTTCCAGGACGACTGGCGTGTGACCGACAAGCTGACCCTGAACCTGGGATTGCGGGTCAGCATGTTTGGAACCTACAAGGAGAAGAACCACCAAGCCTACAACTTTGATCCTGCCGCCTATGATCCCGCCACCGCTCCCGGAGTGGCTAGCGACGGCTCTTTAATCTACGGCCCGAACACGAATCCCTTTGATGGCATTGTGCAGTGCGGCGTCACCAAGGGCGTGCCCGATGGCTGCATGACCGGCCATCTGTTCAACCCAGCACCACGTATCGGCTTCGCGTACGATCCCCTGGGCAACGGCCGCTGGGCTATCCGCGGCGGCTGGGGCATGTTCTGGGAGGAGACCAACGGCAACGAAGCCAACACTGAATCCCTGGAGAATTCGCCTCCGGGCGTGCTGGCCGCCACGCAATCGAATATCAAGAGTCTGGTGGACCCAGGCACCGGCGCAATCCTGACCAGCGGCTATAACCGCATCGTTACCGCCGGGCCGACGGCTACCAACCCCTTGTTCACGTTGAGCGTGAATTCCATCCCCACCAAGGCGCAGTGGCCTTACGTGCAGCAATGGCACCTGGACGTGCAGCACGAAATTGTGAAGAACACAGTGGCTACCGTTTCCTACGTGGGCAGCAAGGGCACGCACCTGGCGCGGCAGTTGGATTTCAACCAGTTGCATCCCGTACCGCTTTCCGCCAACCCTTACAAGCCGGGTGAGCCTATCGGAGCGGGCGGCCATGACGACTGCGGCACGATGACTACGCCCAGCGGTGTGGCTGTAACCGGCCAAGCGGCGCTCAATCTGGCAGTGGCTTGCGGTGCGACGGTTGCCGACCCCTTCCGTCCCTACCTCGGGTATTCCACGGTCAACGGCCTGCAGAACATGGCCAGCTCCATCTACCACGCTTTCCAGTTTGGATTGCGGCACAGCATGGGCGGGCTGCAGTTGAACGTGGCATATACCTACTCGCACTCGATTGACGATTCGTCGGACCGCTTCGACGGCACCTTCGTCAATTCCTACAATCCGTCTTCCGCGCGCGCCAGTTCGAACTTCGACCAGCGGCACGTGCTCAACATCGGCTATGTCTATGACCTGCCGTTCTTCCGCGGCTCCGGCCTGACGCACGCCCTGCTGGGCGGATGGGAATGGTCGGGAATCGTGGCCTACAACACGGGCACGCCCTTCAGCGTAACCAACGGCGCTTCCTTCGGGGACAATGCCGGAGTGGGCAACGGCGTGGGCACGGGCTCCTACCTGGACGTGATCGGCAATCCCTACGCCGGCACCAACGGGGCGTTTGGCAGCGTGGGTCCGTACCTCGATTACAACCCGGCGGCTTTTGCTCTGCCCCAGGGCCTCACCTTCGGGAACGCCAACCGCAACTTCCTGCGCAACCCCAATTACACCAACTTCGATATGGCGCTGTTTAAGCATTTCGTCATACACGAACAGATCGCATTGGAGTTCCGCGCGGAAGCGTTCAATATCTTCAATCACACCGCCTTCGCCCCCATCTCCGGTGGTTCCGGAGGCATCGGAGGCAATTTCAGCTCGGGTACCAACTCCTATGACTGCTCGGGAGACACGGGCGCGTCCTGCATTGGTCAGGCTGACTTCCTGAACTCCAGTGCGGCGCACAACCCGCGCATCCTGCAGTTGGGGCTGAAGTTCATCTTCTAGAGGTCGCTTAGCATTTCTTCACCCTGGCCGCTCCGCGGCGGCCAGGGTTTTTTTTGTCTCTTTTGTATTGGTGGAGGGTCTGGACGTGTTCTGCCGAGCCGATTCCAAGTTTGCTGCCTGCTTCTTCCCATTCTGGGGACGGGTGTTGGTTTGGCCCAGGTTCCAGGGGCCAAGCCCGCCGCCCCGGTTGTGACCAGGCGGCCCGCATTGCCGCTGGGCAACAAAGTGGCGCCGGGCCAAAGTCCAATTGCCGTGCCCCGCTTCGATGACATTGGGTGGCACTCGGGCTTACGAGTTTCCCACCTCTCCGCTCCGGAAAAGCGCTATGTAGTCGAATCCATCAGCGGCGGCATTGGCCTGTTTGACTGCGACAACGACGGCCGTCTCGATGTAGTCATGGTGAACGGCTCCACCGTGGATCGCTACCGGCAGGGCGGCGACCCCATGGTCACACTGTGGCACCAGGAGCCCAATGGAACTTTCACCGACATCACCCAGCGTGCGGGACTGACCCGCAAAGGCTGGGGCATGGGGGTGGCGGTGGCGGATTTCGATAACGATGGCAACCTGGATCTTTACGTCACCGGTTACGGGGGCAACGCCCTCTACCGCAATAAAGGCGATTGCGCTTTCGAAGATGTTAGCGCCAAGGCCGGGGTACGCGGCGGGGGCTTCAGCACTGGCGCGGCCTGGGCGGATTACGACCGCGACGGCTACGTGGACCTGTTCGTCTCCCGCTATGTTCACTTCGACATGGAGCATTTGCCGGCGCCCGGCAGCAGCCAGTTCTGCCGCTACAAGGGAGTGGACGTGCAATGCGGGCCTTGGGGCATGGCAGGAGAGAGCGATCTGCTCTTTCATAACCGTGGTGACGGCACCTTCGAGGAAGTCTCCAGACGGGCGGGCGTGGCCGATACCGACGGCTATTACGGATTGGGCGTGGAATGGTCCGATTACGATAACGACGGATGGCCCGATCTTTTTGTGGCCGACGATTCCACTCCCAAGTACCTCTATCACAATGAGCACAACGGCACCTTCAAGGAGAACGGCATGTTACTGGGGGCGGCGCTGGATGCCGACGGCAACGCGCTTGGTTCCATGGGCGTGGACTTTGCCGATTACGACCACAGCGGCCGGCTCTCCATATTTGTGAGCAATTTTGCCGACCAGCCCAACACTCTCTACCGCAACCAGGGCACGCAGGGCTTTGAAGACAGCAGCTGGGCTTCTGGCCTGGGCCAGGCAAGCTATCCACTGGTGGGCTGGGGCACGGGTTTTTTCGATATGGATAACGATGGTTGGCCCGATCTTTTTGTGGCCGACGGCCACGTTTACCCGCAGATGGACGAGGTGGCGGGCAGCGCGCCCTATCGCCAGCCCCTGTTGCTCTACCGCAATAACCGGAACGGTACCTTCGAGGAGGTGGCGGCCACCGCCGGACTGGCCGCGCTTTCCCCCGAGTCGCGCCGCGGCGCGGCTTTTGGCGATATCTTCAATACCGGCAACGTGGATGTGGTGGTGGCCAATATGGATGGGCCGCCAACCCTGCTGATGAATCGCAACAATGACGGCTATCACCGGGTGCTGTTTCGCCTGGTAGGAAGCAAGAGCAATCGCGCCGCAATTGGCGCCCGCGTCACCGTGCGTGCCGGTTCGGTGGCGCAGTTTGACGAAGTGCGCGGCGGCTCAGGCTACCTTTCACAGAGCGATTTGCGCCTGCACTTCGGTCTGGGCACAGCCGACACGATGGATTCGGTGGAAGTGCGCTGGCCCAGCGGCGCGGTGGAAAAGCTCCCCAGGCTGCCAGCAGATGCGATCTACACCATTGTGGAGGGAAGGGGTGTGACTGCTTCAGTTCCCCTGCCGCCCGCTGACCGCGCAGCCCTGCCTAACGCGGCGCGACAGCATCCTGGTTCCGGTGGAACCAATTTCTAACTTGGCAAACGAAAAAGCACAGGGTCCTTCGACTCGCGCTCCTCTCTCCCGCACGGCGGGATCAACTCGCGCTGGCTCAGGATGACAGGACCAAACAAAGAACTAGCTAGAGCGCCATTTACGTCGCCGTAAATAGCGTCCCTCTTTTCCACAACCCTATGTCCGCTTCTACGCTTATCACCTTATTGTGCGCGCAGACTGCACCACTTACGCTGCAGTTACAGGACTCTATTTCCCGCGCGAAAAGAGAGGTTATGAGCGACAAAGTGATGGAACTTCGGGTCGGCATGGACAACGGACCGCAGCCGCCGGCAAAAATTAAGGTGGTGGGCGTAGGCGGCGGTGGGGTGAACGCGGTGAACCGCATGATCGAGGCGCGCCTGGAGGGTGTGGAATTCCTGGTGGCCAACACCGACCTGCAGTCACTGCGGCTTTCGCGCGCGCCGGTGAAGATTCAGATCGGCAGCAAGCTAAGCAATGGCCTGGGCGCGGGCGCCAACCCGGAAGTGGGCCGCCGCGCCGCACTAGAGGACACGGACAAGCTGATTGACGCCCTGGAAGGCTCGGACATGGTGTTCGTGACCGCGGGTTTGGGCGGCGGCACTGGCACCGGCGCGGCTCCGATTGTGGCCTCGCTGGCCAACGAGCTGGGAGCGCTCACCGTGGCGGTGGTGACCAAGCCCTTCGGCTTCGAGGGCAAACGGCGCATGGCGCAGGCGGAGCAGGGAATCGCCGAACTCATGCAGTCGGTGGGCACGGTAATCGTGATCCCCAACGAAAAGCTGCTGAGTGTGGCCAATGCAGCGGGATTCTTCGAATCCTTCCGCGTGGCGGACGATGTTTTGCGGCAGGCGGTGCAGGGCATTTCCGATATTATCCAGGTGCCCGGCATCATCAACCGTGACTTTGCCGACGTACGCACCACCATGGAGGGCATGGGCTACGCCGTGATGGGGACGGCCATGTCTTCCGGGGAGCGCCGGGCAGCTGAAGCGGCCAAACGCGCCATCTCCTCGCCCCTGCTGGATAACGGCGGCATCTTCGGCGCCCGCGGCCTGCTGATCAACATAACCGGCTCCAGTTCGCTTACCTTGAGGGAAGTGAACGAAGCCTGCCAGATCATCCAGGGCGCGGCTGACGACGAAGCCAACATCATCTTCGGCGCGGTGCAGGATGAAAGCATGAAGGAGCAGATCAAGATTACGGTGATTGCTACCGGCTTCCGCTACGGTGCGCTGGAGACCCGGCATCCCAATAACATGTCGGCGGCGTCGCTGGCGATATCGCAGGCGCGCATCGCTTCCAGCTACCAGGCCCAGGAACACATGGCGGTTCCGCCACCGGCGTCCGCCATGGAGCCGCTCCCGCCGCGGGCGGTGGGCGATTCCAAGCGCTGAAGGGAAATTTGGCTGCCAACTCTGGATGTGCGTGGTTTCGGCCGCGCGCATCCAGCTTCCCCATTCACTCACCTTCCGATATATTGGCAGCCAGCCGTTCTGTTGCGAATCTCCCGCTCAAGAACTGCATCCAAACTATCCGTATGAAAGGCACTTTTGTCCCGGAGGAGAGAATTGAAGACAGCTACGCGCGTGGTGCTGGGCTCCCTCACAGCTTTCGCGGTGGCAGTTGCGGTGGTTCCTTCCCTAAGGGCGCAGAACAAGAATTTTCATGACGCGCCCGCTTCGGCCAAGCACCTGAAAAACCCTTACGCTCCCAACCCGCGGGTTTTGGATACCGGCCATGAACAGTTTCATCATTATTGCGCCCGGTGCCATGGCGAGAGCGGGCAAGGCTCCGGCAACATTCCCTCTCTCGTGGATGGCACGCTGGAGACCGTAACGCCGGGCGAGGTGTACTGGTTTATCAGCAAAGGTAGCCCGCAAAACGGCATGCCATCCTGGGCCAAGCTGCCCAAAGATGTGCGCTGGAAAATTATCACTTACGTGAAGTCGCTGGGCGAGTCCGCACAACGGCAAGCGGCCAGCCGGCCGGCGGCGCCTGCCAGCGCCATGACCAGCACCCTCAAGGACCCGCCTCCCAAGCCGCCCTTCACGGATTTCCGCTACGAGCAGCCGGGCAAGATGCGCAAGATCACGGTGAAGGATTTGCCTGCCCCCTTCGCCACGCCTTCGGCAGATAACGGTCCGGATGTAGTTGCCCGTCCGGCCAATGTGTGGCCGCAGGCGCCGTCCGGATTCAAAGTGGAACTCTACGCTACCGGACTGGACGGGCCGCGCCTGATCCGCACCGCGCCCAACGGCGACATCTTTGTGGCGGAGAGCGCGGCGGGCGATGTGCGCGTGTTTCGCGGCATCACCCAGAACGGCAAGCCGGAACAGATGTCCGTATTCGCCAGCGGACTGAACCGGCCCTATGGCATCAACTTCTATCCTCCGGGCCCCAATCCACAGTGGGTCTACATCGGCGACACCAACGAGGTGCTGCGTTTTCCATATCACAACGGCGAGATGCAGGCCGCGGGTAAAGGCCAGCACATCGCGAATCTGCCAGCCGGAGGCGGCCACTGGACGCGCGACATCCAGTTCTCCCCTGACGGCAAAACTATGTTCGTGGGCGTGGGTTCGCGCTCCAACGTTGATAATCCCTCAACCCATCCCGCCGAAAAAGACCGCGCCAACATTCTGGCTTTCAACCCTGACGGCTCCGGGATGCGCATCTATGCCTCGGGCATTCGCAATCCCGGGGGCGGGCTGGCTATTGATCCCAAGACCGGCCAGCTATGGTGCTCGGTGAACGAGCGCGACGCGTTGGGCGATAACCTGGTGCCCGATTACGTCACTCACGTCCAGGAGGGCGGGTTTTATGGCTGGCCGTGGTGGTACATGGGCAGCAATCCCGACCCGCGTTTGAAGGGCCAGCCGCATCCGCCGCTGGAGAACAAGGTGACCGTTCCCGACGTTCTCATCCAGGCGCACAGCGCCTCGCTGGAGCCGGCGTTTTATACCGGAAAGCAGTTTCCGGCGCAGTATCACGGCGATCTCTTTGTGGCCGAGCACGGCTCCTGGAACCGGTCGCCGCGCGCCGGCTACGAGGTGATCCGCATTCGGCTGCACCAGACTGGGCACGCCAGCGGCGAGTACGAAGATTTCATAACCGGCTTCGTGCTGCCTAACGGCGATGCCTGGGGACGGCCCGTGGGCGTAACCTCGGCTCCGGATGGCTCATTGCTGGTGACTGATGATGGCTCCAACTCCATCTGGCGCGTGAGCTACCAGGGGAAGTGAGTCGTCTGTACTCTGGACTCTGGTCCGTTTATGGGTGGAGACGTAAGTTGTGGCGTCTTGCGGCGAGACGTTGCGGGCAACATTTCTACTCGTCGGCCTATGCTCCTTGCTACCTCAGGAAACCCACTGCGGCGATAAGCGAACGTGCTATCAAATAACCGCAGATGATATATTTGGATGCTTGGGCAAGCTGCCGTATCCAGGAGGCGCAAGGTGAAGGGCGATCCTAAAGTCATCGCTGTGCTGCAACAGGTGCTCAAAGCGGAGCTGACCGCCATCAACCAGTATTTTCTGCACTCGGAGATGTGCGAGAACTGGGGTTATTACAAGCTGGCTGGCCTTGCGAAGAAAGAGTCCATCGAGGAGATGGGCCACGCCGAAGTACTGATTGAGCGCATTCTGCTGCTCGACGGTACGCCCAACATGAGCGACTACTTCAAGATCAACATCGGGCAGGACGTGAAGGCGCAGCTGCACAACGATCTGCAGCTGGAATACGACGCAGTCAAGCGCTTAAATGAGGGCATCAAGCTGTGCGTGGCCGCGGGCGACAACGGCTCGCGCGAACTGCTCAACAAGATCCTCTCCGATGAGGAGCATCACATTGACTGGCTGGAAGGCCAGTTGCACGCCATTGACGAGATCGGCATCGAGAACTACCTTTCGCAGCAGCTGCATGGCGGGCAAGAAAAGAAAGATTAACAACGTACGAGCTTACGCCGCGGCTTGCCGCGGCAGGTCTAACTCCAGCGCGACGTCGAATTTGGAGTAGTACTTCTTCACGTCACCGGCGCCGTATTTTTTGCGGAACTGGTTGGCGATGTCGCCGATCCGCCTGGGATCGGTGATGGGCTGCGCCTTCACTCCAGCAGTGGTGCCCCCGGCGGCAATGGTGATGACCGGCGTCTGCAGCACGTTGCGATACCACTGGGTATCGGAGCCGCGCACCGGCAGCAGATAAAGGCGATCCTGCTGACGCACGAACCACACGGGAAAGGAAATGTTTTTGCCCGACTTTCTCCCGGTTACAGTGATTTCCAGTTCCTGGGTGGAATCCAGCGCTTGGGCCATGTTAGAAGTCATGAGTTCTCTCCTTGAGCCCGCATACTACAAGCTTAGCGCAATCCATCTTCTAAGAAGAGGGGTTCTTTCGTCGCAGAGACGCAGAGGCACAGAGGACAGCAGGTCGGGTCGAAAGGCAGCTTGGTAGCCGGGGTGGTGAACTGAAACGTGGTAAGAGTCTAGACTTTAACTGGAGCGAGGGGATCCACGGGCTCGCCTTCTTCTTCCTTCTGCGAGGCGGACCCGTTAAGGCTGGCGGAGGCAACCGGAGCAGGCTCGGGCAATGGAGGCACCGCGTCAGTGTTGTCCAGCAGGCGATGGTGCAGGCAATAGAGCGCCAGCTCAAGCCGGTCAGAAACGCCCAGCTTGTCATACACCTTGCGCAAATAATTCTTGACCACCTGCTCGGTGGTGTTCACCCGGATAGCGATTTCCTTGTTCTTCATGCCCTGCGCCACGCAGGCCACGATCATCATTTCCTTCTGCGTGAGGTGGACTTTGGCGGCGGGAGCCATGGGCCGGGTAGCCGAGGTGCGGAAGGCATGCAGCACCCAGCTCACAGCCTGCTCATCCAGCCAGATATCGCCTTTGGCTACCTTGCGAATGCAGGCGACCAGTGTTTCGGGTGGAATGGAGCGGTCAATAATGCCATGAGCGCCGCGGCGGAGGAACTCCAGAACCTCGTCCTGGGTGGCGCCGGCGGTGAGCACGATGAGCTTGGAATGGGGAGCGCGGCGCAGCAACTCGCTGATAGCTTCAGCGGGCTCAGCCGCGAGCGTGGTTTCAAACAGAATCACGTCAGCGCTGAACTTGGCGATGGCGGAAATGGCCTGGCCGTAGCTTTCCGCCTGGCCGACCACGCGGATATCATCTTCCAGAGCGAAGATCTTGCGCAAGCCGACCCGGAAAATGGTCTGGCTATCAGCTACGATCAGGCGGGTAAACGCCTTACCGTCGGTACCCTGCGGGTTCTCGCTGCCGCCCTGAAGTTGGACCGAGCTGCTGGCCATAATAGCTATTGTTTCTCCACGCGCTCTAAACCATACTCGTCAATGACGACGCCTACCCAGTAGCTTTGGTTCTCCTGAAAACAACGCACCGCGCGGCCGCGGCAGTTGACCACCACTCCGCGGGCGGTTCCCAGCACTTGGGCAGGCATGCAAATGCTGAATTCCACGGCTGCGCCGATGGGGACTTCCGCATCAGTCTGGAAGAGGACGCCGTTGGCAGAGATGTTGCGCGTCTGCCCGGAATGCTCGCCCTGCGGGCTATGGAATTCCACCGGCAACTGTAGAGGGAAACGGGCGGCGCTCTGCATGTCGTGGAAGCGGGCCGATGGCCGCTCCGCGTCCACTTCCGCTACCGCTGAATGTGGCCTTACGTCTTTGGACACGCTGTTTCTCCACTATGGAGGCAGCCGGGGGTAGCGCGCTCCAGCCCACAAGCTGGGATACGAGGGAGCTTACAACGAGGGGAATGTGGGGAAAAGTTACGAAAGTTATGGCCTATTCGAGTGAGATGAAACCAGGCAGTTGCTCGCGCGACTCACGCCAGATGCCTCGATCACCCGGACGCCTTTGCTGTAATCGCGGGGCGGGCTTCCGTGCTACCTGACGGTCATGCCGGGCCAGTGGGATCGGGTTCAGTTCTGCAAACCAACCAATTCGGAAGGGAAGCAGCGGAGCCAGATTACAAAAGTGACCGCTATCACTGAGGGGATGGCCCAAAGAGGGTAGATTTTGAGAGAGGAAACTGCGGGGGGAGGAGGCCAAGCCTGCTGCCATTAAGCCACAAAGCACCGCCCACGTTTCTCGGCCCGGAAGGAAACGCCGGCAATAGAGTGCAGAACAGGGCAGCTACGGCGGCGGACCGTCCGCAGACCAGAAGCGCCCAACTGGCCTCCAGTTCCCGCGCAACGCCGGCAGCGTCGGTATCACGCTCACAGTTTCGCGAAAGCTACATTGCCGGACTGGCGGCGGCAGGCATCGCGGCGCACTTTGCGCTGCATTACCTGGCAGGAACGAGAGCCGAAGTCTACAACCTGCCGCTCTACGTGGCCCTGGCGATCGGCGGAGTGCCGCTGCTGATGGGGCTGACGCGGCGGTTGCTGAAAGCGGAGTTCGGCTCCGACCTGCTGGCGGGAATCTCCATTCTTAGTTCGGTGCTGCTAGGGCAATACCTGGTGGGGTCCATTATCGTGCTCATGCTCTCCGGCGGTACGGCGTTGGAGCAGTTTGCCACGCGGCGGGCGTCGTCGGTGTTGGACGCGCTGGCCAAGCGGATGCCGCTAGTGGCGCACCGCAAGAATGATGGCGCAATCGCGGACATGGAGCTGCAGCAGATTGCGATCGGCGACCTGCTGGTGGTTTTTCCACATGAAATCTGCCCGGTGGATGGCGCGGTAGTGGAGGGCCACGGGGTGATGGACGAATCGTACCTGACGGGCGAGCCCTACGAGATGTCGAAAACGCCGGGGTCAAAAGTGCTGTCGGGCGCCATCAACGGCGACACCGCGCTCACCATTCAAGCGGAGGCGCTGCCGGTGGACTCGCGTTACGCCAAAATCATGCGGGTGATGCAGGAAACGGAACAGAAGCGGCCGCATCTGCGGCGGCTGGGGGACAAGCTGGGCGCATGGTACACGCCAATTGCGGTGGGGGTGGCGGTCACGGCCTGGGTGGCCACGGGCGAGGCCATGCGCTTTCTGGCGGTGGTGGTGATCGCCACTCCCTGCCCGCTGCTGATTTCCATTCCTGTGGCCGTGATTGGCGCCATCTCACTGGCCGCCCGGCACGGCATCATCATTAAAAATCCGGCGGTGCTGGAGCAGATTTCCACCTGCCGCACGCTGATCTTTGACAAGACCGGAACCCTCACCTACGGTAAGCCGGCGCTGACCGAGGTAATTCCGGCGCCGGGGTTCAGCAGCGAAGATGTGCTGCGGGCTGCGGCCAGCCTGGAACAATACTCCAAGCATCCGCTGGCCGGCGCCATCGTGGTGGCGGCGCAGGGAGCCAAGCTGGGTCTGGAGGCGGTGAGCCACGTGAGTGAGCGCCCGGGCGAAGGGCTGGAGGGAATGGTGGCGGGGCGGATGGTGCGCATCACCGGGAGGAGCAAGGTGGCGGAACTGGAATTGGCGCTGCCGCCGGTTGTAAGCGGGCTGGAGTGCCTGGTGTTCGTGAGCGGTAGATATGCCGCAACGTTCCGCTTTCACGACGCGCCGAGGATGGAGAGCCGGTCGTTTGTGGACCATCTCAAGCCCAAACACGCGGTGGAAAAGGTGATGTTGGTCTCGGGTGACCGCGAGTCAGAGGTGCGCTATCTGGCGGAGGAGGTGGGAATCACCGAGGTGCATGCCAGCCAGGCGCCGGAGCAGAAGGTGGCGATCGTGGAGGCGGAGACGGGGCAGGGGCGCACGCTGTTTGTAGGCGACGGCATCAATGACGCTCCCGCGCTCCTGGCGGCGACGGTGGGCGTGGCCTTCGGCCCCAACAGCGACATTACCTCCGAAGCTGCCGGCGCGGTGATTATGACCACTTCGCTGACCAAGGTGGATGAACTGTTCCACATCAGCGACCGCATGCGGACGATTGCGCTGCAGAGCGCGGTGGGGGGGATGGCGCTGAGCATCGTGGGCATGATTGCCGCCGCCGCCGGCTACCTGCCGGCGCTGGAAGGGGCGATAGCGCAGGAGATTATTGATCTGCTGGCGGTGCTGAACGCGGTGCGGGTAGCGCTGCCCACCAAAACGATGTCGGATTTCGAGGCGGCGGGTTCCTTCGCGGATTCGATGCGCAAAAATTTGGGGTCGGGCGCCTGAAAGCAGGAGCCGGGATGGTGGGTCCATGGAAGGCATTTGGCTGGTATTTCTGGTGGTGCTGGCGCTGAACCTGCTGCCGGCGTTCGCTCCCCCGACCTGGATGGCGCTCTCCTTCTTCAGCTATAAATTTCCCGAAAATGACATCGCCATGCTGGCGCTGGTGGGAGCGACCGCGGCCACGCTGGGCAGGGTGATCCTGGCGAAATCGGCGCGCAGCTTGGTTCGCGGCAAACTGCTAAGCGCGGACACCAGACAGAACATTGACGCCATCAAGGAGAAGCTGCAGGGGAGGAAGACATTAACGGCGGGCGCCTGCCTGTTCTATGCCTTCAGTCCATTGCCTTCCAATTACCTGTTCATCGCCTACGGGCTGACCACGCTGGAGCTGCGGATTCTGGCGTTGCCGTTTTTTCTGGGGCGGCTGATCGGGTACAACTTCTGGGCACACCTGGGGTCTACGGCAGCACACAGGCTGGCCATCGAGGCGCCCCAAAGTTACATGAGCGTGTACTTTATTGCAGTGCAGGTGGCGTGCCTGGCGCTGATCTATGTTTTTATGCGCATTGACTGGCGGCGGCTGCTGGAGGAGAGGAAATTACGGTGGGCAGGGAAGAAGAAGACCGACTAACTGAGAGCCAGTTCCAAGTTGCCGGTTCCGGGCCGCGATAAGCAAGCAAGGAGCGAACCGCACAGGCGATAAGTCTCGGCTCGGGGTTGGCGGAGGAGAAGGGAGCGCGACCGCTCAGCTGTTGCGGGAACGGGGGTTTGCCGTAGATTGCGCTGGGCCATAGAATGAAGAGGCGAGACGGGCGTGGCTCCGTCTTGCGCTTCCTTACAACCGGCGCGGGAGAGATGGCCGAGTGGCTGAAGGCGCACGCTTGGAAAGCGTGTATACGGGAAACCGTATCGTGGGTTCGAATCCCACTCTCTCCGCCATCTTTTTATCCGCATAAACACTGGCTATTACTAAAGATTGCTTGTGCCCGTGCTAGAAAGCGTGTTAGCTTCTGGCATGGTACTCAGGATACGCAAACCGGAAGTATCGGTTTATGTACGGCACCGGGAGATGTGCCCCCGTGCCGATGAAGGCGAGTCGTACCCGAAGTGCGACTGCCCGAAATGGCTGCGTTATTCGCTCAATGGTAGGCAACACCGCGTAAACGCGGGGACACGCACATGGGGCTTGGCTGAGGAGAAAGCTGCCGACCTTCAAAAGCAGTTGGACGCGGGCTTGTCGGGCAAACCTGCCCCAGCGGTAGAGAAGCAATCGACCATCGAGGAAGCCCTCGAAACCTTCATCAGCAAGAAACAGGGCAAACAGATCAGTGAAGCCCGCATTCGCAAGCTGCGTTTCCAACTTGGCCAGTTTCAACAATTCATGGCGAGTCGCTCTAAATTCTTTCCCACTGAAATCACGCCAAAGGATGTAATTGATTTTCGTGCCCGCTGGACCTGGCAGAGCACTACCAAGCAGAAAGCCCAACAAAATCTCAGGGGCTTCCTGCGTTCGTGCTGTAAAGAGAATCGCACCGAACTTCTTGACGCCCTAGATACAATTCAACTATCTGACGCGGATGAGGAGCGTTTAGAACCACAGCCGTTTACAGAGGAGGAATTGACGCGGCTCTTGGAACAAATTCCCGTGACATTTCCCAATTCCACAAAGGCTGGACGGGTCACGGCCTTGGTTCATTGCATGGCGAGTACAGGGCTTGCGATTCGGGACACCGTGCAATTGAAGCGCGATAGTCTTAGCGGTGGTTGGCTTCGCATCAAACGGCAAAAGACGCGGCGTCCGGTCAAGCAAAAGCTCGACGCAGGGTTACACCATGAATTACTCGCAGTTGCGAACGGGAACCCGAAGTACATCTTCTGGAACGGTACATCAAAGCCGAGTACGGCTGTCACAAAATGGCAAGCCGATTTGAGAAAACTAATGGAAGATGCGGGTTTGTGGATTAAAGGGAATGTGTCGCATCGGTTGCGGGATACCGCTGTAGATTTCTGGCTCGGCAAAGGCTGTTCAATGACCGAAGTTGCTGCGATGCTCGGCGATACCGTTGCTGTGACCGAGAAGCATTACGCTAGTTTGCAGTCCAAACGCTTTGAAGAGCGATTAGCCAATGTGCCTACGCGATCGTGGAGTGCCCATGTCTGAGTTGCTTACAGTTCGAGACGTTGCTCAGGTGCTCCAGTGTTCCGAGGATTCTGTCATCCGTCGGTTTGCAAAACTCGATGGAGTGATCGATCTCGGTCGGTCAGAGAATATCAATCGTCGCCGTTATCGTGTCTTGCGAATTCCAAAAGACGTTGTTGAACGCTATCTCACGCGTAAAGCGGGCCGCTCAATTCAGATCGAAGTTCCCGAGCAAGCAGAGCGCAGGCGGAAATCTCCGCAGTGGGAAGACCGAGCGATCCGGAATCTCGCGAAGGCGGGCTTGCAGAATGGAGTCACTCTCGACAATAAAACAACCTATCAGCGGATTGCCGAGCGGGCACGCTTGTTGACCTCCGTCCCGGAAAATCGTTGGAGTGATGTCGTCTGGTACGAGGAAGAGGAATGAGAACGACTTGGGAGCAGCTGCACTCATTTAGCGAGGAACTGGCGAATGAAAAGCGCAAGGTTGTGTTGCCGGCCTGTGGCATGCCCGTAGGCCGAGTGTGTACCACGTAATCGTGGCAATGGCCCAGCACGCATTTCTGGACGAAGTTATCACTGCTGGATGGCCATTTCGCGATTGTTTGATCAGCGGGATTGTGCCCAGCCCATTTCCCGGATTCATCCTGTAGGTCGGCTCCCCGCAGCATTCGGTCAGCATCGCCGGTGGTCCCCCGTGAGCGGGCGGCGGTGCGAGGGAGAATTGCCGCCGTTCAACCATATCGGATGGCAGGCGAAGGGACGGGAAGTTGCGCCTCCTCGCGATCAGTAGCTGGTAACCGACCTCTCATGGAGAGAAGAGTGGCACGATTCCCCCGATCGAGCGTGGTCAGTGTTCACGGCAGGCTTCTGCCAGATTGTTAAGAAAAGATTTGCCTACGTTGCTGAGTTTCTTCTCAAGGCGAGCTGTGCAATCGCATTGGTCGCAGGCCCAGGGCTCAGTGCCATTGAAGTCGCGGCACTTGCCCCGGTCATGCGCGTCCTGCACTCTGACCACGTCGAAGAACTTTTCCCAATAGGGCCTTTCCTCTTGCAGCGGTGTCGGACAGTAACAAATCTCGACCCAGCGAACTTCTTTCCCCGGCAGCTCCCGAGCTTCACGCATGTTCCTGACGTACTCGCCTTCGGCAACGGAACCTTGCCCCAGCGTCCCGCGCTCAACGGCCTCAAGCAACGTCTTCTCGCACCCGGGCTTAACGCGCGCTTGTACTAAATAACGCATTATCTCGTAGATGCCTTTCTTAGCCGGCGCGATTCAGGTGTGATCCCCTGGTGCCAGGCCAGGGGATCACCGGCGCCAAGTTATACTTTGTGAATGTGTCAGTGCTCGAACCTGAAATGGCGTGGTCCCATGGACATCGAGGAGGATCCCTTGGAAGACTGCGGCGCGACCAAGTCGGGACGATAGAAGGGAAAATGCTCCAGAAACATTAGCCGGATGGCAGAGGGCGTGTCAATCGAAGCGGAAAGAGCAAGAGTCCTGACCACAAGACCACGCCATTACAGCTCAAGCGCGACGATCAGGACAAGTGAGATGGGGCAATGCACATTTGTCAGAACGGTTTATCGCGGTTTTCGGATTCGAGCACATCGTCAACTGGACCGACATTAACCTGAGTGGAAAGAACTTACGAAGATCGATGACCGCAGCCTGCGGCCAAACTCCCGCTTGCAGTGCCGCTTCGTCCGCCGCAACCTCGCAGGCGCGCGCAGTATATGCAGCCCGTAGAACGCGCTGTTTCCTAGAATGATATCATCGGCAGATGCGCCTATCAGTCGGGACAATGATCTCTTCAGTTTGTTGGGGACAGCGCTGAAATCGTCGTCCGAGATCGCGTGTGGAGCCGCCTTGTGTCGAATCGCCTGCTCGGCTGCCGAGACGGCAATTTTGGGAAGCGGACCTTGGTGGGCACAGTTGAACCAGATCCGATCATCGAAGTGCCCAAATCCGAAGCATAACAAGATTTCATACTGTTAATGTAAATAATGCCGAGCCGCACGTACTATCGAGCCGAGGCTCCCGGCAACGTTTCAACGGCCTTTTGCTGTCCGGAACCTGCGTAGGCACACTGGCAACAGAACGGGCTTCCGGATGCCGGCCGTAAGAAGTGTGGAATACAACCCGCAGCAACTCCGGTCCCGTCGAGGCATTCCCTGCGATTGCGGCAGGTACTCGCACGTACAAGTCTTAAATCGACACTCGCCGCAGTGGCAGAACTCGACGGTTGCCGCAGCCGCCTCTTCAACGTGAACGAAACTCCAGACACGCAGCCGCCGATCAGGGGCGGTGCCAGGTCGCACGCGTTTAGTCGCATCCTGTATGGAGATGACATCCAGGGGCATCGGCAATGACGGATTCAACACAGGCTTGCTGGAGTAGCTCCGGCGGATCCTTCCCAAGGCCTTTCGACCAAGGCTTCCGGTATACTCAGAGCCGCTGAACGAGGCCCAGCGAAACGGCGCAAAACACTGACGAAACGTCCGGTTTCAGATCATTTTCCCTGAGGTTTCCTCGATTCAGTGGCTCAGCAAACAGTCCGCCAGCATGTTGCCGAGCGACGTCATCAGCATCATTTACTGAGACTCGATGAGCGAGAAAGATCCAGTAAAAATCCAGGATTACGCTATTATCGGCGACTGCCGCGGCGCAGCCCTGATCCGGCGTGATGGCTCCCTCGACTGGCTCTGCTGGCCGCGCTTCGATA
>DATJEH010000281.1:0-2327 GCA_035496875.1 Terriglobales bacterium | reverse complement strand
CTTGAGGGTGGCTCCCGCGGCGGGCTTGATGATCAGCGGCACGTGCACGGTCGAGTTGTAGATAAAAAAACCATGCTCTTTCTCGCCGTGTTGGCCGAGAGACTCGCCGTGATCGCTGAGCAGCACAATGGAGGTGCGCTGATAAAGGTCGGTGCGCTTGAGCCAATTGGTCAGCCGCCCCAGTTGGCTGTCTGCGTAGGCAATTTCGCCGTCATATTCGCGGCCCCGGTACTGGGTACGAAAGGGCTCCGGCGGGTTATAGGGACTGTGAGGGTCGTACAGGTGGAGCCAGAAGAAAAATGGCCGGTCGCGGTGGTGGGCGAGCCAGGCGGTGGCGGCGTCCACGCTGCCATCGGCACGGCGTTCGACCAGCGCCAGATTGCTTTTCAGGTAGCTGCTGCCGGCGAACTTGTCGTCGTAGTAATCGAAGCCGCGGTCCAGTCCCCAGCTGCGGTCCAGGACGAACGAACTCACCACCGCGCCGGTGGCGTAACCATGGTCGTGGAAGGCTTGCGCCAGGGTGCGGAATTTCTGCGCCAGCGGAGGAGCCGTGAAGTCCTGTACCTGATTATGAAACGGGTAGGTACCGGTCATGATGGCGACATGCTCGGGCAGGGTCAGCGGCACCTGCGAGATCGCCATAGGGTAGCGGATGCCGTCGCGCGCCAGAGCGTCAATCGCCGGGGTGTGAATGGCCTTGTAGCCATAGCAGCCGAGGTGGTCGGCGCGCAGGGTATCAATGGTGATAAGAAGAACGTTGTCGCCGGTGCGCGGGGGCGGGGAAGACGAGCGCTTGGAACCGGCTGCTGGGCGCTGGTTTGCGGCCAATGGGAGGGCTGTCAGCAGCAGCCACAGTAGAGCCGGCCGAATTCTGTTGCGCGCGGTTGCGTGTTTGGTCATCGCTCAGTGGTGGGGGCGGTTGCGGGCCGCCTTTTGCATTTCCTGCTCCGCTTCGCTGTCCAGTCCCTTGGCCTTGAGCGCCTTGGCCAAAGCAGCGTGCGGCGCAGGTTCAGTGGGTGCGAGCTGCACCGCCTGGCGCAGTTCCGCAACCGCATCGTCCACTTTACCCTGGTAGAGCAGGACCTCGCCGAGAGCAAGGTGCGCGGGTTCATAGCCGGGATAAATCTGAATCGCCTGGCGGAAGGCAGAAACAGCCTGGTCTACGTTGCCGGTCTTCAGATACACAGCGCCAAGATTGAAAGCGGCGGAAAAATTAGTGCCGTCCGCCTGGAGGGTGCGCTGCAGGTAGTCAATGCTGTTGGGGTAGTCGCCGGCCCGCGCGTAGGCCAAGCCGAGGTAAAAATAAACCAGAGTGTAATCGGGGCTGAGCTGGAGAACGCGCCGAAATTCGGCGATCGAGCCCGCAAAATTCTGCATGCGGTAATAATCCAGGCCGAGCAGATAATGCACGGGCACGCACGTGTCCTCGGTTTTGAGCGCTTGGGTCAGCTTGGCGGTGGATTGGTCGTAGCGGCCGTGCTGGCTGTCGTCCACCGCTTCGGAAACCAGTTCAAACATGGCGATCCGGTCTTTGGGATCGGCCGACTGGCGTTTATCCCCGGGCTTAGCGGGGTGCCCGCCGGAAAATCCGGCATAGCCCAGTGACTTGAGCCGCTCCATCAGCACCGGGTCGAGAGGGATGGACTGCGCCTGCTGGGCGCCGGCCGTGTACTTTTTCTCCATGACATCAAGCTGGGCCTTCAATTCCTGGGCGAGGGCCGGCTTCTGGGCGTAGAGGTTGTGCAGTTCGCCGGGATCGGCGGCGATGTCGTAAAGTTCCGGCTTTGGAACGTCAATGAAGTGGTATTTGCCCACCTGGATGCCGCGCAAGTCGCTCCAGTCAAAATGCAACAGGGGAAGGAAGGACTCCGAGTATAGCTGCGCCGAAACGCCCGCCGGACTGGGCGTTCCGAGAATCGCCGGCAGCAGGCTGGCGCCCTGGGTGTCGGCGGGAGGGGGAATCTTCAGCGTCTCGAGCACCGTGGGCAGCAGGTTTACGGTGCTGGCCGGCTGCGCCACCGTGGCGTCGTGGTGTTCCCCGGCGGGCAGCTTGACGATGAACGGAATACGCAATGTTGTGTCGTAAATAAAGAAGCCGTGAGTCTTTTCGCCATGCTCGCCCAGGGATTCGCCATGGTCGCCGGTGAGCACGATCAGGGTGCGCCCATACAGATGTTTTTCTTTAAGAAAATTGAGGAGGCGCCCCAGTTGCTGGTCGGCAAAGGCGATTTCCCCGTCGTAGGGGCGGCCCTGGTACTCGCGGTCGAAGGGCGGCGGCGGCTGGTAGGGCGTGTGCGGATCGTACAGGTGCACCCAGAGAAAGAATG
>DATJEH010000280.1:0-10651 GCA_035496875.1 Terriglobales bacterium | reverse complement strand
TTGCTGCTGTTGTTTCTTCCCGCCGAAAATCTGATTCAGCACGTTGCCCAGGGGATTAGCCTTGGGCTGCTGCTGATTTTGAGTTTGCCCGGGCTGGGGCTGTGCCGGAGCTTGTCCTGAGTTTGCCGGCTGTTGCCGCTGAGCCTGTCCCGCAATCGCGCCCAGGATATTCCCCACATTCGGCTTCTGGCCGTTTTTACCGCCCAGCAGGGCGCCCACCGCCTGCCCCAGCGCCGGATTTGCGGTGGTAGGCAGCACCCGCTGCAGCTTCATCTGCGCCAATTTTTGTACATCGGGGGCGACGATGGGGTGCTGGAAGGTTCCCGTTACCAGCACCGGAATCACCAGTTCGCCCTGTTGGTTGGCCAGCGCGGTGTTCATAAATCCGCCTACGTTGGTGCCGCCCACCTTGTTGGAAAACCACTTCGACAGCACCGCCGTGAGGTGCAGGTTGAGTGCATTGTTCACCAGGTCCACCGCTCCCGTAGCGCCCAGGCTGCCGCCCTCAATCAGGGCCTGCAGGTTGTTGGTCTGGGCCAGGCCATTGTGCACGTTGAAAGTACCGGTGAGTTTCAGAAGGTTGGTGACGGGCTGCGAACTGGCCGGCGTGCCGCTCAAAAATTTTCCCACGTTGCCCAATTCGTGCAGCATGTCAATGCCGACGATGCGGCCCTTGGTCAGATCCAGATTGAAGGTGCCATTCAGGGTGCGGGCCATGTCGGCGGAAGAAGCGGCGGCGAAACCCATGTTGGTATTAGCGGCCAGCAGGCCATAAAGGGTCTGCTTGATCGAGGTTACCGACGAGACCAGCTTGTTCGCGTCCACGTTGGCCAGCTTGCTCTGTACTTGCACTGCCATAGGAGTCTGGCGGGCGTCCAGCACGATGGCCCCACTCTCCTGGCCGCCATACACCTGACTCGTGAGCGGGGAGAGGGTAATCAGGCCGCGGTTCAGCTTCACATTGGAGCGCACGTTGTTGAGCACCAGTTGGTCGTAGAGGATGGTACCCACCATCAGCGTGCCGGTGCCCGTCATACGGGTGAGGATGGAAGGCTGCGGTGGTGCCGCGGCATAAACTCGCGGCAGCACGCTCCAGGCAGCCCGTTTCTGCGGCGCGGGCTTGGCCGCCGTGATCTGCTGCAACTGCACTACATCAATTTTGGGCGACATGATGTCGAACTGCACCTGAGGCGCGGCGAAGTCGCGCATGGTCAAATTGCCGGTGGCGCTGCTTTCTCCCAGGGAAGCCACCAGCTTGTCGACCGACATGGAGTTCTGCGTGAACTTCAGGTCGGCGCTGCGCACATTCAGAGGCTGCGTGAGGCTCGGCATTTTGAGCGACGCATTCACCAGCTGGCCGGTGCCGCTGAAACTCATTACGGACGCGTTCTTCAGCGGGCCGGAAGCATGCAGGTTAAGGCTCAGTGTGCCGCTGCCGCTCATCCCCTGAAGCGAGGTCGCGCCGTAGGCTTTGCCGATGTTGATCAGGTCGCCCACTTGGGCGTTTGAGGTGCGCACGCTGGCGCTGATTCCGGGCGAAGAACCGGTGTAGCCGTTGAGGGTGAATTGCGTGCTCAGCTTCGTGCCCGCGGTCGCGGCGGTGAACTCGTTGGAGCTGACCTGGGTGGGAGTCATGGTCAGGTCTACGGCTGGGACGGTGACCGCCTGCGGCAGGCCTTTGCCGCTGATGTTCAGGTTGCGCGCCGAAAGGGTGCCATTCAGCGCCGGGCTCTTGGTGGTGCCCTGGGCGTGCACGTCGGCATTCAGCCGGCCGTTGATATTCATGCCGGGCGCGAAGGCCACGCCCATGGCTGAGGCCAGACGCGCCACCTCGCCCAGGGAGACGTCGGAAGCCTTGAGCTGCACGTTCACCTGAGCCGGCGTGGGCTGCATGTTCATGCTGCCGGCAATGGAAAGCGGCGTTGAGCCCAGCTGCAGCGTGCCCTTGCTGATGTTCAGCACATCGCTGTTCAAATCGTCGCTGATGTCGTAGTCAGCGCTGATGGGGTATCCCAGATTGATTCCGTGTATCACCGGATTCTGCAGCTTGAGCGTTCCCTTGGAGGCCAAGTTGCCGGCTTGATTCCTGATCTTCATGTCGCCGGAGAGGGTGGCGTCAGTGCCCGCCAGCGCCGGCGTGTTGAGGAACTTCTGGGCGGCGGAAAGCGCGACCTGCTGCAGCTTGAGGGTGCCATCGAACGGCGTGGCCATCATGTTGGATTGGTTGATGGGGCCGCCGGTTCCGTCCAGGCTCACCACCTGCGTTCCCGCGCCGGGGAGATGCACGGTTGCGGAAACGGAAAAGGGCTTGCGGGGCGCGAAATTGCTCAGGCTCAGGTCAATGTTGTTGTACACGGTTCGCGGCTGGCGCTTCTGGTAATCCGTGATGGCGATCTGACCACCGCTGATCTGCAGGTTCTTCACCTCGAAGGCGCCCGCATTTTGTTGTGAACTGGGCTGGTTGGGGGGAGCGGGTTTCTGCGCCGGCGCAGGCTGCTGCTGAGCCGGTGACTGCGGCTGGGTAGCGCCCCCGGCTTGGCCGATGGTGGAAAAATTCCACACCCCCTGAACATTGCGTACCAGCTCAATGTCGGGCCGCTGCAGGGTCAGCGAGTTTACCTCGATTTTCTTGCTGATGAGTGGGAGCAGCGCGATGGAAACATCCAGCTCCTGCGCTTGCGCAAAAGGGCGTGCAGTGGAGAAATGCGGATCATCGCTGATGGTGAGGTTGTCCACGCGGAGCCGCGGGGTAAGCAGCCGCAGGTGCAGGTTGCCAAACGTGACCTTGCGGCCCAGCTTCTGCTGCAATTCGCTCTGGATTTGCGGCCCGTACTGGTTGACGTTGATGAACAGGGGAGCAACCAGCAGGATGCCGATAAGAACAGCAATGATGATGCCGATGATGATGGCGACTTTGCGCATCGCACACCTTCCTTCCGCAAGGCCAACTTCTCTGCCCTGACCCGCAGCTCTGGCTATGGGAAATGGTACTCTTCTGTTCGACGACCGGGGCCCTCCTGCGGTTGCACCCCGAAGAGCACAGGCGCGAGGCTCGCCTTCGTTGACGCTGGCTTTTTGCGGCTGTTACACTGATTTTTAGCCCACCGGCAGAACGCCCCAGAAGGAACCCGTGCGAGCAGAAGTTCGGCATCAACTCAAACAGGACAGATTTGCGGTTGCCACCGCCGAGACCGTCTCTTGGGCGGTGGACCACCGCAAGGTACTTACCATCCTCGGCATCATCGCCGCCATCATCGTGGCCGGCGTGCTGGCCGGGTACTACTACCTGCAGGAGCAGAACCGGGCGGCCAGTCTGGCCATGGCTACCGCTTTCCGCACCTACGACGCGGCCATTGTTCCGGCCGGCACGCCGCCGCAACCGGGCATGACGTTCTTTGGTTCTGCGCAGGAACGCGCCAAAGCCGCCCAGCCCCTGTTTCAAGGGGTAACGCAGAAATATCCGCACACTCACAATGCGGAGATTGCCCGCTACTTTGTGGCTCTGACCGATTTGGATATGGGGAACTCCGCGGCCGCGGAGAAGCAACTGCAGGACCTGTCAAGCGCGCACAACGAGGATTTGGCTTCTCTGGCCAAATTTGCTTTGGCCAATCAGTACCGCAATACCGGCCGCGAGGACCAGGCCATCCAGCTTTACAAGCAGGTCGCCGCCCACCCGACTACCTCGGTAAGTAAGGCGCAAGCACAGTTGGCGCTGGCCGAAGCCTACAGCGCCAAGCAGCCCGATGAGGCGCGCAAGCTTTACCAGCAGATTCAGAAGGACAATCCCACCAGTCCGGCAGCCGAAATGGCGGCCACACGCCTGGAAGCGCTGAAGTAGCGTCCCTGGGATGCCCAGCAACGTGAGTACGGCGGTAACCTCTCGGTCATAGACCTTCGTTCGTTGTTCCCGCGCGCCCATCCTCCTAACATTCCAATTCAGGCATTTCATTTCGCGAATATGGGCGGACAGCTATGAATTGGCGGCTCAGAAATAGTCTGATCCTGATGGTGCTGATGGCGGTGGCTCTGGCGGGTTTGGCGGCGGCCGCGGTGCGCGCCAATATCCCGGCTGGGGCGAGCCTCTCTGTCCGCGTGACTGAAAAACTGAGCAGCGAGACTTCGCACGTGGGAGACCTCTTCCACGGCACGCTGACGGCGCCGGTGACGGTCAACGGCCGGAACATGTTCCCGCAAGGCGCCGAGGTGAGCGGGCAAGTAGTGCACGTGAAGAGTTCCGGACGGCTGAGCGCCCCGGGTGAACTCACCCTGGCGCTGCGCTCTATTCGGGCCGGTGGGCGCACCTACGCCGTATCCGCCAACCCATTCTTCATTAAGGGCGAATCGCACACTAAATCGAATGTGGCCAAGATTGGCGGCACCACGGCGCTGGGCGCCTTGCTGGGCGGAATCTTCGGAGGCGGCAAAGGAGCCGCTATCGGTGCGGCCAGCGGAGCGGCGGCGGGAACTGGCGTGGCAGCCGCCACCGGGAAGAAACCGGCAGTGGTCGAGTCGGAAGCGGTCCTGGTATGGACTGTGGGCGCGCCTGCAGCAGCACCGGCTCGCCAGCAGGTGGCGCAACAGCCCCAGCCGCGCGATCAGGACGCCTACGCCGGCTATCCCGACCAGGGCGGCTACGTGGAGCAGCAACCTCCCGCCCAGGGTGGCTACGTGGAGGAGCAACCTCCCGCACGCCGGTATGACGATGATGATGATGATCGGGGGGACGACCGCGACCGCCGCGGTCAAATCTACCGCGCTGACGATGGTTACGGGCGCGGCCCCGAAGGATTTTCCGACCGCGAGCGGCGGGTGATCAGCGATTGCATGGCAGACAGCTACCGCGACCTGCCGCCCGGTTTGGCCAAGCGAGGAGGCAATCTCCCGCCGGGCCTGGAGCGGCAGCTGCAGCGTAACGGCACCTTGCCTCCCGGCCTGCAGCGGCGGGTACGTCTTTTGCCGGACGGGTGCGGTGAGCGTTTGCCTCGTTTGCCGGGCGGCTGGGTGCGGGTGTCTTTAGGCGCACGCATCATGCTGCTCGATCCTGACAACCGCATCGTGGATTTGTTCTGGATTGGTGGAGACTGAGCTTCCGCCATTTTTGCTGAGTAACGTTAAAGCAGCTTCACCAGTGTGCAAGATGAACCTGAGCAGTTCAGCCGGTAGTTCATAGGAGAAACATGCGTCCCCATCCCAGTATTGTTTTTCTTTGCGCAGCAGCAATTGTGATCACCATGGCGGTGCTCGCCGGTTGCGGCAGCAGCGGCCCGCAGACTGGCTTCGTCAATACCTCTGTCAGCGACCCGGCCCCCTGCGGCGTGCCCAACGGTCCCTATAACCACCTTTACGTCACGGTCACGGACGTGATGATCCACGCCAGCGCGACGGCGGGGCCCAACGATCCCGGCTGGATTGATCTAACGCCAAACCTGAAAACGGACGGAGCCAAGCAGGTTGACTTGATGAACGAGCCGGCCAACGAATGCTTCCTGGCCATGCTGGGCTCTAACCAGGAATTGCAGGCGGGGAACTACCAGCAGATCCGCATCATGCTGGCCACCGGAAACGTGAAGCTGCAGGGCCCCAACAACTGCACTCTGCCCGGCACTCCGCTGAACTGCGTGCAGGTCGGCTTGAACCAGTACCCGCTGCAGCTTTCCAGCCAGGTCAACAACGGAATCAAGATTCCCTCCGGGCAAATTGCCGGAGGCCAGTTCACGGTGGCGGCGGGGCAAACCAAAGATCTGGACATTGATTTCAACAGCTGCGCCTCCATCATCGTGCAAGGCAATGGGCAATACCGGCTGAAGCCTGTGCTGACGGCCGGGGAAGTGGGCCTCAACTCGGCCATTAACGGCACGCTGGTGGATAGTGGCAACAAGCTGCCCCTTACCGGGGGAACCGCCGTTGTGGCCCTGGAAAAGCGAGATGCCAACAACATGGACCACGTGGTGATGTCCACCACGGCGGATCCGACCAATGGCACGTTCGCGCTGTGCCCGGTACAGAGTGGCACCTATGACGTGGTGGCGGCGGCGGTGGATAGCCAGGGCAACTTCTATGCGGCGACCGTGATCACGGGAGTGCCGGCAAGCTCGGCGCTGGGTAACATCGAGTTATTCAAGAGCGGCGCGGCACCCGCTTCCTTGACCGGCAACGTAGTCACCTCACCGGTGGTGGATGATGTTGGTCTGGCGGCGCTGCAGCCTATCGGCGGCGGGGTGCAGATCGTGACCCCGCTGGCGGATCAGTCCCTGGCCACGGCTACACTCTCAACCAGCCAGGCCAACTGCGGCGCGCTCTGTGCGAGCTTCACCCTGGCGGTACCGGCGGCGCTGCCTGAAGTGGCGGCCTTCTCTGCCGGAACCCCGATCAGCGGGTACGCTCCGGCACCCACACCCATCAGTTCGGTCAGCTATGCGGTGGATGGGGAACCGGCCGCGCTCTCCGACGGCACTCCGTCCTGTACTCCGGCGGACTTCGTCAGCAACTCGGTGACGGTCACCGGGGGCTCGTCGAAGGGTGTGGGCACGCTGACGTTCAGCGCCTGCCAGTAAGCAACTCGGCAGCCTGCAATGCAGGCTGCCGCCTGTTTTTTTTAATCTTCTGGCGTCAAACTGCTCCCGCCTTCAACTTTCCGGGCCGATGCCCCACGTGCCACTCCTTCGAAATTGTCTTTCAACTCGTAGTTCCGCTGAGGTGCAACGCCGGAGGTTAGTGGCGCAGTGGCCAAAAAGTTCTTGACTGTCCGAGATCGTGGAGAGCACAATCTCGCCAGTTTTAGGTGCTTTGACTAAATAACTGACCCGCAAGCGTAACCACGCTAGGCCCCTCGGACGAACGAATCCAAGTTTCTGGCCCTAATCGCTGTCAACTTCAATTCTGAAGCCTATCCAGAGGAGGTTGTATGCTGCACAAGATAGCGTGGACGTATGGCCTTGCCATCGCGTTATCAATCTCGGTATTCCCCCGCGTGAATCCTTCCCAATCCGCACCCCAGCAAGGCATGAAGAAAAGTGCTTCGAAGGAGGCTCGCTGGGAGGGAATCGTCATAAGACACGACGCAAATGGCCAGACGTTCACGGTTCGAAAGCGAGGCACGGAGGACGATAAAGTCATCCACTACGACAGCTCCACCGAGTTTGTCAGCCAGGCACACGGAAGTAAAAAAGCCAATCCCATCGACGCCGGCGACATAAAAGATAACGACAGGGTGATCTGCCTCGGTCACTTTGACGATAAGGGTAAATTCGAAGCGAGGGTAATTTCAAAGCGGCTCGTCCCATAGCGGTTCGCGGTGTCAATCGAGGACTTCACCTTGGCCTTTTTGCGCAGTCAGCGTTTGAAAATAGGACACAATTTTGGCTTATTTCGCCATGCCTGTCTGCACTCCCGACTTGGTTAAAAGCGTTTATTAGTACGTTGGAATTTGGGGGCTCGTCGAAGGGTGTGGGCACGCTGAGGTTCAGCGCCTGCCAATAACTAACTAAGTGTGAGGGCGGCAGCCTGCGGGCTGCCGCCTTTTTTTATTCCTGAAAACCAGCGCCGGTGGCCACGGCAATTTCCTGCGGCCAAACGTGGGGTTCCAGCAGAACAAGGTAGCGGCAACAAGAGAACTCCCCCGAGTGGGGCGATGGATTCGGCGGGGTAGGGGTGCTTCGACATCACAATCCGGTTCGCAAGCGAACCGGATTGTTCCGCTCAGCATGACATCTCCTGAAATTTGGCAATTGGCTAGCAGGTACTGAGAACTGGCCATCGAGTCACTGCTCTACCGCGCGCCAAACAGCTTGGCCCACTGCTCGGGCGGGGTGGGTGGATAAGACGCGGACTCCAGGTTGGCGAGGACGTGGTCGCGTGACCCCATGCCGATCAGGGAAGTGGTGAGGCCGGGAGCGGAACGCGAAAACTGTATGGCGTTGGCGGAGTCGCTTCCCATCCCCATCCCCTGCTGGACGAAATCGGGCAAACCGCGAATCAGCTGCCCCTGGTGGAGGGTGGCGCTGCCCACCACGGCCAGGCCGGCGCGGGCAGCCATTTTGATTACCGACATTCGTTCCCCATCCAGCAGCTGGTTGGCGCGGGCAAAGGCCTCAGTCATGCCCAGGTTGAAGGGGAGTTGCAGGAAGCGGAAATGGTGCTGCTCGCCTCCGACCGCGCGGGCAAGGTCGAGCAAGGCGGCCAGGCTGATATAATCCCGCTCCTCTTCCCGCAGGCGCAGTCCATTCCAGGTGGCTACTCCGTAGTAGCGAATCTTGCCCTGTTTGACGGTTTCCTCCAACTTGGTGAAAGCGGCGTGCAGGCGCTCCCGGAAGCCCGGACGCTCCACCTCCGCCAGCTGCGATTCGGGATTATGGACGTAGAAAACGTCAATGGTCTCCAGCCCCAGGTTGCGGCGCGAGCGCTCAACCTGGTCGGCCAAGTAGCGCGGCGCCATGCAGTGACTGCCGCCGGCGACTTGCTGGGGGTCAAGAATGCCGGGCTGAACGTACTCGCGCATGAAATAACCGCGCATGTCGGCGGGCATTTCGCCGTCGAAGGCAAGGAAACCGGCCTTGGTGCAAACCAGCACTTCATCGCGCCGCAGTTCGCCGGCGGCGACCAGTTCCGCCAAAACCGTTCCGATAACGCGCTCCGAGCGCTGGTGGCGGTAATTAATGGCGGTATCGAGCAAATTGATTCCGGAGCGCAAGGCGGTAGCAATGGCCTGCCGATATTGGGCGTCCACCTGTTCGTTGGCCTCGCCAAGGTAGGTGCCGAGGCCGAGGGAGGAGAGCCACAGCTCACCCACTCCGGGCACCGCTTGCGGACGCCGGAAGTGGCCGGCATCGCGCAACTTGGAAAAGCGGTCGCGGTAGCGCGCCGTACCTTCGGCGGTAGCAAATCCTGAAATCATCAGCCGCAAGTCTATCAGCCGCTCCGGATTCAGTCCCCAGCACCATCCAGGGGGCAAGGCAGCGCGCAACTTGGCAATATAAACTTTGCAGCATCAATAACTTAGCTAGTACAGGGCCGGTTTGCCCGTTGCCTAGTCCCGTTCCGGAACCCGATAATACCTAGAGTTATGTCGGAGCAGGCAGCCATTCCGGTGCAAGATCAGGCGCCAATCCAGACGCTGCCCCAGGCGTCGGTACAGAGCCAGGCCCAGGAGATTGTGCCCGCCCTTGTACCGGTGCAGGGCTCAATCCTGGTGATGATCCTCTACGACGTGTGTGAGGAGATTCACCTGGATGAGGTGCGTCGCATTGTGGGAGCCCGGCCGGTAGCGCCAACTTTCAAGAGCGCCGCCCCGGCATATGTACGTTTTGCCCGGCCGCCCGTGGTGGAGCGGGTGGAGCCCATTGTCCTGGCCCACGGGGAACGTTTGGAGGCGCAGATCAAGTATTACGACTATGGGGTGGTAAGCATCATTTTTGAGCTGCCCTTCGCGGGCGAGTGGCAGAGCCTGGCACAGCTGGCCAGCAGCTGGATGTGGGAGGGAGACTTCGACCGCCATGCCAGTGCCATAGCCCGGCAGAAGCTGGAGCGCGCCCGTGCCGCGCTGGTGAAGCCCTACCAGACATGGTTGAGCGAGGACTATTTTATCTTTCAGGCCCGGCAGGTGGCCGGCAATCCCTCGGCTTCGGAGTTGCTGGCGAAACAGGGCGGGGCCATCGCGCAAATCGTGCGCGGCGAGACCGGCGCCATTTCCGAGAACGAGCGCAACGAGGTGCTGCAGTCGAGTATTTCCTACTATCCCAATGACTTGGCCGTCATCGGCTGGAACGCCGCCTTTGTTTATGACAGCGCCGCCGGAGCGGAGACCGCCACTGAGCTGCTGGAGTATGCCAACTCGCAGCTACTGGAGTTCCGCCATTATGACGAACTGCTGACGCGCGAACTGGAAGGCGTCTACCGGTCACTCGACCGCGGCACCGGCCTGTGGCGGCGCTGGAGCCTGGCCCGGGAGGCTACCCGCCTGCACACCGTGCTGCTGGATGTAACCGAACTCTCGGAGCGCGCCGATAATGCCATCAAGTTCCTGAGCGATATGTTTTCCGCCCGCCTCTACCGCCTGGCTGCCGCCAAGGTGGGCGTGATTGACTATAAGAACCTGGTCAACCAGAAGATCCGCACCGCTGAAGACCTCTACCGCTTCATGGTGGACCAGTTTCACCAGGCGCGCGCCTTTGCCATTGAAGTGCTGGTGGTCATTATCCTGATCGTGGAATTTGTTGCCCTGTTCCACCGACCTGGCTAGCTATTAGCACCGGCGAGGGCGCCTGTGCCCACCCAAGCCTTCAGGTATAAACTGCCTTGCCATGCGCGACAGCGCAGTCTCCCCCGTGCGCTGGATTTTTGGGCCAGGTCCCACCGGCCCCAGCGGGCATTTGGGTGCGCGCTGGATTTTCTTGCGCGCTCTCGGCCTGATCTACTACTCCGCATTTTTCTCGCTGGTTTTTCAGGTGACGGGCCTGATTGGACCGAATGGCATTCTGCCGGCCAACGATTACCTGCGCTACTTATCGCAGCACCTGGGCTCGGTAGAGCGCTACTGGTATGCGCCCACGGTGTTCTGGCTGGGCAGCAGCGATTTCGGCCTGAAGCTGGTGTGCTGCATCGGCATGGCGGCGGCCGTCCTGCTAACCCTCAACATCTGGCCGCGAGCCAT
>DATJEH010000279.1:0-49888 GCA_035496875.1 Terriglobales bacterium | reverse complement strand
GGGGTTGATTATGTTGACAGCTGCGGCCTGGGAATTCTGGTAGGACTTCTGGTCTCGTCGGTGCATCGAGGAGGCGAACTGAAGCTGGTAGCGCCCAGCAAACGGGTTGCGGAGGCGCTGCAGCGCACTCACCTGCACCAGGTGTTCACGGCTTATCGCGATGAAAGCGAGGGCTTGGCCGCCTTCGGCTCTAACCAGCAGAAGCGCCACGCCCGCTAGAGAACACAGACCCGTTGCCGGTTTTTCTGGTATCTTGCCATCCACCATGCCGCAGTCCCCGGAACCCCGGCCTGAAAGCCGTCCCCAGCTGCTCTATTGCCCCAATTGCGCGCGCGAGGTCGCCGACCCCCTCACTTGCGGCGATTGCTCGGCCGTAATCTGCCGGATCTGTGGCTCGCCTTTGGAGTCGCCTGACGAGTTGGGCATTGGATAATCCATGAACTCGCGCCCCGGCGCCTCGCCCCAACTCGAATCGCAGCCTCAGGCCGCCCCGCTGGCTAGCCTGGTTCGGGGGCTTTCCCTGCTGGATTCCGTGCTCTTGCTGCTGGGTGGCATCATCGGCTCCTCGATTTTTCTAACTGCCAAAGATGTCGCCGGCCCACTTCCCCATCCCCTATTCTTCATTATGGTGTGGGTGCTGGGAGGCGTGGTCTCGCTGTTTGCCTGCTTCGCCTTCGCCGAACTGGGCGCCATGTTTCCCGATTCCGGCGGGCAGTATGTCTACATGCGCGAGGCTTATGGCGACTTGGTCGCTTTCCTCTACGGCTGGATGATTTTCACCGTCAGCAACGGCGGCACCATCGCCGCCCTGGGCGTCGCTTCCGCCGTGTACCTGGGAAAGGTGGTGCCGGCCCTTTCCGCTGAGCACGTGGTGTGGAGCGGCCTGGGCCTTAGCGTCAACCGCACCCACCTGGTGGCGCTGGCCTCCATTGCCTTCACCACCTGGATGAACGTGACTGGCCTGCGCCGTGGCGCCGTGCTGCAGAACATCGCCACCTGGCTGAAATTTCTGGCCATGGCGGCCTTTGTCCTGCTGGGCTTCGCCGTGGGCAAGGGCTCCTGGTCGCATTTCACCCAGACTGGAGTGGCCGCCGGCGCCCGCGCTTCCGGCCTGCTGATGGGCGGCAGCCTCTCCAGCCTGATGGGTGCTTTCGGCGTCGCCCTGATCGCGGTTTTCTGGGCCTATGACGGCTGGGTGTACATCACCTGGGTGGCGGGCGAAGTCAAAGAGCCGCAGCGCAATCTGCCTCGCGCCATGGTGCTGGGCGTGCTCTGCGTGGGCATCATTTACGTGGCTATGAACCTGGTGTACCTGTATGCGCTGCCCATGACGGCCATTGCCGGCACGGAAACCATCGCCCATGCCGCCGCCGTACGTCTGTTCTCACCTGCGGCCGCGGTCTGGCTTTCGGCGATGATTGCGCTCTCCTGTTTCGGGGCCAACGCGAGTTGCATACTTTCCGGCGGGCGCGTGTACTTCGCCATGGCCCGCGACGGCGTTTTCTTCCAGAAAATGGCTGAGGTCCATCCCCGCTGGCGCACTCCCGCCTTCAGCCTTATCGGCCAGGGATTGTGGGGAGCGCTCCTGGTGTTCAGCGGGCGCTATGACCAGCTCTATACCTATGTGATGTTCATGATGATTCTTTCCTACGTGGCGGGAGTAGGAGCCCTGTTCGTTCTGCGCCGTAAGCGCCCGGACATGGCCCGTCCCTACCGCTGCACCGGCTATCCCTGGCTGCCGGCTTTATATCTGCTCATTGCCGGGTTATGGGCCGCCAACACCTTGGTAGAACGCCCCAAGGAAGCCCTGGCTGGCCTGGTCATCGTGCTCATCGGCGTGCCTGGATACATCTACTGGAAGCGGACCAGCCGCAAGCTGATTGACGTTTGAAGATTTTCGATCGATGATTTGCTTCTATTGCCTGACTGCATGCCGGGTTCTTGTTCCCGGCGTAGCGCCCCGAAACAGTGTGGAAGCCCCGGACTACAGTCCGGGGAAAATCGCGCGCCCCTCAGACCGGGCTTCAGCCCCTGAGCGTTCGCGGGCGGGGGCGCCCGCGCCACAAATGAAGCACTCTCCGAGCACTCCTTCCTTAACAGCCTGAGTGCTGAAGGCTGAGTGCCGCTCCCTATACTGGCACGGTGGTTTTGCGCGGCGGATTGAAGAAGGGCAGCTTGACCACGGTTGCGGTCACTGTCCGGCGCGCCGACTCCACCGTGAACTCCATTTTCAGCTTGCTGCCCAGTTGCGAGTGCTCGCGCTGCACGCTGGCCAGCGCAATCATCTTTTTCAGTAATGGCGACCAGGTAGTGGAAGTAGCCTTCCCCACCTGCTTCCCGCCCTTGTACACCGGCACGTGCACGCGCGAAGCCGTGCTGGGCGTCTGCGGCGCCATGCCCAGCTGGTCGTAGAAGCGCTCCACCTCCGACCACTCCAGTTCCAGGCCCACCAATTGCCGCGGTGCGCCCCGCCTTTGTTCTTCGACCAGCGCCGACCGCCCGATGAAGTTTTCCTTTTCCAGATGTACCAGGCGCCCCAACCCGATTTCGTAGGGAGAATACTTCTGCTCCCCCGTCAGCGCCTTCTTGCTGCTGATGTAATCCACTTCGATCAGGATCAGCCCCGCCTCGATGCGCGCCACGTCCAGCGCCAGCATGCCGGTGGGATGCACGTCAAACTGCTTTCCCATCTTCATCAGCGCGTCCCACACCTTGACCGCGTCGTTCCACTGCACCCAGATTTCGTATCCCAGGTCGCCGGTGTAGCCAGTGCGCGAAATGTCCACCGGCACGCCTTCGAGTTTGCCGTGGGTAACGCGAAAGTATTTGAGGTTGCTGATGTCGGCATCGCACACCGCCTTCAGCAGCTTGCCCGACGTGGGGCCCTGGACGGCAAGCGCCGCCGTCTTCTCGGAAATGTCCTCAATCTGTACGTCCATGCCCAGGGCATTCTGGCGAAACCAGCGCAGGCTCGGATCGGCGGCCGTCCAGCGGTACTTGTTTTCCTCCAGTCGAGTGATGGTGCCATCGTCAATCACTTTGCCCTCTTCGTCGCACCAGCAGCAGTAGATAACCTGGCCCACCGACACCTTGTTGATGTCGCGCGCAATCACCCGGTTCACCAGGCGGGTGGCGTCCTTGCCGCTCACTATGTATTTGAACAGAGGCGTGATATCGATCAGCGCGGCCGCGTTGCGGATGGCGTTGTACTCGTGCTCGTGGTGGGTTTCATACACGCTGACCGTGTAGTAGCCCGACCACTCGCGGTAGTTGAGGCTGTAGCACAGGGGAAAAGTGCGCTCGTGGAATGCGGTTCCGACCGGCAAGCTGGCTCCTGCGATGCTTTTTGTATGAAGCCGGATTATAGCCAGCCGCGCGGGGCGGCAGCAAGGAGAGCCGCAAGACAAATCCCCCCGCCTCGCATACAATGTGGCTTCATTCCGCAAATCCTTATGCCTGCTGGAAATAATAAATACGACGTCATCGTTATCGGGGGCGGCCATAACGGCCTGGTCAATGCCGCCTACCTGGCCCGCGCCGGCAAAAAGGTTCTTGTGCTGGAGCGCCGCTACGTGCTGGGCGGCGCCGCCGTTACCGAAGAAATCGTTCCCGGATTCAAGTTCTCCGTCTGCTCCTACGTAGTTTCGTTGCTGCGCCCGGAAATCATCCGCGACCTCGACCTGCCCCGCCACGGCCTGGAAATCCTGCCCCTGGATGGCACCTTCACCCCCATGCCCAATGGCGACCACCTGTGGCGCGTGAACGACCACGGCAAGACCCGCCGCGAAATTGCCCGCCACTCCGCCGTGGATGCCGAGGCCTACGAAGAGTTCGGCAAGGCCATGCAGCAGATGTGCCGCTTTGTGAAGCCCATCCTGAGCATGGTTCCCCCCAACCCCTCCACGCTCAATCCCAAGGAACTGATGAAGCTGTTGTTCATCGGCCGCCGCTTCCAGCACCTCTCCAGCGAGGACAAGTACAACCAGGTGCAGCTCATGACCATGAGCGCGGCCGATTTCCTTGACCAGTGGTTCGAAACCGACGTGCTCAAGGCCACCATGTCGGCCTCCGGCATCATCGGCACCTTCCTGGGCGTGCGCTCGCCCGGCACCGCCTACGTGCTGCTTCACCACTATATGGGCGAGATTGACGGTGCCTTCCGCGCCTGGGGTTTTGCCCGCGGCGGCACCGGCGCCATTTCCAACGCCATCGGCGACGCCGCCCGGGAATTTGGCGCCGAAATCCGCACCCGCGCTCCCATCGCCAAAATTCTGGTCAAAAATGGCCGGGCCAGCGGCGTGGTCCTGCAGAACGGCGACGAGCTTTACGCCGACATCATTTCTTCCAGTGTGGACCCCAACCTCACCTTCCTGAAGATGATTGACTCGGGCGAACTGCCAGGCGAATTTCTGGACGAGGTCCGCCGCTACAAGTACCGCGGATCTTCCGGCAAGGTGAACCTGGCGCTCGATGCTCTGCCCAACTTCACCTGCATGCCGGGCGAAGGAGCGCACTTGCGGGGAGCAATTTCGGTCTCGCCCGCTGTGGATTACATGGAGCGTGCCTACGATGACGCCAAGTACGGAAGGTACTCGCGCCGCCCCTACATTGACATGGTGATTCCCAGCCTGACCGACCCCTCGGTGGCCCCGCCCGGCAAGCACGTGATGTCCTGCTTCGTGCAGTACGCGCCCTACAATCTGAAGGAAGGCGCCTGGGACGAGAAGCGCGAGGAGTTTGGCAACAACGTGATTGATACCGTCTCCGAGTACGCGCCCAACCTGAAGAAAATTATCGTTGGCAAGCAGGTGCTCACGCCTCTGGACATTGAGCGCGAGTTCGGGCTCACCCAGGGCAACATCTTCCAGGGCGAACTCTCGCTGGAGCAGCTCTTCTTCCTGCGCCCGGTGCCAGGCTGGGCGCAGTACCGCACGCCCATCAAGAATCTCTACATGTGTGGCTCGGCCACGCACCCGGGCGGCGGCATTATGGGCGCGCCCGGGCGTCTGGCGGCACTGGAAATCCTCAAAGATTCGGGCAACGGAGCGCGCTAGCCATGGCCCATGACATCGTCATTCTCGGCGCGGGTCATAACGGCCTGGTTACTGCCTTCTACCTCGCCCGCGCGGGATTCCAACCGCTGGTGCTGGAACGCCGCGAGCAGCCCGGCGGGGCCGCCGTCACCGAAGAATTCCATCCCGGCTTCAAGTGCTCCACCCTGGCCCACTCCGCCGGCCCGCTGCGCCCGCAGATCATTCGCGACATGGAACTGGAGAAGCACGGGCTGAAGATGCTGAACCCGGAGCTGCGGGTGTTCGCTCCTGCTCCGGACGGGCGCGCTCTTTTCCTGTACGGCGATGCAGGCAAATCGGCGCAGTCCATCGCCAACTTTTCTGCCAAAGACGCCCGGAACTACGGCGAATTCCAGCTCTCCCTGGGCAAAATTGCCGGCGTCTTCCAGAGCGTCCTGGCCATGGCGCCTCCCGACATTGACCATCCCGCCCCCGCCGATTTGTGGCAAATGATTAAGACCGGCAAGGGCGTGCGCAACCTGGGCAAGAAGGACATGTACCGGCTGCTGCGCTGGGGCCCGATGGCGGTAGCCGATCTGGTCGCCGAGTTTTTCGAAACCGAACTGCTGCGCGCCGTAGTGGCCGCGCGCGGCATCTTTGGCACCTTTCTGGGCCCCTGGTCTGCAGGCAGCAGCACCGTGCTGCTGATGCGCGCCGCCGCCGACTGTTCCCCCGTGGGCTCAACTTCCTATGCTATGGGCGGCATGGGTGCGGTCACCAAAGCCATGGCTGCCGCCGCAACCGCCGCAGGCGCTGAGATCCGCACCAATGCCGAGGTCAGGCAGGTTCGGGTGAAGGATGGCGTGGCCACCGGCGTCGTTCTGGCCAACGGTGAAGAGATTCCCGCCAACACGATCATCTCCAATGCCGATCCCAAGCGCACGCTGCTCAAACTGGTTGATCCCGTGCACCTCGCGCCCGACTTTGTGGTCAAGCTGCAGCACTACCGCACTCCCGGCAGCGTGGCCAAGGTAAATCTGGCGCTCAATGGTCTGCCCCATTTCACCGCCCTGGAGAAGGCTGGCACCAACGGCGCCGCGCTCACCGGCCGCATCCATATCGGTCCGGAAATTGATTATCTGGAGCGCGCCTTTGACGACTCCAAATATGGCGCCTTCTCCAAAGCTCCCTACCTGGAAGCCACCATCCCCTCGCTCGCTGACCCCTCGCTGGCACCCGGCGGCAAGCACGTGATGTCCATCTACATGCAGTTCGCGCCCTACCAACTGCGCAACACCGATTGGAACGCGCAGCGCGATGCCCTCGGCAACGTTGTGGTGGCCACCCTTGCGCAGTACGCGCCCGACCTGCCCGGCTTGGTTGAGACCGGGCAGATCATTACCCCGAAGGACCTGGAAGAGACCTACGGGCTGACCGGTGGTCATATTTTTCATGGCGAACTGGCGCTCGACCAGATTTTCACCATGCGTCCGCTGCTGGACTGGGCCCGTTACCGCACACCCATCCGCGGCCTTTACCTGTGCGGTTCCGGCACTCATCCCGGCGACGGTCTGACGGGGGCCTCCGGGGCCAACGCCGCCCGCGAAATTCTGAAAGACTTGAAAAAAAGATAACCACAGAGGACACAGAGGTCGCAGAGGATTTTGTATTTTTGATTTCGTGACAGGCATTTTCATTTTGTAAACCCAATGCTGGCGGCCGAAATGAAAACAAATATCTGTTGCTCTGTGTTCCTCTGTGTCCTCTGTGGTTAAAATCTTTGGTTGAAAAGATGAGAATCCTGGACAAGTTGCAACCCCTCGGCCTTTTGGCTATGCGCATCGCGTTGGGGGCGGTCATGATTGTGCACGGCTATCCCAAGGTCACCGGCATCCACGGAGTGGAGAAGTTCTTTAGCGGCGTGGGCTTGCCCTGGTGGTCGGCCTACCTTTCCGCGGGCGCGGAATTCTTTGGCGGCATCCTCATCATCGCCGGTCTGTTGACCCGCTTCTTCGGCCTGGCGCTCCTGATTGACATGATCGTGGCCATTGACAAGGTGCACTGGAAGAACGGGTTAACCGGCGAGGGCAACTACCAGTTGCCCATGACCCTGGCCGCTCTCGGGCTGGCGTTGATTTTCTTCGGCGCCGGCCCCATCGCGCTGGACGCCGTCATTGGCCTAGGCCGCGGTCGTAGCCGGAAGACCACCTCCACCGCTAATCACTAGCCCCTCTCTTCCCACGGTGAGCCATGTCACAGACCGCAGCAGGCGGCGGCTCTACAATCCATCCTCGACGGGCATGAAGGTCCACAGCATCTCGCCGCGACTTCTGCGCTGGCTGCGCCAGCAGCAGCTTTACATTGCCATCGCCCTGGCGGTGTACGCCATCTTCTGGGCCATAGAACCCCAGCGGGCGGGCCTGTTTGTCACCTTCATATACACTCTGCTCCTTTGCAACTTAACCGTCCTGGCGCAGGAAAAACTGGGCATTCTTTATGCCCACCGGCCATTTGCCGCCTACTGGATCGCCTACCTCCTCCTGCTCCTGGCCGTCACTCCGGTGGCCGTCGTGCTTTCGACGACGGTCGTTTACCTGGTCACGTTCTCTGCGCCGCGTCCTCCCTTACTGCCGGTTTTAAGAGGCGGTTGGAAGTTTCCCTTCGTCGCCACTGTCATCTTCGGTGTCGTCGCCCAGATTTACGATGCCACCAAAACCCGGCTGGAACGCAACAACCGGGAGTTGCAGCAGACGGTGGATCTGGAAATCGCCCAGCGTGAACTGCAGGAGCAGGAACTGGAGCGCGCCCTCGAAATCCAAAAAGCCCTTCTGCCCGAGCAGATCGCACAGATACCCGGCTTCGACATCGCCGGCGCCTGGGAGCCGGCGCGCGTGGTGGGCGGAGATTACTTTGACGTCATCAAGCTGAGCGACACCAAACTTGCCATTTGCATTGCCGATGTGGTGGGCAAAAGTGTTTCTGCGGCGCTGCTCATGGCCAACGTGCAGGCCACCGTGCGCGCTTTCGCCTCCGATGCTGCCTCGCCCGCGTGGCTGTGCAGTCGGGTTAATTCGGTCCTGTGCAATCACATCGCCTCCGGTAAGTTCGTGACCCTGTTCTACGGAGTGCTCGACGCTCAGCAACGCATTCTCCAGTACACCAATGCCGGGCACCTCAGCCCCATCCTGGTCAACGGTTCGCGACCGCCGCAACAACTGCAAAATGGCGGGGCGCTGCTGGGAGTGTTTCCGGAGTGGAAGTATGAAGATTCAGCCGCCCAGCTTGCACCCGGCGACCGCCTGCTGCTCTTCACCGATGGCATTACCGAAGCGGCAAAATCCGATGGCGAGGAATTTGGTGAGCAACGGCTGATTGATGCAGCAAGCGGTCTGGCCCAGCGCTCTTCTGCCGAGCTTAAGGATCAGTTGTTAGGCCAGGTAAAGAATTTCTGCGCGTCGCAGCTGGCTGACGACGCCACGCTGATTGTTGTCTCCGTGGCTAATGGCTGAAAGCTGATAACTACCCCTAGAACTCCGCCAGCTCCAGCATGGCCCGCTCGATGTCTTCCGACTGAGGCAGAATTTCATCTTCGAGCAGCGGCTGGTAAGCTACAAAGACGTCTTTGGCGGCAATGCGCCGCACCGGCGCATCCAGGTCTTCGAACAATTCATCGGCGATTCGCGCTGCAATCTCCGCCCCATAGCCCCAGCTCAGCGTGTCTTCATAGGCCACCAGCACACGATTGGTCTTGCGCACCGAAGTCGCAATCGCCTCCCAGTCGTAGGGGTTCAGGGTGCGCAGGTCAACCAGTTCTACGCTGATTCCCTGCTCCCGCTGCAACCGCTGCGCCGCCTGCAGCGCCCGCGGCACTACCGCCCCATAGGTGACCACGGTCAGGTCGCTTCCTTCCTGCAGGACTTTGGCCTTGCCGAAGGGCACCATATATTCCGGCCCAGGATAGGGTGAGCGCCCAAAAGTTTCGCGATAGAGCCTCTTGTGTTCCAAAAACATCACGGGATCGTCGCAGCGGATAGCCGTCCGCAGCAGCCCGTTGGCGTCCAGCGCATTGGAGGGAAACACCACTCGCAGCCCGGGAATATGGGTAAAGATGCTCTCCCCGCACTGCGAGTGATAAATCGCGCCTCCGGTCAGGTATCCGCCAATGGCCACACGAATTACGGTGGGCGCGGAAAACGCATTGGCCGAGCGCCAGCGGATGAGCGGCAGCTCGTTCCTTAACTGCATCATGGCCGGCCAGATGTAGTCGAAGAACTGGATCTCCACCACCGGCTTCAATCCGCGCGTGGCCATGCCCGTGGCCCGGCCGACGATATTGGCCTCCGCCAGGGGCGAGTTGAACACACGGTCGGAGCCAAACTCCCGCTGCAGCCCGGCGGTAAGCTTAAATACCCCGCCCTTGCCCTTGATGAGCTTCTGCTGCAGGTACTCTTCCCGGCTGCAGTCGGCTACGTCCTCGCCAAACACAAGAATGCGCGGGTCGCGCCGCATTTCGTCGTGCAGGCAAGCGTTGATCAGGTCTGCCATCGTCTTCTGCGCGGTGGCCGCCGCAATGGTGGGCTGGGCATGGTTTTTCGGGTTAGCGAACGCCGGCTCGGTGGCGAACGACGGCGCAGCAGGATCGAGGACCGGAGAGTAAATAAACTGCATCACCGATTCCGGCGCGGGCTTGGCCGCGGCCACGGCGCGATCGCTCGCTTCTTGCACCTCCGCCTCCACCTGCTTCTCCAGCCGGGTGATGGCTTCTTCCTCCAGAATGCCCTCGCGCACCAGGAACATCTGCAGGCGCGTAATGGGATCGCGCCGCGCCTCCTCTCGCCGTTCTGCCTCAGGGCGGTAGAGGCGCTCGTCGTCGGAAAGAGAGTGCGAATAGGGCCGCACTACGTGTCCGTGCAAGAAGGCCGGACCGTTGCCGGCGCGGATGTGCTCCGCCGCCTTACGAAACGCGCCATAGCTGGCAATGGGGTCGGTACCGTCAAACTCGGCAAAGTAGAAATTGGGGAAGTTGGAAACCAGCCGCGAAATGTTGCCCCCGGGCGTCTGCACCTCGATAGGCACGGAGATGGCGTATTCGTTATCCTCCACGCACAGCAGCAAAGGCAGCTTGCGGGAGGAAGCTGTGTTCATGGTCTCCCAGAACTCGCCCTCGCTGGTGGCCCCCTCGCCACAGGAGACGTAAGTGATTTCGTCGCCCTGGAAACTCACATCCTTGAACTCGCGATAGTCGCCGGAACCTTTCCTGGCGGCCTCCGGATGCGCGGCATAGAAGCGGCCCGCCTCGGCGCAGCCTGCCGCCTGCAGCAATTGGCTTCCTGTCGGCGAAGAGCCGGTCACAATGTGGAGATTGGGGCTGGCCCAGTGCGAGGGCATCTGCCGCCCTCCGGATGCGGTGTCCTCGGCCGAGCCCACCGCCTGCAGCAGCATGTCGAGGGGGGTCACACCCAGCGACAGGCACAGCGCCCGGTCCCGGTAGTAGGGATAAAACCAGTCGTACCCTGGTTTGAGCACCAGTCCTGCGGCCACGCCCATGGCTTCGTGCCCGGCCCCGGATATCTGGAAAAAAATCTTCTGCTGGCGCTTGAGGAGAATTTCCCGGTCATCCAGCCGCCGCGACAGGAACATCAGGCGGTAGAGTTCAATAAGCTGCTTGCCGGTAATGCCTTCGAAGGTCTTCTCCGGCCCGTGGCTCGCCTGGGCAGCGGGCGCTTTAACCGCCTTAGGTTCTACTTTGGTGGTCGCCATCCGACTCCTCAGAAGTAATCTTCGGCTCAGTCATTTGGATGCGCAGCGCACTCCTGTCGCATTCTAAGCCACGAGCGGCTCTACGAATATACTGGATTGGGCCCGCCCTGAACCAGCGGTAGCCAGCTTGGAAATCATGGTCAAACGCAACCACAAACTGCATGGCAAGCTGCTTAAACTGCTTATTTTCGACCTGGATGGCACGCTAATTGACTCCCGCCTAGACCTGGTCCATTCAGTAAATGCCACCCTCCGCCATCTGCGCCGCCCGGAATTGCCGCCGGATGTAATCGCCACCTATGTGGGCGATGGCGCTCCCATGCTGATCCGCCGCGCCTTGGGCGACCCCGGCGACCAAATCCTTTTGAAAGAAGCCCTGGAGTATTTCCTTTCCTATTACCGGGCTCACAAGCTGGACCATACCCATGTCTATCGCGGCATTCCGGAGATGCTGGCCGCTCTGCGCCGCGGAAACACCGGAACGGAGCGCCACATGGCCGTGCTCTCCAATAAGCCCGTCAATCCTTCCCGCCAAATCGTGGAGGCGCTGGGGCTGAAGACCTTTTTCGACCAGGTATATGGCGGCAACAGCTTCCCCACCAAAAAACCCGATCCTGAGGGCGCCCGCAAGCTGATAGAGGAAGCCGGCGCCTCTCCTCAGCAAACCATCATCATCGGCGACTCATCCGTTGACATCCTGACCGGCCAGAATGCCGGGACGTGGACCTGCGGCGTCACCTACGGCTTTGCCCCTCAGACCCTGCAGACCCCTCCGCCCGACCTACTGGTGGATTCTCCCGCGGAGCTCGCCCAGGCGCTGGGGTGAGCGCAGTAGCCTGTACCCAGTAGCCAGTTTCGCGGACCACCTGAGAACTGGCTACTAGCCACCGGGTACCGGGCACTAAGAACGTTGACAACTCCCTCCATCCCGCCCCACACTGCTCCCAACCCATGCTCAACGGCAACTTCGGTTTTACTCCGGCGGAGTTGCGCCAGGTGCGCGCGCTCAAAACGCCGCACGGCATTCAGCGCTTCCTGGACGAAATTGATTACCACCTGGCTGACACCGCCTGGTCGCCCCGCCGCGTGCTGCGCGAGGGCACCGCTCATTGCCTGGAGGGCGCCATCTTCGCCGCCGCCGCCCTGCGCGTCATTGGTTACCCGCCTGTGGTCATTGACCTGGAAGCCGAGCACGATACCGACCACGTGGTCGCCGTTTACCGCATGGGCGCCGCCTGGGGCTCCATCGCTAAGTCCAATTACTCCGGCTGTCGCGGCCGCCAGCCGGTGTATCGCAACCTGCGCGAGCTGGCCCTCAGCTACTTTGAAGGGTATTTCAACCTGCGCCGCCAGCTTTCTCTGCGCGCCTTTTCCCGTCCCGTGAATCTGGCCCGTTTCGACCAGCTCAACTGGATGTCCACCGACAAACCGGTCTGGTTCATTCCCTTCTACCTCTTCGAGGTCCAGCATTACCCTTTGCTGAAGCCAGGCATGGCCAAACGCCTGGCCCGCCTCGACCAGCGCTCCTTTGAGGCCGGCCTGGTCGGACATCGCTGGAATCATAAGGACAAGTAGTGAGAACCAGGAGTGGGGAGGCAGTGATAGGTAGTTAGTAGCTAGCTGTTGGCAAACGGAAAACCCTTTCCTAAACAAATAGGGCGACCCGCAGGTCGCCCTGACTTGCCATTCGACCTAACTCAGCGGTGCGGTGTGGAAGACGTGGAAGCGGGGTGCGACGATCCCGCATGCGGCGCCGAACCCATGGAGCGGTACCCGCCAAAGCCGCCCATGCGTTCCCCACCCATGCGCGGCGCCGTCATGGCCGGCGAGCGGGCAATCGAACCGCGTGGACCCAGCATGGTTCCGTGGGGTCCCATGGTGCCTCGGTTGATGGAGCGGCCCCCTTGTAGAGTGCCGCCGTGCACGGGAATGCTGGTCACCATCCGTCCCGGCCTGCCGCCCGCTACTGCCGCGCGAGTTCCGATCGCATCTTCACGCACACCCATCGGCAACGGCCTGCGTCCCGTCGGATTCACTGGCACGGTCGGATGATTGGCCACCGTAGTCACCGGCGGGGCCGGAGCCCGGAACCCGGTCGGAGGATCCACAATGGCGGGGGCGGCGTTCCAACCGTAGAACCCGCCAGGCTGCCAGGCCCATCCCATGCCTGGAACGAACGCCCAGTTGCCGTAGCGGTAGGGCATCCACCCCCAGGGATACTGCGATATGAACGTGTAGCCCACGCCCGGACACCATGACCAGGCGCCGTTCATAAAGGGATCCCAGCCCGCACCCATGTAGTAGGGCTGCCACAGCCAGCCCCACCCCGGCTGGTAGAAATAGTTACCGTAGTAGTTCAGGTCCGCCAAGCCGTAGCTGTAAGGCCAGGAACCGGTAACCGCATTGCCGTAGTTGTACTGGTTCTGGAACTGCCCTTCCTGCTTATTCCACTTATCGTACTGGTCGGACGGCACACCCTTAGCAACCTCATAGGTGCCGTTTTCACCCAGGTTGATGTTCAAAGTGTGATTTTTGGCCACCTTCACTTCACCCGACGGCCCCTGCACTTGCAGCTCGCCCTTGGTTACTGAAAGCTTCACCCGGGTATTGTTGCGGCTAACACGAAACGCCGAAGCATCCTTGATGGCCAGGTGCTGATTTCCAAACTCGACAGTGAATTCGTTATTCTTCTGCTTGCCAACGTTGAAATACGCGGTACCCTGGTTGACCGCGACCGTGCTCACTTTGGCGCCGGTATCGTGCAGGAACAGCTGCGGGAATTCTACGATGGTGTCCGGCGTGAGACGCACGGTGCTGCCATCTTCAAACTCCACTTCCGCCAGTCCCCCCGCCTTGGTCCACAGCTTAGCCCCCTGCGTAATGGGCATATTGCGAAGGGCTTTTTCGTAACCGGTGCCGTGGTCAATCTGCACCTCGCCATCCAGGTCGCTCAGGCGAACAATTCGTACCTGACTATCGGCGAGCGCGGAGATGGTGAACAGGCCGCAGACAAAGACCGCCAGCAGGAGCAGCAATTTGCTTACTCGCTGGGTCATGGGAAACTCCTGGGGAAATCCTCTCCCTCATTAGACGTCTGTATTGTACCCCCGGTTGCAATCAGAGTTGTCAAATGCCCGCCCAGTGGCTGCGGACAACAACTTTGCGGAGTGCCGCCTGATAGGATTAAGCGGTCGCATGAAAGCCGACATCCACGTAGACATCGTCCAGAGCCGGGTCACCACTTCCCGCCTGCGCTTGGCGCCGGCCACCATTGCCAGCCTGGAAGCGGAGCTGCGCCACGACCATGCTGCCCTTGCGAAGCTGCTGTCAGTCCAAATACCCTCCGCCTGGCCGCCCCACCTCTACGACGATGACGCTTGCCTCTACTCCCTCAATAAGCTGCGGGAATCCCCGGCCCAGGTCGGTTGGTGGACTTGGTACATCCTGCTGCCGCTGGCGGGGGGCAAACCGCATCTGGTGGGCGTTGGCGGATTCAAGGGACCACCCGTTCACGGCGTGGTGGAGATCGGCTACGGCATAGTCGGGGGGTTCCAACGCCGCGGTTATGCTACGGAAGCGGCAGCCGGTCTGGTGTGCTGGGCGCGCGCTCACCCTGACGTGCGCATGGTCGCGGCCCACACCTTGCCCCAACTCACTGCCTCCATTCGTGTGCTGGAGAAGAATGGATTTGTCCGGCGCGGCACCCCTGCTGAGGAAGGTGCGATTCGTTTCGAGCTGGATTTGCCGGCTTAACCGCCTGATGTCGCCATCAACGCTGGCGCGGAGCCGCCGAGCCCATCTGCAGCAAACGCCGCGCATGTTCCTGGTCAATGTGCATGACCTGCGGATCGCTGGCTATCTTCTGCAGGATCGAGGACACCGCCTGCAGTTCGTCCAACTCTCCTTCATTCGCCATCTGGTCCATGCGCTTCAATTCGTCATCCAGGCCCAGTTTCTGGTGATCGTAGTAATACTGCAGCCGGCGTCCGAATTCCAGGGTGGTGGAAATGCCTTGGAAGATATGCGTCAACTCCTGAATCTGCTGGTTGCTGGAGTAGTTATACGTGGTCGAATTGTTGGTTTTTTCGTCGGTGTAATACAGGGTTTTGATGCCGGTGTTGGCCAGCCGGCCCTTGTGATATTCGTAATCGCCTTTGAAGTCATGCAGCTTTTTGGCCAATTCGAAGATGCGCGTTCGGGCCGGCTGCGAGATCACAAACTTCATGATATATGGATCTCCCTCCATATCTCCAGGCACCGGACTGGAGCGGTATGCGGCTTTGCCCGTACTTTCCACGGAGATGGAGTAGTAGGGCGGCACCGAGCCGGGCAATTCCAGAGAAAAGCTGACGATGGGCTCGGGGGTGAAGGTTCGCTGCGGATGCAGGTCCGGAACCTGCGCCGCCAGCGCGAGGGCAAAGAGTAACAGATTTGAAACCAGCGTCCACCGGACAACTCGCATAATTGATTCCCTAGCTGTGTGCAGCCGCCTGGCGGGCCAGCGTTGCCGCCGTATGCAGATGACAGATGGCGATGGCCAGCGCGTCCGCGGCATCGGAAGGCTCGGGCAAGGATTCCAGGCGCAACAGACGGCTGACCATCTGCTGTACCTGCGACTTTTCCGCTCGGCCGTAGCCCACCACCGCCGACTTGATGGCCAGGGGCGCGTACTCGGTTACCGGCAGCCCGGCAGCGGCCGCCGCCAGCATGGCGACTCCGCGTACCTGACCCAGCTTTAATGCCGACTTGACGTTTACCGCGTAGAACACGTCTTCGATGGCTACATTCTCCGGTTGATGCTGCTGGATCAGTTCGCCCAAGCGGCCGAAAATTGTGTTGAGCCGAGCCGGCAAGGGTTCGCGGCTGTTCAAATGGATGGCGCCCACTGCCAGGCAAATCAGGCGGCCCTCCGGGGCTTCCTCGACTACGCCATATCCGGTGTACTCGGTGCCGCAGTCAATGCCCAGGACCCGCATGGCAAAAATCTTACACCATTCATAATTGCCAGCCGCTGCTTGGAGGCGTGTAGCTGGACCTGAGCTGCTGCTCGAGTTACCAACCGGGGGCTTCCAGCTACTGGAAACAGGTCCCGTGCTCCCGGCGAGCCACCTTGCTCCAGCCGTAGCACATCCAACAAATGCCGCCGTTTCGTCAAACCTGAGCCAGTCGTGTTTTTGAGCACACGCGGAAATGAAGAGAGAGCTCGCATTTTTAGCAGCGTTGCTGGTCCTGGGCTTAGGGACGATCCTGCCGGCCCAGTCCTGGCCAGACCATGAGCCGCAGGACTCTTCTCAGAATGAGCCCCTAGTAGTGGCAGGACCGATTCCGGAAAAGATTACCAGCACCTCCGCCCTGGTGTGGTGGCAGACGACCACCCCGGAGGAGAGCATCCTGGTATACGGCACTGCTCCCAACGACCAGCGTTTTCGCGTGCAAAGGCCCTGGAGAACCACCACTCACGAAGTCAGCGTGAAAAAGCTACAGCCGGCCACCACTTACTATCTCGGAATACTGAAATCCGACGGCTCCAGGAGCGCCGTCGGCCAGTTCACCACCCAGCCGGTCGGATATACCCGCGACAACAACGTACGCATCACAAACGGGCCGCTCTTCGAGCAGATAACTCCTGATTCCGCCACCATTGCCTGGTCCACCAACCGGTCCTCCTCGTCTCTTGTCCGCTACGGTCCTGACCCACAACACCTGGACCGGACGGCGAAGGCGCCGTGGTCCCCGGCGACCCACCGGGTTGTGCTTCGAGACTTGCAGTCCGATACCCGCTATTTCTTCAGCATTGAATCCAGCCAGCCGGGCGAAGACTCGGCAGGGGACTCGGGAGCCGACCAGCCTTCGGCTACCAGTGCACCCCCCGCCCAACTCTACAGTTTCCGCACTCTCTCCCGCGGGCAACAGGCCCTTAACATCGGCCCCCAGCACTGATCCATTCTGCGGCGACAGGCTGCGCGGTTCAGGAATCTTCTCGCGGCTACCCCAATCACACTCTTCCGTGATGACGCGGTTGTTCTTGACAATGCTTCCCCTTCCCGCTTCACAGTTTTCGCTGGCAAACGTGATAGTCTATTTTCTTCCCGTCAAGGCGAGGTTCAGGGCCGAGCCGAAAGGATCGCCGAGCGCGGTTCTCCACCTGCCTGGGCGAGACTATGAGGTGATTGGAGCAGCAGATGAAGGTTGGAATCCTTACCGGCGGCGGTGATTGCCCCGGGCTCAACGCCGTGATTCGGGCGGTCGTGCGCAAGGGCGTTTTTCACCACAACGATGAGTTCGTCGGCTTCCTGGAAGGATGGCGAGGCGTGCTGGAGAACAAGACCGAGCCGCTCGACCTTTCTAACGTGGGCGGCATTTTGCCCCGCGGGGGCACCATTCTGCGCACTTCGCGCACCAATCCCGCCAAGTATGAAAACGGCCTCGCCCGCTGCATCGAGAATCTCAAGGCAAATAGCGTAGATGCCCTGGTGGCCATCGGCGGCGATGACACCCTCTCCGTCGCCCTGCGCCTGCATCAGATGGGTGTCAAGGTCGTGGGCGTGCCCAAGACCATTGACAACGACCTGAGCGGCACCGATTTCACCTTCGGTTTCGATACCGCCGTCAACGTGGCCACCAGCGCCATTGACCGTGTTCACACCACGGCGGAGGCCCACAACCGGGTCATGGTGGTCGAGGTCATGGGCCGTGATTCCGGCTGGATCGCCATGTACAGCGGCATTGCCGGAGGCGCCGACGTTATCCTTATCCCCGAAAAACCCTTCGATATTGAGGAAGTCGCCGAAACCATCCGCCTGCGCCACGCTCGCGGCCGCTATTTCAGCATCGTGGTGGCAGCGGAGGGCGCGAAGTTCGCCAGCGATACCGACCACCAGCACGGCGCCCCCGTGGTCAGCACGGTGGGTACTGATGAGTTCGGCCACGTTCGCCTGGGCGGCATCGGCAACATTTTGGCCCGCGAGATCGAACGCCTCACCGGCTTTGAAACCCGTGCCGTGGTGCTGGGCCACATCCAGCGCGGCGGCTCACCCAGCGCCTTTGACCGCGTGCTGGCCACCCGCTATGGCATCGGCGCCATTGACATGGTGCACCGTGGCGAGTTCGGCTGCATGGCCGCCTTGCGCGGCAACAAGATTGTCTCCGTTTCCCTGGCCGAGGCTATCGGCGAGAACCGCAAGGTGGACCAGGACCTCATTGAGGTGGCCATCGGCATCCTGGACAAGCTCAAGGACACCGACAAATCCAAGGAAGTGGTCACCCGCTAGCAGCATGTGGGCACAAGCGCTTTCGCCTGTGCCCTGCCGTCCTGAACCGCACAATCTTGTAATCCCGCTCACCACCCCTTGTGACAAATGTCACAGTATGCCGTTCACCGACGTTCCATAATGAAAATGCCGGGGCTGTGAGTCCGCCTGCTGCAAGGAGGAACGACTATGAGAGCCTGGGCATTGGCTGTGTTGGTTGCGTTGCTGGGCTGCGTGGCTCTGGCTGCCAATCAGGCGCCCGCCAAGGGCACCGCGCCCAAGTATGACAAGGCCACAGAGGTCAAACTCAAGGGCACCGTGATGGATGTTCGCGACTACGAATGCCCCATCAGCGGCACCATGGGCGCCCATGTCACGCTGAAGCTGCAGGATGGCAGCACGATTGAACTACACCTTGCCGCCACCAAGTACGTGAAGAGCTACGAAATGGTCTTCAACAAGGGCGACGAAATCGAGGTCACCGGCTCCAAGGTGAAGTTCAATGGCGCCGACACTATCCTGGCGCGCGAAATTACCCGGGGCCAGGACTCATTCGTCTTCCGCGATGAAAACGGAAAGCCGGTTTGGTAAAAGAGCCAGTAATTGGCACGCACTGGGTAGCTGGCAGGCCCCTGACAGTTGCTGACTCATCAGCCGTGTGCGACCAAATTTTTCGGCCGAGCGAACCAGGGAAAAAGGCGCGGACCTTCCGCGCCTTTGTTGTTCTCTGATCTCCGGTAACGCGGCAAACTGCGGCTTTCAATTGCCCGATTACAAATTCCTCAATTACACAATTTCCCGACTCCGGCCTGCTGAGCCCGCCCTGCTTCAGGAAACTACCTCCAGTGCTCCCGGCAGCACTTCCAGCTTCTCGCAATGCAGCCGCAAGACCTCGCCATCCACCATCACGTCCACGGGCGCGTCCAATTGGAAATCAATGCGCGTTGCCGGATGCCGTTCCGCCAGCCGGTGCCTGATATGGGTTCCGTCGTACAGGCCGGGCAGGTTCCGGAGCAGCCCCAGCCGCCCAATCGGTCCCCAGCGCACATACTCGATCAGGCCGTCGGCAATTTCGGCGTTGGGCGCGATCATCATCTTGCCGCCGGTAAACTTGCTGTTATTGAAGGTAAGAAACAGGCAGCGCCGCCGGTCAGCGGTGCCATCTCCGTTCACCCGCAGCGGGAAGGCCCGCCGGTCCAGGCGGGCCAGGCACACGAACAGAGCCAGCAGATATCCCAGCTCCCCCATATTTTTGAAGCGGCGGATGCGCACCGCGGCCACGTCGGCGGCAAAACCCATGCTCAACAGGTTGATGTAATGCAGCACGCCTTCGCGATGGGTGAGCCGCAGCACGTCGCACGGGCGCCGTTTTCCCGTCAAGAGAGCCTGGCTTGCGTGCTCCAGGCCGCGCTCGCTGAAGTCGCGTAGAAAGGAATTGCCGGTGCCCAGGGGCAGAAACGCCAGGATTGGGCGCTCGCTGCCGTCTGCCTGGGGAAATAATCCGTTGACGATTTCGTACGAGGTACCGTCGCCGCCCACGGCCAGAAAATTGCGCCAGCCGCGCCCATAAGCATGGCGCACAATATCGGTGGCGTGTCCCGGCCGGCTGGTCTCTGCCAGTTCCAGTTCGATTCCCCCGGCGCGCAATCGCCCCAGCGCCTCATCCACCAGCTTGCCGCAGCGGCCTCCGCCGGCGGCGCGGTTCACCACCGCCAGAAAGCGCCGGTTCAAAGCGGCACCACCGCCGAATTGCGCTCCGGAAGTTCCCGCGTAATTTCTTCGGCCAGCACGATGCGCTTGATCTTCAATGACGCGGTGCGGGGAAAATCGCGCCCCCACAGCACATAACCGCCTACCCGTTTGAAATCGGGCAAGCTCCGGTTGCGGGCTGTCAATTCGCTGCGCAAGCCGTCGCTCAGTTGCTGCTCCTGGTCGAGATGCAGCACCATGACCAGCGCGTCCTTGCCCATCCCGCTCTTCGGCCACAGGTAATTGGAGGCGAAGATGCAGAATTCCTTGGCCCCCAGCCCTTCGAACACATTCTCAATGTCTTCGGGATAAATGTTCTTGCCGCCCTCGGTCACGATCATGTTCTTCTTGCGGCCAAACAGCTGCAAATGGCTCATCTCATCTATGCGGCCCAGGTCGCCTGTCAGGAGCCAGCCGTCCACAATCGTTTCCGCCGTAAGTTCGGGGTCATCGAGGTAATGCGACATCACCGTGCGGCTGCGCACCGCCACTTCGCCAATCCCCTCGGCATCGGCATTGACGATCTTCACCTCCATCCCGGGCAGCGGCTTACCCACGGTGTCTGCACGGAAGGGCTTGAAGTCGTTCAGCGTAACCGCCGTGCCTGCCTCGGTGAGTCCGTAGCCGTTGGCCACCGGAATACCAAGATCGTAGAAGAACTGCAGCGTGGCCGGTTCCATGAAGGCGCCGCCCACAAAGAGAGCACGGAGTTCCCCGCCAAATGCCTGGTGAATTTGCGGCAGCACCTGCCGGCTGAGCGTCAGGTTGGAGCGCCGGCGGGTGAAAGCTCGATTAATCGCAATCAGCCCGTTGAGGGCGGCGCGGCGATGGCGCGGCAACTCGGCAAATTTTGCCTTGAATCCCTTTTCCAGGTTCTTCAGCACCAGCGGCACCAGGCTCATGTAGGTGATTTTGTATCGCGTAAAGGCTTCGCGAATGTATTCCGGACGCAGGGTGCGCAGGTGCACCACGCAGGCCCCGCAGACGAATGGCCCGATAAAGCCGACCATGAAATCAATGGCATGGTTGGTGGGCAGAATGCTCAGGTAGCGCACGCCCGGCCAGAAGGGGTACCACGCCGTCAGAGAGCGGCACTGCTCCAGATAATTCTCGTGGGTGAGCACGCAGCCCTTGGGCCGCCCGCCCGTGCCGGAGGAATACACGATGCAGGCGGTGTCCTCCCTGCGGCGCGTGATAAACCGCGGCACGGCGCTGCTCTTCGCGTCCTCCCAGCGCCGTGCCCGGCCGAGTTCGGCTTTCGCCGGAGCTTCCGTAACCAGAACAAATTCGGCTTTGAGCTCCCTGAAATCGGGCGCGGTCATGATGGCGCGCCAGAGGTGGTATTCGACAATAAGGAATCGCGCCCGCGAGTGCGCTAGCAATTGCAGTTGTTCGGCAGCGGTCAGCTTATAGTCCAGCGGAACGATCACCCCGCCCCCGTAGAAAATGGCGTAGGCGGAAATCAGCCACTTGGACTGGTTGGTCATAATGATGGCTGAGCGGTCGCCTTCGCCTAGACCCATTTCCTGAAGAGCCGCCGCCAGGGGCAGCGCCGCTTGTTTGAAATCGGCGTAGGTAAGCCGGCAGTTTTCCCGCTCCCGGTCCGCTTCGATCAGGCACACCTCTCCGGCAAAGCGCTCCAGAGCATCGCGCAGCGCCGCTCCAAGGCAGCTGCATTGCGTCAGGTCAAGCATGAAATGTATTCACCAAAGAGACACGCAAATTGACGATTGTAGATTTACGATTGACGATTGAAAAAGCAAAGAAGCGCGCCCGGCAACCAGAATACTGGATCAACGACATCAAGCCGGATTGTGGCTCAGGCTTGATGTGGCCAAAAACATTCTTTCAACCTGTAAGTCTTGAGTCTGTTGTCCTCTATGTCTCCGTGTCTCCGTGGTGAATCAGAGTCTTGATTGGATACGCTCGGCCAGCGTGCGGAAATCGCTCACGCCCTGCAACTCGTAGTCTGGCAGCTCCACCTGGAAATGGTTTTCCAGCCGTGTGAGCAGTTCCAGCGCCTGCAGGCTGTCAATCCCCAGCTTTTGGAAGAAGTCGTCGTCCGGCGCCAGCTTTTCCCGCGGCACTTTGAAGTGAGTGGCCGCGAGCACCATTATTTCGTCCAGGGTTTGCTCGGGAGTGCGCATTACTCCTTCAGTTTCTCCATGGCCGCGGTGTCGGCTTCCGTGCAGGTTGTTTCCACATCATAACCAAGATAGTGATAGCGGTGCCATTCCAGCGTACCCTGGGGCGGCAGGCCGTTCCACACCAGCAGGTTCACGCCTTCGCTTCCCGTGCAACTGCTGAAGTAATCGGCCTTGCCCTCCAACCGCAACGTGTTGAAGCCCACGAACTCGCCCCGGTTCTTGAACGGTCCGGCGTAATCGCCGATTCCCAGAGCCAGCGTACCCGGTGGCAGGCGGTTCTTTGCCAGTTGCAGCGTGTAGAAGGTGTCGCCGGGCTGGGTGTTGGGATCCCGCGAGCAGCTTTTGTCCAGCTTGGCCGTCACCTGCGCCTCCTCCACGCCCCCTTCGGTGGAGATCACAGAAACAGGATCGCCGGGCTTCAGCTTGGCGTTCTGGATGGTGAGGCAGACCACACCCTGCTGCCCGACTTCCGCCGCCCCCAAACGCTGTTCGTAGACAAAACCGTTGTTCTCGCGCGGCTTTTTCTTTTTCTTTGCCAGCCCGGTGCCGAACAACAGAAACACCAGGCCCGCAACCAGGCAAGTCTTCACGGTAGGTAAGGCTGTGCGCTGGTGTTTTCCACGAATCGGCGCAGGCCCTCCTCCACCGCGGGCTGGCCAAACAGCTCGCAGAAAATGTCAATTTCGCGGCGCAATTCCTCGTACGGGATCGGCTTGATAAACTTCTTGGCGGCGATGGCGGTGCGCCGGTCGAACTTGCGCAGCTGCGCCGCAGTGGCGCGCGCCGCCGGCAGCGCCTCGCCCTCTCCCGCCAGCTGGCTGACCAGGCCGGCAGTCGCGGCCTTCTGCGCGTTCAAGCTTCGCCCCGTCAGCAGCAGGTCGCGAACCACGCCGTTACCCAGATCCCGCCTCAGCCGCGGGATCCCGCCGAAGCCGGGAATCAGCCCCAGGCGCAGTTCGGGAAAGCAGAAACGCGCCATTTTGTCGGCGATGATCAGGTCGCAAGTCAGGGCCAGCTCAAAACCGCCGCCGAAGGTCACGCCGTGTACCGCCGCAATGGTGGTCAGCGGCGAGCCGTCAATGCAATTGAATACGCGGTGAATTCGCTGCAGGAACAGGCGCACCTGCCGCACACGCTCTTCCACTGAGATTCCCCGGGCCTTTTCGTACAACTCGCGCAGGTCCGCGCCCGCGCTGAATCCCGCCGGCAAACGGCTGTATAGGATGAGCGCGCACGCCTGGTCCTCCAGGCATTTCAGCGCGCCCATGAACATTTCCAGTTCGTTCAGCAGGAGCGTGCCGATCTCGTTGGCCGGCTGCCGGTGCAGCCCCAGTTCGATTACGCCGTCCTTCAGTTCCCAGGAAAGCGCTTCACCTTGGAATGTATCTGCTATGTCTCACCCCGCCCTTACTTCCTGCTTGGCATACAGCCTTTCAACCTGCTCCCGCAACCGGGATGCAATCACCTCCCGCTTAAGCTTGCCGTTCACCGTCAACATGCCGTTTTCTACCGTGAACGGCTCGGGATGAATATGGTACGCGCGCACCCGCTTGTAATGCGGCAGTTCGCGGTTTACCTCATCCATCGCGAACCGCACCTGTTCGGCCGTGGGCCCGCCCGTCACGATGGCCGCCACAAATGGACGGCCATGTCCCACCAGTACCACCTGCTGCGCATCGGGCAGCAGGCGCAGCATCTCGTCCTCAACCGGCTCCGGCGCCACGTTGTGCCCCGAGCTGAGCACAATCAGATTCTTGATCCGGCCCGAAATCCGCCATTTCCCGCGCTCATTTACTTCGCCCTGATCGCCGGTATGGAACCAGCCGTCGCGCATGACCTCGGCGGTGGCCTGCTCCCGCTTCCAGTAGCCCTGAAAAACGTTAGGGCCGCGCACCAGGATTTCGTCATTCTCGCCCAGCTTCATCTCGATTCCTGGAATGGCGGGCCCCACTCGCCCAGGTTCCACGTCGCGCGGATCGTCCATCGTACAGATCGCCGTGGTCTCGGTCAGGCCATACACCTGCAGGACCGGAATCCCGAACATCATGAAAAACAGCTGCGTTTCGCGCGCCAGCGGCGCCGAGCCGCAGATCAGCGCCTTCAGGTTCGCTCCAATCATCTTCTTGCGAATGGTTGGAAAAATCATGCCTCGGGCCAGCGCCAGCCACATTCCACCCACCGCCGTCTGCTCTCCGCGGTCGCGCCCCAGCCACGCCTCGCGCGCCCGCGTGTAGACCAGATTGGCCACGCCGCCGGTCTTGCGCAACTGCTCATCAATTGCCGCTCGCATACGCTCCAGCAACACCGGCACGTTTAGAAAGTAGTTCGGCGCGGCAGCGCGCATATCGCCCGCCAGCGTGCCCAGGTCCATGGCCATCATCAGCAGGTTGCCGCGCTCCAGGCAGGTCAGCAGCATGATCCAGGAGGCGGCAAAGCAAAACGGCGGATAGTGAAACACGCGCTCCGGGCCTTGCTGTCCGGCCATCAGCATATCCAGGCGCTGCTTAGTTGCGTTCAGAATGAAATCCACGCCACCCCCGCCCAGCACCGCGCCCTTGGCCTCTCCTGAAGTGCCGGAAGTGTACACAATCGCAACGGGGTCGGTGGCGGCGAGCTCCGCCGGCGCCGGCAGTTCACCGGGCGTTGCGCTGGCGAAGATGTCGTCGAAGGCCGCCATGCGCGGCGCTCCCAGCCAGTGCTGGGCAATGGACTGGCGCAGGCCGGAATCGCCGCAGCACAACAGCGCCGGCTCACAATCCTTCAACATGGCGACCAGTTCGCCGGGCGCCTGCCGTGCGTAAAGCGGCACCGCGATCAGTCCCTCGGCAATAATTGCCAGGTCCATCGCTACCCAACGAATGCTGTTGCCGGCCAGAAGCCCAATGCGCTCACCCTTCTTGAACCCTTGTGCTCGCAAAAACGCGCGCGCTCTCTGGATCAGTGCGGCCAGCTCCGCGCCGGTGACGGAAACTGACTCGCCTCCGCGCAACTCCTGCAGCAGCACCGCCTCCGGGCCCTTTCGCAGCCGCTCGAAAATGGTCTCTAAGAAATTCATCCAGCTTTCTGGTTCGCAGGGTACCGCTTCAGCCGCCCCAGTCCGTATAAGAACAAACCGGCTTAGGCCGCTGCGGGTCGCCTCGAAAACATCATTCCCCCTATGCGCTCACCGCCTCGTAAGCTTCCGCCAGCTTCGCCAGCTCCGGGCTGAGCGGCGGCAGATAATCCTCCCAGCTCCGCACCCCACCGCGCAATGGAAACTCCGGGTACCGCCGCCGCAGGTGTTCTTCAAAGTAAACGCCCATGCGGGCCATCAGCTGCAAATTCCTCACCACCGTGCGCCCGATTCCCTCGGCGATCCGGTCCCGCTCTTTCCACAGCTTATCCAGCGTGACCATCAGCTTGCCTTCCAGTTCCGGATCGTCAACTTCCAGCAGCAGGTCGGTGTGCCCGCGGTCGCGCATCAGGTTGCGTATGCGCTCATCCATCGTAATCCCCGCCGAAGCCACCAGTCCCGGCATGCAGGTCACAATGCCGTGATACCGCGAGGACACCATCAGATGGCAGGCGCGCAGAATGCTCACCAGTTGGTACATGTCGTAATCATTGGAGCTGAACACGGGCACTCCGCCCAGCCGTTGCGATATCCATTCGCATGCCCGGGTATCCAACCCCTCCGTCGCCGCCAGCACCACGAACACCGGCCGCACCTTGCGAAACGCATCCACCGCCGTGGCGATGGAGCTCAGATATTTCCGGTACGCCGCTTCCACCTCCGGTCCCGAGCGATGAAAGTACACAGTACGGTAGTGGCTGTCCCTGAATGCGCCGGTGGCGGCGCGCAGCACGTATTTGGCAACCGAAGCCTTCACCGGCCACCAGAAGGGGTTAATCGGGCACACCACCAGCACCGTGCTGCTGCCATCCCAGCCTTTTCCCCGCAGTTGCTGCCGTCCGTAATCCAGCGGAAGTGGCTCGAAAGTCCACGCCGTGTCCGTGCCCAGTTCCGTGGAGACGCCCAGTCCGCGCAGCACGTCGCGGGACTCCTCATTGCGGGTAATGATCAGCGAGTCGCGGCAGTACCGCCGGCACATCTTGGTCACCAGAGGGTCCATGTGGCCGGCCTCCGCGCCGTAGCCGACAGAAAGCTTGTTCTGCGCTGAAGCCAGCGCCAGCGACCCGATCATCATGGTGGTGAGCGCGTTGGCGAACTTGCTCTTGAACATGGAGCCTTCGCAGGCCACCACGCCATGGTGCTGCGGCACTTCCCGATGCAGGTAAGGAGGAAACACATCCGGCAGATGGGTCTGGCGCGCCTCGCCGAAGTAGCCCCGCGAGCAATCAAAGTTTTGCGTCATCACGCTCAGGCTGAGGTTCTCCGGCCCCAGAATGCGCCGCACCTGCCGCATCATCTCTTCCACCCGCACATCGGAACCGGTATTGCGCGTGCCGTTATAACCGGCGAACAAAAGCTTAAGTTTTTCTCCCGGCTGCCACGGCTTGCCCTCGCCCAGCATCCACTTGAGCTTGGTGAATTCAATGGAGGCGCTCACCCAGGCTTCCAGCATCAGGTCGGTCATGCCGCTGTGCCTCCCGCCGGCGCAGGCCAGTCCTGATAGCGATAGCTGAAGTGGTTGTCGCGGCTGAATTTCAGCAGCGGGTAGCTGTATTGCGAGAAAGGCGCGGGCTGGCGTCCCATCTCCCGCACCACCCGCGTGTTATCGAACACCGTATTCCACGCCAGGTAAGGCAGGAACACCTTCATCAGCGAAGCTCCAAAGCCCAGGTTTCCGCGCCTTCGCGAAAGCCGCTCCACCACCCCCATGAACGGCCTCTCCAGGCGGGGCATGTACATGGGCGCCCGCTTGTGCTGCGCGCGTGAAAGGGCGGTGGTCAACTCGCGAAAAGTCTGCGACGCCACGCCCGAAGAAAGATGGTAGGTGTCATAGTCCGGCTTAGGCTTCTGGTGCAGGGTGACGATGGAATCGGCCACAAAATCCACGTTAACAATGTCAATCTTGTCGGTGGGCCGGAAAGGAAGAACCGGCAAGCCAGCCAAAAAGACGAATGCACGGACCATATCGAACTGTGTGGTTTGCGGATAGCGGCTGTCGCCGAGCACGATGCTGGGACGAAAGATGGTACGCGGCACATCGGGCAGCAACTCCCGAATCATGTGCTCGCAGAATTTCTTGGTGCGCGCGTAAGGATCGTAATCGGAGCGGGCCCAGTCAATGGCATGGTCTTCCTTCACCACTTCGTTGCTGCGCTGGCCGGCCACCGCCACCGTGCTGACGTGGCTGAAGCGCCGCAGGCCATGATGGTCGCGCGCGGCCGCCGCCAACTTAATCACCTCCAGCGTGCCCCGCAAGTTCACGTTCAGGCAGGCTTTCTCCGATTTGCGGTTGAGCGATGCCGCACAATGGAGAACCGAGTCTGTGGATTCGAGCAGCCGCCGGTAGTCATCCCCGCTCAGCCCGAAGCACGCACCTGTCAGGTCGCCACGAAAAATGGTGATTCGCGACTGCAGGTGCTGGTGAAAGCGCGGAAAATCCAGATGCAGCTGCAGTGCGCGCCACAGCCGCACCTCGGCCTCGCGCTCGTCTTGGGCGCGCACCAGCAGGTTGAGATGATCGCGGTGCCCTTCCAGCAACCCGGCCGCGACGTGCGCGCCGATGTAGCCGGTTGAGCCGGTCAGGAATATTGCCACGTTGCTCCGCTCGTACCTGTGCTTATGCTCTTGCCCGCTGCCGGGCTGCAGCCTGGGCCCGCCTTGTCGTGACCTCCGGGCGGCAAAATGAAATTGCGCCGGGGGCCAGCCTCCACCGGGCGGCCCTCGATCAGCGGATACGTCCATTTGCGCAGCGCCGGAATGTGTACATTAATCCAGTACTCCCACCAGTCCAGCGAGCGCGTGTCGTAGGCGAACAACGGCTTCTCGTCTTCCGGCAGGGCCTGCGAGAGCCACTCTACGTGTTCCGCCTCGAAGTCCTGCTCGTTGTGCAGGATAAATGGCTCGAACAGCTCAATCAGTTTTTCCACCCGCTCCAGCCCCCGCTCGGTGCGTACCAGCGGCGGCTGCAGGAAAGGAAAGGGCGCGGTCAACCGCTGCAGCGACTTGATCATCGCTTTCTGCGCCGGCGCTGAGAGCCGCTGGTAGCGTTCCTTTGAAACGGGAATGGTATCGAAGCGCATTCGCAACTGGGGGTGCAGCCCGTTTTGCGTGCGGTAGAACTTGCGGTGCGCCAGACAGGTGAGTTCAATAGACCGTGCCATGTCGCAGGGATTGGTGACCGACGTCGCCAACTGGTAAACCGGTTGCTGGCAGCGCTGCACAATGGCGGCGGCAATTAGCGTCATGCCCCGGCAAACCGTATCCACGGGCACAATGTCCAGGCTCTTGCGCGCGTTGCTGGGTAGCTGGCGGAAATACGTCCCCAGTAGGTAGGAAAGCGAGGCCGAAGTGTTGATGCCTTCATTCCACCCCAAAAATGGCCGGTTTAGCGACGTTTCCACAATCGCCGGCCGCACGATAGCGATGGCCAGCCCGGTCCCACGCTTCTGCAGCAGCGATTCCGCCAGGCTCTTGGTGAAGGTGTAAGTATTGGGCCACCCCAGTTCCTGGGCTCGGCGCGTTCCCGCCTCGGTCAGGGTGTCGCGCAGCCAGCGAATACGGTTCTTGCGCACCTGGTTCTCCAGCGCTGCGGCCGAGAGCCCCCTGCCATTGGCTTTCTTTTCCAGGGACTGAGAGCGCAGCTCCGCTCCGAGTTCGGCACTTTCCGACCGCGCCGCCGCCTCGGCTATCACCCGCCGCAAGTTCTCCAGTTCACGTTCGGCGTCGAAATTAACATCACATACGGGTGTGTAGTTGGGAGTCACCTGTTCAGCAATGCGTCCGTCCCGGGCGCCGGCCACGTAACAGGTAGAAAGGTGCAGCAGCCCGGCATGCTCGCAGCTGCGCACAAAGTCGAGCACGTTGCTCACCGCGTCTACGTTGCCCGCCAGTGCATCCCGCAGGTCGGGATTGAAGTCTGTCAGCCCGGAGCTGTTAATCACCAGGTCCAGCGAACCTTGCAGGCGGGCTTTGGTCTGTGCCTCCAGCCCCAGCCCTGGCTGGCTGACATCGCCTTCCAGCACTTCCACGCGGCCGTTGAGATAGCCGGCAAATTGTGTTCCCAGGCGCTCCTGTAACTGATCGAAGACCGGCGACTCCTCCACCAGCTTCCTGAAGCGCTGACCTCCAGAAGTTGATTTCTGGCTGCGTATCAGAAGGTAGATACGCCCAATTTCCGGCAGGTCCTGCAGGATGTGCGCCAGCCATACCTTGCCGATAAAACCGGTCACTCCCACCAGCATGAGCTGCTTGCCCGCCAGCGCTTCCCGCACCGACAGCCTTTCCGGCGCGGGCACAGAACCAAAGCGCACCAGCGGACGCTCCGGCGCCCTCACTTCCCGACGTGCCGGGGTAGTAGCAGCCTCCAGCACGCTTGCCGGACAATGGAGTTCCTGGCCCAGTTGCTGCAGCTCGCGCCTTCCCTCCGGACCACCCCCGGTAATCAGCGCCAGGGCGCCCCGCGGACGGATCACCGGCTCCAACAGCCGCCCCGTGGCATAGCCATCGCGGAACTCCAGCCGGTTGCAGATCAGTTCCTCTACTCCCAAGTGCCGGGCCAGCGGCCGCATGATGTGGTCCAACCCCTGGCTGACCAGAACCACGCGTTGTCCCCGGGCCAGCGCCTCGCGGAGCTTCTCCACCCCCGCGGGCTTTAATATGGGCTGCAGGTTGTACTGGAAATACTCTTCGCCCAGCAGGTCGAGCCGGTCCCGGCTGATGTCGCGGAGCACCGCGTTCACCACGCGGGTCGCAAATACCCGGCTGCCGGCGTAAAGCACGGGCCGCAGCAGCGCCTGCACAAAGACAACGCCTCGGCGGATCCAGCGCTCGGCGAAGCTTTGCGCGTTCCAGGCAAAGAAGGCCACTGGGCGCACCGTGCTCAGATTAAGCAGGCTGCCTTCCACGCGCCAGTACATGGGCGTGGCCGGACCTCTTCTTTGGCTCGACTCCTGCAATACAGGTCTCCTCAGAGCTCCAGGACTGGTTCAGGTCAAACCCTTATTGTAATCAATGTTGTACGGCGGGCGCCTCATTATCCTGCTCAGGCCCCGGGGATGCAACTCAGGACATGCCCCCGTCTCAAGGGAGTAGCGCCGGGCCTTACAGGGCGCGCCCCCTTTGCGGCCTTTGCCAAGAGTGGGAATCGGCTACCGACAAAAAGGCCGCCGGTGCGAACCCGGCGGCCTGAACTTCCTGACAACAGCGGCCTAGTCGCCCAGCACTTCCTCGGCGACTTCCTCGCTCTTTTTGGCTTTGGATTGCAGCGCGTCCAGCGGGATAAAGCCGTCCTTGCTGGCGGCCGGCCCTTCCTTAAGGATGACCTCGCGGTACAGCCTGGCCATCTTCTCGTTGTAGGCGCCATCGTTCTTCATCTTCTCGTTGCGGGCGCGGATCTTCTCCTCGCGCGCGTTCTTGGCGATGCCCAGTGTATCCAGGTCCTTCTGCTCTTCGGTGGTGACGATTTCATCCTTCAGTGTCAACGCCTTGAGCTCCACCCCATCCAGGCTCACCTTTTTGCCGCCGGCGAAGATTTCATGCCGCCCGTGCTCGTCATACCACTTGGTAAGCGTGGCCGTCATGTGCATCTTCTCCACGATGTTGCGCCAGCCGATGCCCGTATTGTAGGCGCAGAAGGAAATCTCGCCTTCCTGGGTGGCGTAAGGGATGATGCACTGCTCGGTGCGCCGGAAATCGTAGTTGTACAGGTCCTGGAACCACATGCCGGCGATGAACAGGATGTTCCAGCGGTCCGAGCGGCGCTTTTGCACGTCTTCCATGGTGCGGTCCCCGGTGACCTTGCCGTACCCCCCGCTTTGCGCCTTCTTGCTCACGCCGAAGCTCTTATCGAACTTCTTCAGCAGGGCATACAAAGTGAAATGGGGCGTGGTTTTGAAGGAATCGTAATTCCGCATCACGGAGAGCGCCATGCCCAGCGACGACAGGAACTTGCCACGTGCCGCGTCGTTGATCTTGGCCACGTCCTTGGCCAGACGGTCCGCGTTGAGGAAGGCGGTGACGGGAGCGGCATCCTTGGTGTGCTTGTCTATGAGGATGGCCATGCCAACGCCGCAATTTGGGTGGCAGCCGCAGCTCACCTGTCCCCAGCTGGCGTCCGGCCCGTGTACCAGGTCGGCCCAGTCGGAGAAGGTGCTGACAAATGACAGCGGGAACCAGTCGCGCGCCGGCTCTCCCAACCCAGTCTGCTTCTTCACGTCATGCGCCAGGTGCGAGAGGGTGTAGCGCTGCGCCTGCCGGCGTTCGTCGGTAATGGCCTCGTCGCGACCGGTGAAGGAAACCGGCTGGAACGAGCAGAACGACATGATGCGGGGATTGTCCAGCGCGAACTGCACGATGCGGCCTACCTGCTCGTTGTTGATGCCGTTCACGATGGTGGTGACGGGCACGATCTCCACGCCCGCTTCGTGCAGGTTTTCAATGGCCTTCAGCTTCACGTCGAACAGGTTGCCGACCTTGCGGTGCGAGTTGGCGGCATTGCCCACCCCGTCGAACTGCAAGTAGGCGTAGCGCAGGCCGGCTTCAGCCGCTTGGCGACAGAATTCCTTGCTCTTGGCGAACTCGATTCCGTTGGTCGCAGCCTGCACGCTGTTGTAGCCCACCTGGCGCGAGTAAGCCACCGCGTCCAGGAAATAGGGCGAAAGCGTGGGCTCGCCGCCCGAGAACTGCACCGACATCTGCCGCTTCGGTTTAATGGAGATGGCGTTGTCCAGCAGGGTCTTGATTTCTTCCCAGGTCAGTTCGTGAACGAACCCAACCTGGTTGGCATCCATGAAGCAGGGATCGCACATCATGTTGCAGCGGTTGGTCAGGTCAATGGTCAGAACCGCGCCGCGGCCGTATTTCACCGTGCTGGTGCCATGGTGGTGCAGGTGCTCGTCATTGTGCGAGCGAATGTCGCGGCCGGGGAAGGTCTGCTCCAGGTGGCGGTAAAAGTCCACGTCAATGGACATAACGTCTTCGAAATGGCCATGCTTGGGGCAGTCCTTCACCATCAGGATCTTGCCGTCGCGCTCGATAATCTGCGCCTTGATTTCGCCCACCTTCTGGTTGAGCAGAATCTCATGGGGCAACTTGCCGTCCAGGATCTGCTGGCGGATCTCTGGCACGCATTTCGGGCACAGAGAATCGGTCTGCCGCGGCCAGCCCAGCGGCGGCTTAGATTTCTCGTAGGACTTCAGGAGCGGCTTTTCGGACCACTTCGGGGTGAACGATGGATTGGGGTGAATGCGGTTCAGTCTCTCAAAGACGAACCATGCCCCGTTCGCGGTGACGCTAAGAGCCTTCTCCAAGTACTTGACTGGCTTATGCATTGTGTTTTTTGCTCCCACCAGGCGTGAAACCTGCTCAATCGGGCCACTTAATCCGCCCACAGGCACCCTGGTGCAAATTTGTGTGTCGCCTCTGCCACCGAGCGGAACAGCTACAAGGCTGCCCAATTCGCCCAAAATCACACGGATAGAGGCACCATGATGCTAGGAGGAAAGGGGTCCAAACCCCAACCGAATTGCACGAAAAGGGTTAAATCAGGGTTTAGTGGCACGGTTTTTGCATTATTTTGCGTAAGCCATTGAAAACTAACGGGAACTCTGAGCAGCAGGGTTACGACTTTGGTCACCCCCATGCCTGCCTGCCCCGAGTTCCCTTCAGCCTGCAAAAACCCGCAACAAAGCTACTTCTTAGGTTGTGGACGGCTGGCCGGTGGAATGATCCCATTCATCCGCAAATACTCCACCATCTGTCCGTAATGGTCGAAGCAATGACCAATAATCAATGTTCCCATTTCCAGGCGAGTAACCGGCTCCTTGTCGCCGAACGGATTCTTGATGGGCGCCAATTCGTTCTGGGGAGTGATGGCCATGTAGGCGCGATGACCATAGGCGAACGAATCGCGCAGAAACTTCATGATCTCGGCTTTTGATTTCATGGCCTCGGGGCCGTTCTCGCCCCCAAGTTCGACTGGCGGCTTTTCTCCCAGCATGTCGGAAAAAATCAGGTAATTCACCGCGGCCACGTGCTTCACCTGCTGGGCAAAGGTGCGAACGCCCTTGAATTCGCCGCTAGTGGGCGCGAAGTCGTACTTGTCTTCCGGCATGGCATCCGCGGCGCCCACGAATTCCTTTTCTACGCCCGAGAATTGGTGGTCCAACACTTGGGAAACAGTGGTCTTACTCGCTGACTTCGCCTTCGACTTTGCCTGAGCCGCTATCGTCACACAACACAACAACAGCAACACCACACTGAATTTTGTCTTCATACGCTCTCCTGAAAACAGCATGAATTTTTGAAGAATTGTGAAAATGGCCCTGTCCAAAAGCTGTGTGGGTACGGGTCCCGTTCACGCCGGCGGAGCCCCGCTTACACAAGCGCCTATCCGTGCGTGATTCCTGTGTCCGCGTACCGCGCCAGGTCGGCCTCGCGCGCGCGCAGCCGGTGCCAGCGCATAGTGATAAGGCCCGCCACCAAGCCGAGCGCGGAATACAGCAGCGCGTTGGGCACGCCCTGGCTGTCGGCCAGCGCTCCGAATAACGCGCTGCCGCCGGCCAGCCCACCCTGCAGCACCAGCACATACATGGAAAGCGAACGCGCCAGCACCCATGACGGTGACATGGTCTGCGCGGTCACATTCAGGCACGCCAGAATGGCGATCCAACCTATGCCCCCCAGGAAGAGCACTCCCGCCAATGGAGGGAATGAGTGTACGCGCCCGGCGGCCACGGTAGCGAGCGCGAATACGACGGTTGCCACGGCCACCACCGTATCCACCGACATCTGGCTGCGCAAGCGCGGCAGCACCGCCGCTCCCGCCAGCGCTCCCAAACCGAAACAGCCCAGCAGCAAACCGAAGCCGATGGAGCCAAATGGACGCGCAATCACCGGCAGCAACGCCAGCAGGGCGCTGGCGGCAAGGCTGAAGGCCAGCGTTCTCACCAGCACCGAGCGCACGGCGGGCGTGTGTCGCACATAGCGCACCCCCATTTTCATCGCGTTCAGCAGGCGCTCGTTGCCGTTGCCGTTCGTAGCCGTGCGCTTCCACTGGTAAAGCACGAAGATGACGGCAAAAAAGGAGGCGGCGTTGATGAGGAAGGCCACTCCCGAGCCCGCCGCCGCAATCACCGCCCCACCGAGGGCCGGACCCACCGCGCGGGCCACGTTGAAACCGGCCGAATTCAGTGCCACCCCGGAGGCGTGCTGCGGCGGCGAAACAATCTCTGGCGTGATCGCCTGCCAAGCCGGGTCGTTCATGACCGCCCCCAAACCCAACAGGAAAGTAAACAGGAGCAGGGTCCAGGGAGTAACCACGCCCAAAATGGTGATGGCGCCCAGGGCGGCGGCGGCAATCGCCATCCAGCTCTGGGTTACCAGCAGCAGGCGGCGGCGGTCCACCAGGTCGGCCACGGCGCCCGCCGGCAGCGCCACCAGGAACACGGGCAAGCTGGATGCGGCCTGCACCAGCGCAATCATCAGGGGCGAGCGGGTCAGTGAGGTCATCAACCAGGCGCTGCCCAGGTTCTGCATCCAGGTGCCGACGTAAGAGATGACGGCGGCAATCCATATCGAGCGGAAGAGGGGTTCGCGAAAAGGCGCCCATGGCGAGAGCGATCGCGCATGCTCCGCCGCCCGTACCGACATGGGTTCGTCCTCCATCATGTTGTGGCGCGGGCGCCCTCGCCCGCCAACCGCTTGCCGAGATTCTCCGCCGAAACTCTGAAACGCTGAAACCTTGAAACTTATTCCTTCACCCACTCGCCCCCGGCGCCCCACCCGCTATTGCCCTGGTTTCACTGCCGAACGGCCATTCGCGCCGTCGCACCGCCCGCACAAGATAAATCACAATCCCCACGATGAGAATGACCATCGCGTAACGTACCTGGCGCTGGAAGTCCGGGCGGTTCACCAGGATGAAGACAAACCCGGCAATGGCCAGCAGGGCCGGCAGCGGATACAGCCACATATGGAAAGGACGGGGCATGTCAGGACGGCGAATGCGCAACACAATGAACCCCACCGCCTGTACCAGAAACTGGATCATGATGCGGATTACCACAAGGGCGGCAATCACATCCGCAAGGCGCAGGAAACAGTACGCCGCGGCCACTACACCCAGCGCCACCAGTGAAACGTAAGGAAAGCGTCCCTGGGGATGCACGCGCGCGAAAACGCGGAAGTAGTTGCCGTCGAGCGCAGCCGCATACGGAACCCGCGAGTATCCCAGCAGCAGCGAGAACACCGAGGAAAACGCCGTCCACATGATCAATGCGGAAACCAGGTATCCCGCCCAGGACCCATAAACCCGCTGCATCAGCGTGGATACCACGTAAAAGCGGGTGTCCGTCTTTGCCGCCGCCGCCAGTTCCTGCCAGGGAATCACGCCCAGAATGCTCACATTCATGAGCACATATAGACCCGCCACGAGCACGATGGATAGCAGCAAGGCGCGCGGAATTGTCTTTCCCGGATCCTTAACCTCGCCCCCGAAGAAGCACACATTGTAGTAGCCCCAGTAGTCGTAAGTAGCGACCAGCATGGAGGCGCCCAGGCCGAGAAAGAAAGGGCGGGAGAGGTGGAATGCCCCCGGAGGAAAACTGAACGCGCGAGCGGCGCTGAAGTGCGTGAGGCCGGCGATGATGACCCACAGGATGGTTGCCATCACCCCCGCCCACAGAAATTTCGAGATTCGCGCGATGCTGGTGATGCGCCGGTACAGCAGCAGCACTCCGAACAGGCAAATGGCCATGGCCAGGAAAGTGCCTGAGGTGATAAGCACATGGCCCTCGAGCGCGCCCAAAAGAGGGATGGGCAAGCGCAGGTCGCGGCTGAAGTAACTGTGTTCCAGCGTTGGCCAGATGTAGCTGGCGTACTGCTCAAATCCCAGGCACCCGGAGGCGATGGAAAGCGGGGCGCTGAAGGAGAGCTGCCAGACAAAGAGAAAAGAGATGAGCTTCCCCAGGCTCTTGGGTCCGTAGATCTCGCTCAAGTAGCGGTAAGAACCGCCGGAGCCAGGCATGGCGGCGCCCAGTTCCGCCCAGATCAGGCCGTCGCAAAGCGCCAGGATGGCGCCGAAAATCCAACCCAGCATGGCCTGCGGCCCGCCCGCCGCGCTTACGATCAGGGGAATGGTGATGAACGGTCCCACTCCGATCATGGTTTCCATGGTCAGAGTGGTGGCGCTGAACAGGCCAATGCCGCGAATGAGTTCCGCGTTGCCGCCTTGCTCTCTTTCGGATTGGCTGGGCGCGGCGGACATGGGTTCGGGAGTCAGTTGTCAGAAGTCGGAAGTCAGCGCGTGACGCTGAGTTTTAGAAATTTTCCAATATTCAGCATTCGGCCCTCGGATGTTCTTGGTGGCGCGGGCGACCGCGATTTATCTGGCGCTGGCCGGCGAAACTTTGAAACCTTGAAACCCTGAAACCTGCTTCTCATGTCCCGCGCTCAGCAAATTCACATACAACCGGATAGCCCCGGGCACGCCGGTGGGCAGTTCGCGGAAAAATGAATAGGCGTTGTAGATGTAAATGCCCTTCCCGTAATGCGCCAGCAGCAAGCCTCCCTTGAGCGGTTCCTCGCCCGGGTCGTTCGAAGCCAGTAAGGGCTGGAAATGGCTATCCCAGTTATCCATGAAGTACAAACCGCGTTCCTGCACCCACCCCTCAAAGTCCTTGCTGGTTATCTGGTTCGGATAGTGGAACACTGGGTCCTGTGGCGCCAGAATCTGCACCGGCGCTTCTTCCACGGTCACTCGGTCATGGCTTTCCTGCGCCGGATAGGGCGTGTAGTTGCCCTCATTGAACTGCGTGAGCTGCTGGTTGTACTGCACCATGAGCGTGCCGCCATTCTTCACGTAATTCAGCAAGCGTGCGTTGTTGGCTCGCACGTCATCTCGTGTGTCATAGGCGCGGATGCCGAGCACGATGCTGTCGTAACGGCTCAAATCGCCACCCGCGAGCTCTTGCGGCGAAACCATGGTCACGTTCATGCCGAGTTCGCGCAGCACCGGCGGGATGTCGTCGCCCGCGCCCATGATGTAGCCGACCTTCAGTTCCTTCGGCACCTTCACGTCCACCACGCTCACGTGCTGCTCCGCCGGCTCGTAGTAATAGAAAGTGTCAATGTCGGGGCGGCTGATGGCGGTGTAACCCTCGGCATAGCGGGTCCCGCCGGAATCGAAGACGGCGCGAAGGCGCTGGCGGCCTTCCCGCAGCTCGGGATGAATGACGTTGAAGGTGACCTCACGGTCTCCACCGCGGTGCGTGAACTGCACCTGGGCCTGCGGCGGGTCCGCCCGCCAGCCCTGAGGCAATTCCAGGTGCAGGGTTCCGGCAGCGGCGCCAGAGACCTCGCCGCGCACGTCCACGGTAACCCGGCAGCTTTCGTCGGAGAGCGGCACCACTTGAGTAGCTGGGTTCAGCATGACCGAAAATGCCGGGCCCACGGCCAGTGTGGGATGGCGCTCCTGCCCGCTTGCATCCCGGTAAGGCACAGTGACGGGCACAACTTCAGCAGCCTGCCATCCTTTGGCGCTCGCCAGTTGCACGTCATGGCCGGCAAACGTGAAGTTGTGTCCCTTGCTCTGGGGAACGTAGTAATCCGCTTTTACCTGCAGGGGTGGCGGTGGCAAAGGCAGCGTGAGATAGCGTGGGTCGCTTATCTGGTAGACCGCGTCTTCCGGCGAAGCACGATGGAAGTAGGGGCGCGTGTAGGACGCATTCTGCGGCACGCGCAGACGGAAATTGGCGTAATAATCTTCCCCCGGCTTCAGTTGCATGTTCTGTCCCTTGTACACGCCCAGAACCCAATCCTTTCCACCCTGCAAAGAGACGTTCTGCACTTCGATTGGTTTGTTAAACCCGTTATGAAATTTCGCGATCACCGTGAACACCTGGCCGGGCGACACCACGGTGAGGGCGTCTTTTTCAGGTGGAACCGCGTTGGGCGCCCCTGAAGAAGGCGCCACCGTGGCCCGCAATGAGGTGCTCATGGCCAGGTTGATGGCCTGCTCGCACTGCCGCTGCTTTTCCTCCAGCCGCGTCATTAAGTCCAGACGGGCTGACGGGCTGAGCCCTGCCTTCTCCGACTCTGAAATGGCGCGGTTCAGCACCGCCAGCGCCTGCAGCAGCGGTTCCGCGGCGCGCTCGGGGCTCTTGCGGGCTTCGTCGGAGGCCTTGTTGATTCGATCCTGAAAATCCGCCAGTTCCGGTTTTAGCTGCGGCACCTTGGATTGCTCGGAGCCCAGGCGGTCGGCCAGCGCCGGCACACTGGTGTCAATGCCATCGAAAAAGTCCTTTTCGTGCGCCCCGGCGGAGAGCGGCGGCAGCACCGAGTCAATCAGCTTGTAGTAATCGAGGTGTTGTCCCGGCTCGATGTGCCAGTAGCCCACGCCCTGCGATAGTTCGTGCCGCAGTCCCTGTATCGCGAACTGTACGTACCCCATGCCCAGCGCCGGGTTCAGCGCTCCCGTATCGAACACCACCGTGTACTCTTCCCCGCTGTCCACATTGTCGGTATAGAGCTTCTTGGCCTGCCAGGGCAGAAGGCCTTGCTTGATTTGTTCGGCAAAGCGGTTGGGATCGGCGGCAGCGCGGAATGCCTCGCGGGTCACAATGCCGGCGGCCTGGTGATTACCGTGGCCATCGCGCGGTGCCCCCTGAAAGCGCGTCACCAGCACATCCGGCCGGTAGGTGCGAATTACCCGCACCATGTCGCCCAGCGCAATGTCGTGGCCGCCCCATTTCTGGAATGTCTCGTCAGCGGTCTTGGAAAACCCGAAGTCCACCACCCGGGTGAAACGCTGCTGCACCCCGTAGTAACGGTCGGCTGCCAGCTGTTCCAGAGTGCGCACGATGCCCAGTTCGTCAAACAGGCCGCTGCCCACCTTATTCTGGCCGCCCTCGCCGCGATTCAGGGTCAGCAGCAAGATGCTATCGCCCTTGCCGCGCGACTCCAGGGTCATCATGCCGCCATCCTCGTCGTCGGGATGGGCGGTGGTGTGCATCATGCGTGCCGTGGTTTTCAGGCGCAGCAACATCTCCTTCAGCCCGGCTGCGCCCTGGTCCTGGGGCAAGGGGCCGGCCGGCGGCAACTGGCTGCCCGGCGCCGCTTCCTGCGCCCCCAGGAGAGAGGGGAGAAGCGCCACTCCTAAAACCAGTACCAAAAACTTCCCGGCGGTATTGAAAGAGACAAGCGTATATGGCTTCGGCTCAGGCTGCGGACGATTTGGCACGCGGATTTTTCCCACCCTTGTTTCGGTCTGCTTTGTACATGATTTGCCGCCGGCAGGTAAAGCTTCAGCCTTTTCGCAAATCGCAGCCCTTAAGGATACTCCGGCACGCCACAAGAAGTGGCGACCCACGCCATGTGACCCGCTTTGCCTACTCCGCGCAAGGCTTTGCTTCACCCGCCGCACAGGCTTCCGCAAACCCTTGTTTCTGCTGGCAAACCCATGGCAGGAGAATTGCCATCCTGAGTAAGGCGTGTGTACGATCCCGCTCCCAGGAAGACCATGAAACGCCCCGTGCTCGCCCTCTGCGCCGCGCTCCTCTCCCTCGCGGCCTTTGCTCCGGCCCTGACCCAACCAGTGCGGCAACCGCTGCCACCCCGCCTTCTGGCTTTCCGGCACCACGAACCCCGCCCTAAAGGCAAATGGTTTATGGCCAGCAACGGCCATGCCGTTTACTGCTACGGGCCGGTAATGATCGTCGGCACCTGGGACGGCGGCTTTGCCCGCGTCGCTACCATCTGCCGCGGCGGCCTGCCCATGGTCAAGTTGAAGGACTAGTGGTCTAGATTCAGCACTCAGCAATTAGCACTTAGCCTAAATCCCTGCCAACAGAACCTCGTTCCCCCCGGAACCATCGCCTGCCGACCGTTACCCCATCACCCATTTCCGTGACCACCGTCACTGGGCCGCGGTAAGGCTTCCATCTAAAGTTCCCTTTGAAGATAACGACCCGGCAGAGCCGCCCGTGTTTTAATGAGAAAGAGGAGCCAAGTTGCCGAACCGGCAGCGGGTTGCCTGGCTTCCGGCGGCTAAAAATGTGACGCGGGAGATGCTGGTTGCATCAAATTGAGAAGGCCAATTTGCTCCGGGTAGAAGGCCTCAAGAAGGTCTTTCGTTCCGGCACAGCCGACCTGGTGCTCTTTGAGAATTTGTCTTTCCGCGTAAGCAAGGGCGAAATGCTGGCCATCGTGGGCGAGTCCGGGGCAGGCAAGAGTACCTTGCTGCACATCCTCGGCGCGCTTGATGGTGCTTCTGCGGGTGACGTATACTGCGGCCACTTGCGGCTGGGATCGCTTTCTGACGATGCCGCGGCTGAGTTCCGCAATCGTGAGATAGGTTTCGTGTGGCAGTTTCATTACCTGCTGCCGGAGTTTACGGCCCTGGAAAACGTAGCTATGCCGCTGCTGCTGCGGGGAACCAATCCGCGTGAGGCGGAGCGGGAATCGGCCGGCTGGCTGCGGGAAGTGGGCTTGGAAGCACGGGCCCAGCACCGCGCCGGTGAGCTATCCGGCGGAGAGCAGCAACGGGTAGCTTTGGCAAGAGCTTTGATCACCAGGCCGCAGCTGCTGCTCGCCGATGAGCCCACTGGCGACCTGGATAACCGAACGGCGGAGTCGGTGTTTACGTTGATTACCAGGTTACATAATGATTACCGCCTCACCTCTCTCCTTGTCACTCACAACTTTGCCTTTGCGCGCCGTTGTGATCGCGTTTTGCGCCTGCAGCAGGGCCGAGTTGAGGAAGTTACCCCTGAATCCCTCCCGGTGTGACTAGCGGGGCTGGACGGCGGGGGTAGAATGGCAGAAGAGGCAGAAGAGTAAGGACAAATTGGGCAGGAGGGCGGGCGGTGACGGAGCTGGAAAATCAGCTTATCCTCCGCTGGCAGCAGGGGTTAGTGGATTGCGGGGCTCGTGAGCTCAGCAGTGGCAGTCGGATTGCTCAGTTTTTGGATTAGGGCTCCCGGGGAGCTTCGGGCGGCGCTCAGATCAAGGTCGCTGGCCTTGAGAGCTTGGGAGAGGGCAGAACATGTTTGAACGGTATACGGAAAAAGCCAGGCGTGTAATTTTCTTTGCGCGCTACGAAGCCAGCCAGTTCGGCTCGCCTTACATCGAGACCGAACATCTGTTGTTGGGTTTGCTTCGCGAGGACAAGGCCCTCACCAATCGCTTCCTGCGGTCTCACGCCTCGGTGGAGTCCATCCGCAAGCAGATCGAGGGACACACCACCATTCGCGAGAAGGTCTCCACCTCGGTGGACCTGCCGCTCAGCAATGAGTGCAAGCGGGTGCTGGCCTATGCCGCCGAGGAAGCGGAGCGACTCTCCCACAAGCACATCGGCACCGAGCACCTGCTGCTTGGCCTGCTGCGGGAAGAAAAGTGCTTCGCCGCGGAAATTCTGCACGAGCGCGGCCTGCGTCTCTCCACCATTCGTGAAGAACTGGCCCGCACCACCCAGGAGAAGGCCCAGCCGCAGCGTTCGCGCGAGTCTTCCCTGCTCACCGAGTTCTCCCGCGACCTGACTCAGGCAGCGATGGACAGCCAGCTTGACCCCCTGGTGGGGCGCGAGCAGGAACTGGAGCGTGTAGTCCAGATCCTATGCCGCCGCACCAAGAACAATCCTGTGCTGATTGGCGAGCCTGGCGTAGGCAAAACCGCCATTGTAGAAGGCCTGGCGCAGCGCATTGCAGATGGCGACGTGCCCTCGTTCCTCGCCGATAAGCGCATTCTGGCTCTTGACCTTTCTCTGATCGTGGCCGGCACCAAGTACCGCGGCCAGTTCGAAGAGCGGCTCAAGACCATCATGAAGGAGCTGATGGAGTCGCAGAACGCCATCATCTTCATTGACGAACTGCACACCCTGGTGGGCGCAGGCTCCGCCGAAGGTTCTCTGGATGCGGCCAATATCCTTAAGCCGGCGCTTTCGCGCGGCGAGATTCAGTGCATTGGCGCGACCACCCCGGGCGAGTACCGCAAATCCATCGAGAAGGACCGCTCCCTGGAGCGCCGATTCCAGTCGGTGAAAGTGCCGCCGCCCAACGAGTCCGACGCTACCAAGATCCTCTACGGCATCAAGGATCGTTACGAGAAATTTCACGCGGTCAGCTACACCGACGACGCCATCGGCTTTGCCGTGGCCCACTCCAACCGCTATATTCCCGACCGCTTCCTGCCTGATAAAGCCATTGACCTGATTGACGAGGCGGGCGCGCGGGTGAAGCTGCGCCAAACCTCGCTGCCGGAGGAGATTGTCGAGGCGCAGAAGCGGGTGAAGTTCATCGTTCACCGCATGGAAAACGCCATCGCCAATCACGAGTTCGAGAAGGCTCGCTTCTACTCCGACGAGGAGCGGAAGGAGCGCGAAAACCTGCGTGGCCTGCGTGAGAAGTACCACCTGGATGATTCCACCACGGGCGTAGTAAACCGCGAAGACATCGAGGAAGTTGTCTCGCGCTGGACCGGCGTGCCCATCTCTTCCATCAAGGAAGAGGAATCGCAGAAACTGCTGCGCATCGAGGAAGAGCTGCACAAGCGCGTGATCTCGCAGGACAAAGCCATCATCGCGCTGGCCCGGGCCATCCGCCGTTCGCGCGCCGGGCTCAAGAACCCGAACCGGCCTATCGGTTCCTTCCTGTTCCTCGGTCCCACCGGCGTGGGCAAAACCGAAGTGGCCCGCACCTTGGCCCAGTTCATGTTCGGCACGGAGAAGTCGCTGATCCGCTTCGACATGTCGGAATTCATGGAGAAGCACTCGGTCAGCAAGCTGATCGGCTCGCCTCCGGGTTACGTGGGCTACGAAGAGGGCGGCCAGCTCACCGAGCGCGTAAAGCGCGCCCCCTATTCGGTGGTGCTGCTCGACGAAATCGAGAAGGCGCACCCGGATGTGTTCAACATTCTGCTGCAGGTCTTTGAAGATGGCCAGCTCACGGATGGTTTGGGCAACACCGTGGACTTCAAGAACACCATCATCATCATGACCTCCAACATCGGCGCCCGGCACCTGATGAAGCGCACCGGGCTGGGCTTCCAGTCGGAAAAGGAAGAAGTCATCTCCAGCAAGGTCGAGGACCTGGTGAAGAACGAGGTGAAGCGCACCTTCAACCCCGAGTTCCTCAACCGCCTGGATGAAGTGATTCTCTTCCAGTCTCTGAACGAGACCGACCTGATCCAGATTCTGGAGCTCATGGTCAGCCAGTTGAACCAGAACCTGGCGCAGAAATCCATCACAGTTACGGTGACCGACGAGGCCAAGAAGTGGATTCTGGAGCAGACGCTGGTGGACCGCAGCTATGGCGCGCGTCCCCTGCGCCGGGCTCTGCAGAAGTACATCGAGGACCCGCTCTCGGAAGCGCTGATTCAAGGCACTATCCGCACCCGCCCTGCGTTCATCGAGGTCTTCCTGGAGAACAACAAGCTGTTCTACCGTCCGGTGGACTCCAAGGAAAACGAGGCTGTGCTGCTGTACACACCGTAGAAGGGTTCCATACCATGGAAGTTGGGAGCGGGAAACTGCTCCCTCTTTTTTTGTGGCGAGTCGAAACATCTGTTAGGTGTTTTTCGCAGGAATGATTACCGACGTGTGGAGACCCGCCCCTGGCGGGGTGTTAGAGGGGGTAACCATTGGATGATTACCCCGCACACTTCCGCCGCCCTTCTTGACTTGCCCTGTTCCCAGAGGGTAGGTTGAAATTTCTCCTCCCCCTCTGCCTCGCCCCGGGGGTGCGCTTATGGCTAAAGGCTGGAAGGTGCTGGATTGGTTTCGCGAGCCCAGGCCCGCGCCAGAGACCGAACCGACGCCGATGCCGGAAAAGCCTGCGCCGGCCGAAGAGGAGCCCGCCTTCGACCTTTTTCCGGAAGAATCCGCCAAGGGTGAAAAGCGCTCCACCGACCGCCGTCCGCTGGGCGTTCCGGGCAGCCTGGTATCGGGTTCCTACACCACGCCCGACCCGATTAACGTACGCGACATCAGCCCGCAAGGCGTCTATTTTTTTTCTACTTATAAACTAGCGTCGGGCCAACTCGCGGAGATCACACTCACAGAGCCCGATACTCAAGAACATGTGACCTACCACCTGAAAGTGGTGCGAGCCGAAAATACCGGCGAGAACCAGTTCGGCGTGGCCGCCCGCATCACTCGCCGGGAAATTCTGGGCAAATGAAAATTGTGCAGGGGCAGCCGCCCTCGGCTGTCCGGGCAAAGCCCCCGGAAGTTTTCGCTCGGGCTCAGAGCCTCACAACACAAGGTCCTTCGCTGCGCTCAGGATTTCGGCAACGGACTCCCGCTTCGCTCACGCCCGCTAAACGCCTCAACTTTTAAACGCAATTTTCGGATAGCATGGGCGTAGTCGCCGCCGTAATCTTCCAGCATGCCAACCGCAAACCATCTCGAAGTCAGTAACGATCGTTGGGTAGCCGTGCTGCAGCGCGACCCGCGCTTTGACCAGCAGTTTGTCTATGCCGTGCGTTCTACCGGCATCTACTGCCGGCCTTCCTGTCCCTCCCGCCGGCCGCGGCGCGAGCAGGTCACATTCTTTGGGGCGCCGCAGGAAGCGGAGCAGGCTGGTTTTCGCGCCTGTCACCGCTGCCATCCCGAACGCAACGGCACCTCCGCCCAGGACGTGGTGGCGCGCGTCTGCCGCTACATCCAAGCCCATGCCGAGCGCCGCGTCACTCTGGAGGAACTGAGCCGCATCTCCGGCTATAGCTCCTTCCACCTGCAGCGCCTGTTCAAAAAGACCCTGGGAATTTCTCCACGTGAATACGCCGCAGGGCACCGCCTGCAGGACCTGAAGTCCCGCCTGCGCGAGGGCTATAACGTGACTGCCGCGACCTACGAGGCAGGATATGGCTCCAGCAGCCGCATTTACGAAAGCGCCAACCGCCGGCTGGGGATGACGCCTGCCACTTACGGGCGGGGCGGAACCGGCATGAACATTCGCTACGCCACTGCCGCTTGCCCCCTGGGGCGGGTGCTGGTGGCCGCCACGGAACGGGGCGTGTGCGCGGTGCAGTTCGGCAAATCCGACCGCCAGCTGCAGCGCGGTCTGCACGAGGAGTTTCCCGCCGCCGAGATCAAACCTGCCGGCTCGAACCTGCGCGCCTGGGTGCAGGAGGTCGTGAAAGCGGTGTCCGGATGCCAGCCTCATCCCGGCGTACCTCTGGATCTACAGTGCACCGCTTTCCAGCGCCAGGTATGGGAAGCGCTGCTGCGCATTCCATACGGCAGCACCCGCAGTTACCGGCAAATTGCCACCGATATCGGCCAGCCCAAGGCAGCGCGCGCCGTGGCCCGCGCCTGCGCCACCAACCCTGTGGCCGTGCTCATTCCCTGCCATCGCGTGGTCCGCGGCAGCGGCGAGATGGGTGGCTATCGTTGGGGTGTGGAGCGAAAGGAGAAGCTGCTGGCGAGGGAGCAAAAATCAGCTATTAGCCATTAGCAATTCGCACCTAGCCCTTGAAGAGGTCGACATCCCGACTATCGGTTCTGAACCCGGCAGGAAACGTGGCTGGCTATACGCGGGCGCCCGCGCCACATTGCCCGCCCTAATGCCTGATTGTGCAGTGCTGCTCTTAGGGCAAGAATCGAAAATGAATCCATCCTGGGTCACGCACGTACTCCTCTTGCAGGCGGCGGGTGCGCGCCGCCATTACCTGGGAGCGACCCAGATATCCGATTACGCGGTTGGGGTCCTCCCGGCTAACCACGGGCAAGCGTCCAAGGTCCTGCCGGAGCATGCGCGCCACCGCTGTCGAAAGCAGTTCGTCCGGATAGGCCACGATAGGGTCCTTCGTCCCTGCTTCCACCACTGTTAAGCGCCCGGCAGCGTCCTTGTCGAGCGCCCGCAAGACATCGCTGCGGGTTATGATTCCCACCATGCGTCCCGCGTGATCCACGATAGGATGCCCTTGGTGCGCAATGGCCGCCGGGTCGCCGCGGGCCACGCGATCGGCGAGTTCCCGTACCGTCATCTCCGGCGGGACGCTGGCCACGGTGCGGTCCATCACCTCTGAGACGGTTACTTCCTGCAGCACATCCGATTCGTAGTCCTGGTCAATGTGCAGCCCGCGCCGCACCAGCTTCTCCGTCATAACAGAACTGGACGAGAGCAGCATGGCGACAGCATCGGCAATCACCGTGACCAGCATCAGCGGCAGTACCGAGTCATAGTTGCGGGTGATTTCGAAAGCGAAAATGATGAATGTAAAAGGGGCCCGTGCCGCTGCCCCGAAGACTGCTCCCATGGCCACTAGGGCGAAGCCGGTAGCCGCCACGTGCGCCGCCGGAAACACCCGGTTGATGAGCGTGGCAAATACCCCGCCCAGCGCCGCGCTGCTCATGAACATGGGCGCCAGCAACCCGCCCGAGGTCCCCGACCCCAGGGAGACGACCAGGGCCAGCGTCTTGAAAACCAGCACCAAAACCAGCATCTTCATGGCCAGGTGGTTGTTTAGAATGTCGCCAATCGTGTCATACCCCACGCCCAGTACCCGGGGCACGAAATAGCCGATCACCCCCAGGGCGATCGCCCCGATCGCCGGCCACCACATGTCGTCCACCGGCAACTTCTCGAACAGCTCCTCTACCAAGTACAGCGCCTTGGTGAAGCCCACGGCCGCCACCCCGCACAACAGGCCCAGCACCAGGTAAAACGGCAGGCCGCGGGGTACGGCGAAATCAATTTCTCCCACCGTGAACATGGGGCCCCGGCCCAGCAGTACCCAGTGCACGGCGGTGGCCAGGGTGCTGGCAATCACCAGGGGGATGAAGGAGCGCGCCTTAAATTCGAACAGGAGCAGTTCAATGGAGAGGATCACACCCGCGATGGGCGTGTTGAAGGTGGCGGACATGCCGGCCGCTGCCCCGCACGCCAGCAAGACTTTGCGTTCCGCGGCGGTGGTGTTAAAGAGCTGCCCAACCAGGGAACCGACGGCTCCCCCGGTCTGAATGATCGGCCCTTCCGCCCCGAAGGGGCCGCCTGTTCCAATAGCAATGGCCGCCGAAAGCGGCTTCAACAGCGCTACCCGCGGCTCGATCTTGCTGTGGCCCACCAACACCGCTTCCATAGCCTCGGGAATGCCGTGGCCCTTGATTTTGGGCGAGCCGTACTTGGCCATGGCGCCCACGATGATTCCGCCAATCACAGGAATAACGATTTCCCACGGTCCTAGCGGATTCAGGCGCGCGCTGGTGAACTGGAAAGAAATGCGCTGGAAGAAGAAAAGATTGGTGAAGAATCCGATCAGATGATAGAGGAGGTAGGCGATAAGGCCGGCGGCCAAACCAATTACGGAGGACAGCAAGGAGAGGATCAGGATGCGGAATTGGCTTGGCGGCGTCCCCAGTTCTTGCATGGGCGGCAGGCGGGGAGCCGCCGAACTCGTTTCGTGATCTCCGTGCACCGGCTGCTCCTCACGGCCAGCAAGAGGAAAGGCGAAGCGCCTGTCCGCGAGTCAAACCCTACTGCCCCAGATTGCCCTCTTTGTCCTGCACCCCAAAGCGTGCCAGGGCCAGGCCCCACAGCCGCCCCGGTTCGGGCATCTCCTGCATCTGCTCCCAGTCCTTGGCTTTGAGCAGATCGAACGCGGTCAGAATTCCCACCAGTTCGCCGCTTACCCGGTCGAGCACCGGGCAACGGCCAATGCCTTCCTGCACAAACCGCAGAGCTATGTCGTGTACCACGTCATCGCTGTAAACCAGCGGAAAGTCTTTATGCAGCATGGATTCAGCTATCGCGTTCGGGCTGGCGGCAATCAAGTCGCTGCGCCGCAGCATACCCAGGAAGTGGTCATGCTCATCCACCACTGGCACCGAGCCGTGGGCCATCACATCGGTCAGAAATTCGTTCACTCTGGCGCTGGCCCGCACCGTGTCCACGTCCGGGGTCATCACGTCGCGCACCCGCAGCATCTTCATGGGATCGACGGTGTACGCCTCCGGCACCAGGGTACCCCGGCGCACCAACCTCTCCGTATTGATGGTAGTGCGCATAAAGTAGTGCACCGCCAGGTCGGCGACAATGGCCACCAGGAACACCGGCAGAAATGCGTTGTAGGCGCCGGTCACCTCCAGCATGAACAGGATGGCGCTGGGCGTGGCCCGGTAAACACTGCCGAACAGCGCCGCCGTGGCCACCATGCCGTAGAGACCCACGGTGGAAGCATTGGGCACCACCAGGTGCACCATTTTGCCGAAAGCAGCGCCCAGGCTGCCGCCGATCATGAGCGCGGGGGCAAAGGTTCCGCCTGAAGCCCCTGAACCCAACGCGATGGCGAAGGCGCAAAGTTTGGCCACTCCTATGCCTACAAATTGCCCCACGCTATGCGGCTTGCTCAGCAGGTCGGCAATCACGGCGTAGCCGGTTCCCAGCACCTGCGGGTAGAAGTAAGCGATGGCGCCCACGCCCAAACCGCCTATCGCCGGAATCAGCGGGAACCAGATTTTGAGTTCTTCGAAGAAGTCCTCGCACAAATAAAGCGCCTTGGTCATCACCCAGGCCAGGCCGGCGCAGGCAACCCCGAGCAGCACAAAGAAGGGCAGCTCTCCAGCGTGGAAGTGATAGTTGGTCTCCAGGGGAAAGACCGGGTTGCCGCCACGGAAGGCCATCGCCACCAGCGTTCCCGAAGCTGACGCCAGCGCAATCGGTATGAAGGAACGGGCGCGGAACTCGAAAACCAGGAGTTCTACAGCCATCATGGCGCCGGCAAAAGGAGTCTTGAAGACTCCCGCCAGGCCGGCGGCAGCCCCGCAGGCCAGCAGGGTGCGCCGCTCCGAGGGCGAAGAGGGAATGAACTGGCTGAGAATGGAACCCAGCGCCGCGCCGGTCTGGATGATGGGACCCTCAGCCCCGAACGGGCCGCCCGTGCCTACGGTGATGGCGGCGCTCAGCGGCTTGAAAAAGCCCACCCGAGGCTTAACAATGCTGCGGTTGGTCAGCACCACGGCCATGGCTTCCGGGATGCCGTCGCCCTTGATTTCAGGTGAGAAGTAGTTGATCAACAGGCCGACCAGGAGCCCGCCTGCCGCAGGCAGTAATAGCAGCCACCAATGGAACGGCGCCTGGTTGGGCGGCAGGTAGGCGGAGCTGAGCCGATGCCAATAGAGCAGGTCGGTAATGAAGTTGATGGTGCGAAGCAGTCCTTCGGCTACCAACCCGCCGGCGATTCCCACGGCAACACCCAGAGAGGAGAGCACCAGCAGCCGGTCGCGCGAGCCGATGGATCGCTTTTCCACCCCGTTATTTTCCGCCTTTACCTTTTTGCTCGACACTGATTGCCTTTGCTTTCTGGTCGCTTATGTTCCCCGGCCCGAACGGCCTGCTCCGCACTCATCCGCTGTGAGCAGGCCTGCTGCCGGTGACCGCCGGCCATAAGGAGGTTTCTTTGGGGGCTATCTCCTGCGCCGGCGCTTTTCCCCGTTCATCACTTCCTTGAGCGCGCGCAGCAGGCTGGGACCGGCGTCGCGCAGCTCTTCCCGATGGTGAAGCGAAAGGTCACGCAGAACCCGCTCTCCCTTCGGGGTCAAGGAAAGCAAAACCTCGCGGCGGTCAACCCCTCCCCGGTGCCGCTTCACGAAACCGTGCGCCGCCAGCCGGTTCACCAGTTCCACCGTGCTGTGGTGCTGGATCTGCAGCCGGTCAGCCATTTCCCCGATGCGCGGCCGCGCTTCTTTGGGCAGTCCTTTCAGAGCCAGCATCAGCTGGTGCTGGCGCGGCTCCAGGCCGGCGTTGCGCGCCACCTGTTCGCTGAAACGGAGGAATCGCCGAATCTGGTAGCGCAGTTCAGCCAGGGATTCGTAGTCTCGTGTCTTGATCTCCATAGTCGTCCCACCACTGCCCGATTATATCGGAT
>DATJEH010000278.1:0-16931 GCA_035496875.1 Terriglobales bacterium | reverse complement strand
GCTTCGACCTTTACCTTCCCGCGGAACATGCGATAGACGAAGAAGAAGTATCCCAGCGCCAATATCATTCCCACAATCCACCAGATGATGCCGACGCTCAGGCCATAGTGTGCCGCGGCGGTGTTGTAGATGGTGAGGCTGTAAGCCGGGTCGGTGCTGGCCGGCAGCACATTGGGATAGAGAGCGAAGGCGGCTCCCACCAGCATGGCGGCCAAGTAGAGGGCTGATCCACAAAAGGCCAACCGTTCCTTTTGCGCAACGGCGCCATGCAGAATCATGCCCAAGGCGGCGGCCACGGCCAGGGGAATGAGCAAGCCGACGGGATGGGCGTGGTAGTTATCCAGCACCTGGGGACGCGCATACATGGTTGCACCCAGGCTGAGCAGGGTCACAAGCAGCAGCACCGGCCACACGACCAGGGCCACGCGGCGGGCGCGCGTAGAGACAGGAGCCTCGGTCTTGCGAATCACATACAGCGCGCCGTGCATAGTAAGCGCCACCAGGGCCACCACTCCGGCCAGCACCGTGTACCAGTCGAGAATGCCGTTCTGCGCGCCGACCCGCCAGTTGGTCCACAGCGGCTCGAAGAAATAGCCATCGGCAGAAAGGGGTACGCCACGAATCACATTGCCCAGCGCGGCGCCGAAGAAGATGGCCAGCAGCACACTGGCCAGGCTGAAGACAACGTCGAAGAGGCCCTGCCACACCGGGCTAGGCACGTGGTTGCGCAGTTCGATGCCGATGGCGCGCAGCATGAGCAGCCACAACACCATCATGAGCGGCAGATAAAAACCGCTGAAGCTGGAAGCATAGAGCAGGGGAAAGGCAAAGTAGAGGGTCCCGCCGGCGGCGAGCAGCCACACTTCGTTGCCGTCCCACACCGGGCCAATGGTGTGCAGCACTGCCTTGCGCTCGGCGGGCGTGCGGCTCACGATCAGGTAAATGATTCCCGCGCCCAGGTCGAAGCCGTCAAGCACGACGTAGGTCGCCAGCATAAGCGCCACAAGGATGTACCAGAGTGTTTCCATAGCATTCCTCTAATCGGCCGCAGCCACGTGCCGCATGGGTTCGATTTTATCCGCCACCCAGACCGGGCCTTGCTCGATTTCCCGGCGTACCAGAAACAGGAACAGGATGCCCAGCACCGTATACATGCCCATGAAGCCGAGCAGGGTGAACAGGCCGTTGCCGGCGGAAACACGGGGCGAGTATCCTTCGCGGGTCATCATGAGGCCGTAAATCAGCCAGGGCTGGCGGCCGATTTCCGCGGTCATCCAGCCGGCAGTGTTGGCGATGTAGGGAAAGGGCAGGCTGAGCAACAGGACCCAAAGCATGGCGCGTGCGTCGTAGAGCTTGCGCCGCCATAGCAGAATAACCGCGGTCACCATTATGGCGATGAAGATAGTCCCCAGACCAACCATGATGTGATAGCTGTAGTAAAGAAGGGGAATGTTGTCCGGCCACACCTGCTGCGGGAACTGGTCTAGGCCCTGCACATTGGCGTTCCACCGGCGGTAGGTGAGGAAGCTCAGCATTTTGGGCAGGATGATGGGATTGTCGAGCTTGCGGTCCTGCATATTAGGCTGCCCGATGATTACCAGGGGGGCGCCGGGCTGGCCCTGGAAGAGCGCTTCCATGCCAGCCAGGGTGACCGGTTGATGAGTAGCCACCATTCTTCCCTGCTGGTCGCCGCTGGGGAACAGCTGAAAAATGCTGGCAATGCAAGCGGCGATTACGCCCACTCGCACGAACATGCGCCCGTGCTCGAGGTGCTTGCGGCTGAGCAGGTAGAAGGCGCCAATGGAAGCCATGACGAACGAGCCGGTCACTAGGGCGCCGCTCATGTTGTGCGCGTACTGCCAGGCCGCCCAGGGATTGAGCAGCAACTGCCAGAAGCTGGTGAGTTGGAAGGAGCCGTCGGTGGCGCGCGCGTAGCCGACCGGGTGCTGCATCCAGGCATCGGTGGCGATGATGAAGTAGCCCGACAGCCAGGAGCCTAGAAACACCGCCAACGCCGTACCCCAGTGGGCCCACTGGCTGAGCCGTTTTTCCCCGTAAAGGAACAAGCCCAGGAACGCGGATTCCAGGAAGAAAGCGAACATGCCTTCCATGGCCAGGGTCTGGCCGATCACACCGCCGGCAAGGCGCGAGAAATGCGACCAGTTGGTGCCGAACTGGAATTCCATGGGAATGCCGGTGACCACGCCGATCACGAAGTTAATGCCGAAAATTTTGGCCCAGAAGCGGGCGGCAGCGTTGTAGTTTTCGTCTTTCTTCCAGATCGCCAGGGACTTTAGCACCACGATGAGCGGAGCCAACCCCATGGTCAGCTGCGGGAACAGGTAGTGGAAGGTGACGGTAAAGGCAAAATGCAGCCGGTCAACCAGGAGTGCGCTGTCCATATGGAGAAAATTATCGGCAAATGGGCGCCCGCCGGGATGTGATAGACGTCACAGGGCAAGGGGGAGCCCGGGGTCGGGAGTCAGGAGTCGGCGCACAACTAGTTGGGAGGAAACCGGCGCTGCACGCGAGACGCTTCGGTGCTGAAGCGCCTCATGACTCCACCAGAGCAACGGCTGGCAGAATGCTCTATTTCGCTGCGCAGCGCCGTCGCCGCTCGGATTCGCGAATCTGGCGGCGGCGGCCGGCATCCTCGTAGCGGCGCTTTTCCTCCTCGGTTTCCGGGATTACCGGCGGGACCGGCTGGCGGTGGCCGTGGCGGTCAATGGCCACAAAGGTCAGGTAGGCAGTGCTCACGTGCTGGCGGCTGGCAGCAATGTAGTTCTCGACCGAAACCTTGACCCCCACTTCCATGGAGGTATGGAAGACGCGGTTCACCGAGGACTGCAGGATTACCAGGTCACCCACGTGCACCGGGACGAGGAAATCGAGGTGGTCAATGGAGGCGGTGACCACGTAATTGCGGGAGTGACGGTGGGCCGCAAGCGCGCCGGCCAGGTCAATCCAGTGCATGAGGCGGCCACCCAGGAGGGCGTTGAGCGGGTTGGCGTCGTTGGGCAAAACAATTTCCGCCATCTCCGACTGCGAGTCTTTTACCGGCCGGGGAGTCAGTTGCAGGTCTGTGCTCATGATGGAATGTTGGACTCCAGGACGGGTTGGTCGCGCCGCAACAGATAACACTCCAAATAACACCCAGCCATTTTTTGAATCCGCGGGTCGGGATGCATCGCGCGCCAGCGCCCGATCGCCCAATCATAATCCAGCGTGCCATGGTCTGCGGGGCGGTAGTCGCGTTCGCAGACGTAGAGGACCGTCACCAGGTTCCCCTTGTCGCGGGCTACCGAAAAGCGCACCGCGTCCCAGTCGCGCTCCTGCGGAAGATGAGAACAAGAGCGGGCATAGCCCAGATTGCACAGGTTTGCCAAGTCCTCTGGGCCAGGCACAAAGCCTTCGTGGCCAGGAGCGGTGCAGTGGCCTTGCCACCCGTCCCCCAGCGGCAGGCGCGCGCGATGGGGCTGAGCAATGGCTTCAAATTTTGCGGTAGGCATGAAGTAAGGACAGGCCACGGGGGTCTCCGGCAACTGCGTCATTCTATCTTATAGAGAGTCGGTAGTCCGGGTGTCAGGAGTCGGCAAAGAACCGTGGAGGCCCTGGCTTGGGCTTTCCGGTTGCTGACTACGGACTCCCGGCTCCTTCTATTTTGTAGTAATTTCATACGGCAGCGAATATTGCTGACTTCTGACTATTGACCCCTGACTCCAGGGTTTCTATGGACCGCCTAGCCATGCTGAAGGAAATTCTGGCGCAGAACCCGAAGGATACTTTTGCGCGCTACGGGCTGGCCATGGAGTACTCCAACGCCGGGCAGGTGGAGGATGCGTTGCGCGAGTTTAGCTCTCTGTTGGCCGCCAATCCCGAGTACGCCGCTGGCTATTTTATGGCGGCGCAGATGCTGGCCCGGGAAGGGCGAGAGGAAGAAGCCCGCAAGATGCTGCGGGAGGGCATTGCCGCCGCTCAGCGCACCGGAAATCAGCACGCCAAATCGGAGATGGAAGCAATGCTGGAGGAGTTGGGAGGGTAGAAGTTTCGAGTTTTGAGTTTCGAGTCCCCAAATCGCCGCTTCTCCCGTTTGGACCCAATGGCTGTAGAAACTTGAAACTTGTATTCGGAGGTAGCCTGTGCCGAAGGATGAAAAGCGCAAGCGGGCCAATTCGTCGTCCATCACCCAGCCATCCGCCACTCGTCCGCACATGCCGGGCTATGGGATCAAAGGTGCGGACGAAGGCTCCGGGCTGTTGCCGTGGAAATGGGCGGAGGAGCGTCTGCAGAAGACACACAACTTCTGGGTGGCAACCACGCGGCCCGACGGACAGCCGCATGTGATGCCGGTGTGGGCGGTGTGGATGGACGGTGCTCTTTACTTCAGCACCGGAGCCAAGTCGCGCAAGGCACGCAACCTTCGAGCCAATCCCTTCTGCGTGGTGTGCGGAGAACACGCGCGCGGGCAGGTGGTGATCGAGGGCTCCGCGAAAAAATTGTCTGATCCCAAGCTGTGGAAGCGATTCGCGGCCAAATATCAGAAGAAATACGATTTCGATATGTCCGGCTACAGCTCCGAGCCATTCTATGTAGTCCGACCGCAGACCGTATTCGGTCTCTGGGAAAAGGATTTTGTGGGCAGCGCCACAAGGTGGAAGTTCGGGAAGAGGTAGTTGGGGGCGGCCGACAAGAGCGGTGCTTCAGCTTACAAAAAGCAGGTCCTTTGCTGCGCTCAGGATGACAATCCAGACTTTTTGACGTGCAAAATGACCAATGGTATGAGGTAGTGGGCGGTGGACTCTAATGAATGGTACGCGTCTTGCGCGACATGTAGTCCATCAGCAGGTACTGGCCGAGGGTGTAGGGGGTAGTGAAGTAGGCCTTGCCGCGGCACATCTCCGTTACCTTCTGTACGAACTGCACCAGGCCATAGTCCGAGGCCAGCATAAAGGTATTAATCAGGACGCCGGCGCGTTTGCATTTTGAAACTTCTTCCAGGGTCTGGCTGACCACCAGAGGATCAAGCCCGAAAGCATTCTTATAGATGCGGCCATCTTCCAGCGTAAGCGCCGAAGGCTTGCCGTCGGTGATCATGATGATCTGCTTCATGTCCTTGCGCTGACGCTGCAGGATGCGCTGCGCCAGGCGCAGCCCCTCGCGCGTGTTGGTGTAGTAGGGGCCGACTTTCACCCGGGCTAACTGCGAAAGCGGCACCTCTTCCGCGGAGTCGTGAAACAGAATCAACGACAGCGAATCGCCTGGATACTGGGTGCGGATCAGGTGCGAGAGCGCCATGGCGACTTTTTTGGCGGGCGTGAAACGGTCCTCGCCGTAAAGAATCATCGAGTGCGAGCAATCCAGCATGAGCACGGTCGCGCACGATGACTGGTATTCGCACTGGTGCACCTGCAGGTCGGAGTACTCCATGTTCAGCGGCAGCTTCAGGCCCTCGCGCTGGATGGCGCTGGAAAGCGTGGCCGTGATGTCCAGGTTCAGGGTGTCCCCGAATTCATACTGCTTGGCGGCGCCGCTGGTCTCGATGCCGGTGGCCAGGTCGCGGGTATCGTGGCGTCCGAAGCTGGATTTACCCAGCGAGCCCAGCAAATCGCGCAGCGCGCGGAAACCGAGGAAATCCAGACTCTTGTCGGTGATTTCAAAGCGCGTCTGCGACTGGTTCTGGCCTACCTGCCCGCCCACGCTGGACTGCTTCGACGGGTCGTGGGGCTGGTCCACGCTGATTAAGTCTTCCTGCTGCATGCGCTCGATGAGTTTCTCAATTAACTCGTCCAGCTTGCCTTCCATCTGCATCTGCTGCAGGCGCTCCCGCATCTCCTCGTCAATCAGGTCGCCTTCCAGCAGCGCCTGTTCGATGGCGCGGCGCAAATCCTCCAGCGTCTGGTCGGCGTCCTGCATGTCATAAAACATGTACTGATCCTGGAAGCCGCTCTGCAGAAAGTAATCGGAGAGCGCGCTGAGCATATCCTCCATGCTCATTTCCGAGGCCGGGTCGGGGACGTATTTTTTGTACTTGATGAACTTCATAAAAGCAGCTACCAGCTGCAGGTAGCAGGTGGCTGGTAATTGGTAGTTGGTGGATGATCGACTAACTACCAGCTACTAACTGCCAACTACCGATTTCTAGTTGTACGGCCGTCTTCCCCGCGGGGGAAACGGCTCGTCCCGCTCATACGCCGGCTTCTCCGGACGGCGCGGCTGCTTCTCCCCGGCTGTGAACACGCGCTCCTCGCTGCGCCCAATCTTCTTGTGCGCGTACAGTCCTTCGAGAATAAACTCGGCCCCGGAAATCTGCACCTCCTCGGCATCTTTCGGTTTGATGCCCAGGGCGCCCAGCTTATCCAGCAGCCCCTGAATGTTCTTCAGTTCCTGAAAAAGCTGTCTGGCGTTGTTCGCATCCGTGAGCTTGATTTCGCCTCCCAGGTCAAACCAGGTCACCACCTGCTGCAGGTTTACTCCTCCGAAATATTCATCATAGGTCTTGGCGATGGCGGCGCGGATGAGCTCGCGGCCAACATTATCGGCGCCGCGCATTTCGCCTTCATACTCCAGCTCCAGCTTGCCGGTGATGGCGGGCATGGCAGCGTAAACGTCGCCCACACGCGGAACCACCAGCTCCTCGCGGTTGCGGATGGCCCGCCGCTCAGCGTTGGAGATGACGTTCTCCATGCAGCTGATGGGCAGGCGCTGACTGATGCCGGAGCGCTTGTCAATGCGCTTGTCTTCGCGGGCCGCGAAGGCCACGCGCTCGATTACTTCGCGTACGTATTTGGGAATGTGCAGCTTGTTGCCGTTGCGCTGCGTCCAGGCTTCCTGGGCGGTGATGGTGATGCCTTCCTCGACGCTGGCCGGGTAATGAGTGCGAATTTCCGAGCCGATGCGGTCTTTCAACGGGGTAATGATTTTGCCGCGGGCGGTGTAATCCTCGGGGTTGGCGCTGAACACCAGGGCCACGTCCAGGGGCAGGCGCACAGGGTAACCCTTAATCTGCACATCGCCTTCCTGCATGATGTTAAAAAGGCCGACCTGAATCTTGCCCGCCAGATCGGGTAACTCGTTAATGGCGAAGATGCCGCGATTGGCGCGGGGCAGCAGACCGTAGTGAACGGTAAGCTCGCTGCTGAGTTCGTGTCCGCCGCGGGCCGCCTTGATGGGATCAATGTCCCCGATCAGATCGGCAATGGTCACGTCAGGCGTGGCCAGCTTCTCCACATAGCGCTGCTCGGGCGCAAGATAGGCGATAGGCGCGGCGTCGCCCTTCTCGCGGATGAGTTCCTGGCAGCGGCGGCAGATGGGGGCGTAGGGATTGTCGTGAATCTCGCAGCCCGAGAGATAAGGCAGCTGAGGATCCAGCAAGGTGGCCAGCGCGCGCAAAATGCGGCTCTTGGCCTGGCCGCGCAGCCCGAGCAGAATAAAGTTGTGCCGCGACAAAATGGCGTTGACGATCTGCGGCACTACCGTATCGTCATAACCTACAATGCCGGGGAAAAGCGGCCCTTCCTGCTGCAGCCGGAGGACCAGGTTATCCCGCATTTCATCCTTGACGCGCCGCGTGCTGAGCCGTTCTGCGGAAAAGGCGCTGTGGCGAAGTTCGCCTAAAGTGCGCGGCAGATTCATGAAGAGAGTCCCCCACGGAAGAACAACATTGCCCCGATTATACGCTCAACCCGCGTGGCCGTTGCCCCCGGCCTTGTTGCGGGCTTTTACCGCGCGGCGCAGGTTAGGCAGGATGGCCTCATAATATTCGATGAGGCCGACCACGCGTTCAGATTCCGAGCGCAGCCCTAAAAGCGTTTGCTTGAAATCGAGGTCGAGAGGAAGGGTGCCGGCCAGGTGGAAGGAGAGCTGCGGGTCTTCCGGATCGGGCGGGCCGGCTTCGGCGGCCAGCAGTTCCATGATCTGGGCGTGCAGCTTGACCGCGCGCTGCACTTCGTCGGATTTGGGCGGGCCAGTCTCATCCTCGAAGTAAGACACCTCTCCCTGCAGAAACGAGCGCTCATGGTTGACGTTGCGAATCTGAAAGCGGCGGCGGCCTTCAGCGACAATATCCAAGCGGCCGTCGTCATATTTTTTGGTAACCGCCACGATTTCTGCCGTGCAGCCAATCTCGGCCAGGCTGTTCTCCTTGGCGCGCACCACGCCAAAAGCCAGCTTTTGCTCCAGGCATTCGCCGATCATCTCCTTATAACGCGGCTCAAAAACATGAAGCGGCAGCGGCGTGTCCGGGAACAGAACCACGTCCAGAGGGAACAGGGGCAGCAACTTATCTCGCAAAACGCCTCCGCCATCCCGCCGGCCAGGAGCGGAAGGATATTTCCGATTCTACTCCGCGGACTTGACTTCCCCACGGGCTACGGAATACAAGCAGCGCATGGCCTCCGCAAAAGATGTGGACATCACGGGACGGGTGGTGGTAGTCACCGGCGCCTCCATGGGGATTGGCGAAGCCTTGGCGCGGGTTTTTGCCGGCCGCGGCTGCAGCGTGGTGCTGAGCTCGCGCGACGCGGGCCGCGCCGAGGCCGCCCGCCAGCGCGTCGGCCAAACCGGCCGCACACTGGCCCTTTCCTGCGATGTTCGCAACCGCGAGGAAATTGACAAGGTGGTGAGCCTGACCCTCCACCACTTTGGGCGCATTGACGTGTGGATCAATAACGCCGGTTATGGGATGAGAGATTCGGTGGAAATGATGGACATGGCCGAGTGCCGCGCCATGTTCGATACCAACCTGTTTGGCGCCATCCAGGGCATGCAGGCCGTGATTCCGGTAATGAAGCAGCAGCGCTCGGGAACCATCATCAACATTTCCAGCGTGGCCGGGCACATTGCACTGCCCTACTCGGCGGCATATTGCGCCACCAAGTTCGCCATGAACGCTATTGGAAAGGCGGCGCGAGGGGAGTTGCGGGGAACGGGCGTGCACGTGCTGACCGTGTGCCCGGGATTCATCAAGACCAATTTCCAGGCCAACCGTGTGCCCGGCAAGTCGGGCATGGAACTACGGCCGCCCAGAGGCGGCGGGATCAGCGCCGAGCGCGTGGCCCGGGCGGTGCTGCGCGCATATCTGAAACGTAAACGGGAAATTGTGGTGCCCTGGAGCAACCACATCTATGTGAAGTTCTACCAGCTCTTCCCTGGGCTGGTGGAAGACAGCATGGCGAGAATGGCCAAGCCGGTGAAGAAGCAGGCGGTGGAGACGAGCGGGGTGAGGAGGTAGGTTTCAAGGTTTTAAGGTTTTAAGGTTTTGAGGTTTCAAGGTTTCGAGTTTCCAGTTTCACAATGGCGGGAGTCATGCTGAAAGCACTCATGCCCGAAGCATCTCGCGTGCGCCACCTCCAACTTTGCGGCACGGGCGCCCTTGCCCGCGATTAGGCCTTGGGCCACGGCTTCAGGGCCGCACCAACCGCGCGGTGCAGTTTTGCCGCCTCAGCCCTGCCTTTCTGACCTAGACTTTAAGCCGCGATGGATCCGCGGCCGGAGGCAGGCCGCTCTGGGCAGTAGTGCCGCTTTGCGCCTGGTCGGAGGATTTGACCGCGGCTTCGGCGGCCTGGAAGCCGATCTTCGAGTGAGTGCCGTCGCAGAACGGCTTGTTCACGGAACCGCCACAGCGGCAGAGGGAGAACGCCAGCTTACCTTCCTTCATTTTAGCGGAAAGGTCATAGGGGTTGCCGTCGGCATCCACAATTTCAATGCTGCCCGGGGCAGCCTCCACGCGAAAAGGACCGTTTCTGCGTACCGTAACCTTGACGTCAGCCATGTGGTCTCCTGAACGGATTTGGATTGTCTAGACTAAAAGAAGCAGTTAGCAGTTAGCAATTGGCACTTAGCCCGTGAACGTCCGTGGTGGTTCATTAACAGCAAAATCCGTGGTTGGCCAAATGCTAAGTGCTAAATGCTAAGTGCCACTGCCTTGCCATACCGCCGATCGGCCGACGGGCTGAATGTTGACTGCTGCGCGCTGACCGCTACTTCTTAAACGCCACATTCACCAGCAGCTTGTCACCGCCGATATCCACCACGTTGCAGAAGGTGCGGTCGCGGCGGCGGCTGAAGTCCAGACCCACGCGACTCTTGCCCACGCGCAGGTTGCGGATATGCAGGTGATCGAGCCAATCGGGCAGTTCGGGGTTGATGATGTTCAGTTCCTTGCGCTGGGCGCTGGGACGAATCCCGAGCACCGAAGAAAGAATCAGCAATAGCGCGCCTGAAGCCCAGGCCTGGGGCGAGCACGAGACCGGGTAGTGCACGGGTTCGTCGTTTTCCCGCCGCTGCACGCCGCAGAACAGTTCGGGCAGGCGATAATCGCGGAAGTTGAGCGCCGCCTGGAACATCGCCGTCAGCAGCCGCAGCACCGGGCGGCGAAATTCGTTCAGCGCCATACCGTGGGCGATCAGCGAGTTGTCATGCGGCCACACCGACCCTCGGTGATAGCTGAGCGGGTTGAACACGCGCTCCGAGCTGGCCAGTGTACGCCAGCCCCAGCCGGTGAACATGTCTTCATGCATAATCCGATTGACCAGGGCGCGGGCGCGCTCCCGAGTCAGGACGCGAGTGAACAGCAGCTGCCCGGCGTTAGAGGAGATGACCGAGAGCGGCCGCTTCTTGTCGTCGAGAGCCATTGCATAGTAACCCGCATCCGGCATCCAGAACGCCTTTTCCAAACGCTTGGCAAGTTCGGCGGCTTCCTTGCGCAGGCGCTCGGCTCGCCCGGTATCGCCGAAGGCGCGCAGCAGCGAGGCCATGCGGTACTTGGCTTCATAAACGTAGCCCTGCACCTCGACCAGGGCCAGCGGCGGCCGCGCCACCGTCCCATCAGGACGCATATTGGCATCCCACGAATCCTTCCATCCCTGGTTGACCAGGCCCTTGGGCGAACGCCGCAGAAATTCCACGAAGCCGTCGCCATCGAGGTCGCCGTAGCGGTCAATCCAGTCCAGGGCGCGGTAGGCGGCGGGCAGCAGCTCGCGCACCAGCTCATCGTCGGCGGTCCAATTGTAGGTTTCGCTGAGCAGGATCAGGAACAGTGGGGTCGCATCCACCGAGCCGTAATAGGGGCCGAAGGGCATCTCGCCGCTGCGCGTCATCTCGCCGGTGCGGAGCTCGTGCAGGATTTTGCCCGGCTCCTCGTCGCGCCAGTCGTTGTACTCCGTGCCTTGGTAGCGGGCGAGCACCCGCAAAGTGTCGATTGCGAGCTGGGGATTGAGAGCCAGCGCCTGGTAAGAGGCGATGATGGAGTCACGCCCAAAAATGGTGGCGAACCAGGGAATGCCGGCGCCAATGGTGCACTGGTTGCCATCCGGGATCTGCAGGGCGTGGAAGTCGCCAATGGCGGTTTGCAGGGCGGCGTCGAACACGCCGTGGCTGCTGCTGAAAATGGTGGAGAGGCTCTGCCACTCGGCATATTTCTCCCGCCGGCGTCGCAGGTTAGCGGCAAATTCGTAATTGTGCGCCGCCGTCTGCTTGCCCTCCACGATGGGAGTAACGGTTATCTCCATCTGGAACTGCTGCAGGGGAGGCAGTTTCAGATCCCAGCCGGCGCTGCGCTCGCCCAGGTGGGCGGGAGCCGGCCGCATGGCGATCATGGTTTGGCGCAGAATTCCGTCCCGCCCCCGGTAATAGAAGGAAAGATGATCGTGTGCCACGACGGGCCGATAGTACTGCCCGTGAGCGGAACGCGGGCACCCGCGCACCTGGAAAACGTCCACGAAATCGGCTTCGAAGGAGAGCTCGATGAACATTTCCACGGGCCCAAGGTTGAAGTTCTCAAAGGTGAAGCGGTCGAACAAAATATCGCTGCCCAGCAACTGCTCGCGGCGGATGTGAATGGTGTTTTCCGGCAGGTCGAAGGAATCACGCAGGGTGATGTTGCCGGTAGTCAGTTCAATTTGCGAAACGAAAGTGCTTTCCGTGCTGGACGACAAAACCACGGCGCGGTGCCCGCCTACCTTCAGCTCCAGGTAGCTGAGAAAACGGGTATCGTCGTGGAAGAAGCCGACGTCAGGCGCGCCGGCGGGGGTGATATCGCCCGCCACCGTGGTGGAGAGGAAAGTTTTGCCCTCAATCAGGGTGAGGTTGTTGACCTTGCGCGGCTCCAGGGTCTGAAACTTCACTCGCGGCTCGACGTAGGGCGAGGGAATTTCTACCAACTCCGGTTGCGGAATCGAGATTCGCGCGCTCATGCCACCGCACGTTGCTCCTCAATGAGAGCTGTAAGGTTGGAGGCCTGGCCGGCCGTCAAGATGCTCTTGTACAGCTTAGCGTAACGCGCAGCCATGTGCTCGAGGGAAAACCTGTCCTGCACATGCTGCCGCACCAGCGCCGGAGCAATGGCCTGACCAATCTCCCGCGCCCGCGCCGCTATTTCCTCTACCGAGCTACAGATGAAGCCAGTAACGCCGTTCTCGATCACTTCCGCCACCGAACCTCCCGGCAGCGCCAGCACCGGTGTGCCGCAAGCCATGGCCTCCAGCATGACCAGTCCAAAAGGCTCGTCCCACTGAATGGGAAAAAGCATGGCCACGGCCCCGCCAAGCAGTTCATTTTTGGCCGCCAGGTCGGCTTCACCGATGTACTCGATGAAATTGCCGTCCAGGTGGGGCCTGATTTCGGCTTCAAAGTAGCCGCGAAAAATGGGCTGGACTTCGCCCGCGATCTTCAGCGGAATGCCCGCCTTCTTAGCCGCCTGAATGGCGAGATGAGGACCTTTGATGGGAGCGATCCGCCCCAGAAAAGCCAAATACTCCCGCTTCCGTCCGCCCACCTGATACTGGGAAAAATCCATGCCGTGGTGAATGGTCTGCAGGTGGGGCATGGTTTCCTGGCGGAGTTGGAAATCGCTGATGGTCACGTAGTTGACTTCGGGAAAGTAGCTGTAGAAATCACTCAACTCGGATAAGTGCGGGTGATGCAGGGTGTACACAAAAGCGCGATTGATGAAACGAGAGCAGATCAGGCCGGGTGCATTATTAATATGAATAATATCGCAAGTACGAGACGCGTCCTTGATGGCCCAGGTAGTGTGGTTCAGGTCCTTCAGGCTGTCATAAAGCTCGCCCTGGATAGGCCACTGTGACTTGGGGAACAGCCAGCGGGTCTCAACGTCCAACGTGGATTCACCATTGGCATAAACCACCACGTCCACTCCCGCATTCCGCAACCCTGCCGCCAGCTGCGCGATGAACAATTCCGTCCCCCCATAACGCCGGGGCGGGACGCTTATGAAAGGTGGTGCGACTATCGCAACTCTCACCGGGTACACCTCCTCAAACGTTTCTAGTGACTTGCAGGTGGAAAGAGGAAAGGGATCAACCCCATTTGGATTGATGCGGCAGTGGCTCCGGAAGTTAGCCGAGAAGCTTGAGGCTGGCGTGAGCCAAGCCGGCGAGTGCTATACCGCAACCGCGGGTTCCCCGAAAGCGGGAAGCGGACGCGCATGGAACCGGCTGACATACTGCTCAAACTGTTCGGCGCGGCGCTGGGCGGTGTGCTCAGCCAGCACCCGTTGCTGGGCGCCGAGCCCAATGCGCCGCAGCTCAGATTCCTCGGCCGCAGCCAGATACGCGGTTACGTCGTCGGAGCCGGAGGGAACCAGGATCTCTTTTCCCGGCACAAAGAAGGAGTCCAGGCCCGGCCAGTTATCGGAAACGAGGGTGGCGCCGCAAGCCGCCGCTTCGAACAGGCGCACCGAAGGAGAGTAGCCTGCCTGCACCATAGCGCGCCGGGTGACGTTCAGGGTAAGCCGGGACGAACTGTAAAACCGCGCGTGCCAGCGCGGGTTGAGATGGCGGATGCGCCGCACGTTGGCCGGCCAGCGCAGCTGCCGGGGATATTGCGGCCCGGCGAGCAGAAACCTTTGCCGCGGCAGACGGCGCGCCGGTTCGCAGAACAGTTCTTCGATCTTGGGCTGGCGGTCGGGAGCATACGTGCCCATGTAGCTCATATCCGACTGGTAGCGCTTGTGCACCGGCCACGTCCGATACTCCTGCTCGTCTACCGAACAGTAAAGCGGCAGCGCTCGCTGAGCTCCGAACCGGCTCTCCAGCTCCCGCAGCATGGGGCCGCCGGTGAAACTGAAATACAAATCGAAGCCCGGTATCTGGCTCCCGCGCAGGTATTCAGTTGTGCCGGAGCTCCGCAGTTGCGCCACCGTTACCGGCGTATCTATGTCGTAAAAAGCCTTGACCGGAGCGGGCGAGTTCAGCACCTCATCAATGGCGCGGATACCATCGGGAAAATACGAACCCACCATGGCCACATCGCAGTTGTTTATTTCCCATCGCGCCTGGGCCAGGACTGTGTCCCAGCTCTGGAAGAGACACACTTTGCAGAACGGTGGATCGGGCAGGTCACGGTTGGAAGCGTACCAGTCCAAATTCCGTTCGAAAAAGACAATCTTGTGGCCGCGGGCGTGCAGGGCGCGCGTCAGCGAGCGAAAGGTGGTGGCATGGCCATTACCCCAGGCCGAAGTGATCGAGAGACCGAAGATGACGACCTTCAATTCGCTCCTCCACATTCAGGCAGCTACGGTAGTGCGCGGCTCAGGCCGGGGGCTCTGCTGCCGAGCCGGGCGCAGAATTTCATCCACCTGCCGGACGCGTAAGGCATAGGTGTGATCGCGTAAAGCGCGAGCCCGCATGGCAGCGCCTACCTGCGTGCTCTGCTCCTTGTCCAGGGTTCTCAGGAGATGCACAATCTCTTCCGCGGAAGAAGCCAGTAGAATTTCCTTTTCCGGCTCGAAAAAAGTTTCGACGCCCGTCCAAGCGTCTGTAATCACACAGGCGCCGGCGCCCGCAGCTTCGAAAACGCGCGTGGGTGGAGAAAATCCCACGCTGGCCATGGATTCGCGGTTAACGTTCAGGACCATGCGCGCCGAACAGTTCACGCGATTGTGGTCCCCGGTTCCCACATGCCCGATCCAGCGCACGTTCCGGGGCATGGCCTTCCCCGCCCAGCCTTCGCCGCCCAGGATGAATGAAAGATCCGGCGCCAGTTCGGCAGCGCGCAGAAAGAACTGCTCGACGCGCCGCTCGCGGTCAGGCAGGCGGTGAGCGACAAACACCAGGTCGCAGCTGAGAGCGGGGTCCGGCGGCACGGGGTGATGGCTCTCTGGTTCCAGCGCGTTGTAGATGGGATGGCAGTTCCTGGCGCCCAGATGGAGATAATGCGCCACCACCGGCGCCCCTCCGCCATAAGTAAAGATGTAGTCGTATTGTGGAATAAATCCCAGGAAGGGGTCCTCGGGATTCTGTTCGACGCGCTCCAGCGTGGCGGGCGCATCCACATCCCAGAAGGCGGCCCGCGTGCCGCAGCAGCGGCAGCGCAACACCTCGCGCTCCAGGAATTCGTCATCCGCGCCTACCCCGCTGTGCTTGATGACAAGGTCAGCGTCGCAGGCCCGAGCCAGCATGCGGTCGAGGTCGCGCGGCGTGGTGTAGACAACGACCTCGGCGTAATCAATTTCCCCGGCATCGCGGTTTTTCTGGCGATCGTAGATGTCGGGCTCGGCGAACGTAATCTCATGCCCCAAATCCTGCAGGTTGTTGTAAAGGCCACGATAATACGTGGCGGCTCCGTTCCAGTAAGACGAAGTCAGGCTGGAGCCGAAAACAAAGATCCTCATTTTCCCAGTTCCTCGCAAATCTCCTGAAGTTGATGGGCACGATGAGCGCAGGTGTGCCGCTGCTGAATTGTCTGCAGTCCATTGGCGGCCATTTGCCGCCGGGCGGCAGGATCGGACAGGAAATGGTGTAATTGCGCCGCCATAGAACGGCCGTCAGGCACGCACAGGTAGTCTTCTCCGGGGCGAAACAGATTTTCCGTATCTGTCCAGGGGGCGCATAGCAGCGGAATGCCACAAGCCAGGGCTTCAAAAACACGGATGGTGGGCACCCCACTCAACCCGTTGGCATACTGTCGCCGGGGCACATGCACGGTGACGGCGCTCTCCGCATAGGCGCGCGGCGCACGCAGGTTGGGCAGGTAGCCGCGAAACTCGATCCCCGCCGATTCCAGCTTGCGGCGGCCTTCCTGGGGATATCGAACCCCATGCACCGCGATTTTGCGGCCGTGCAATGCTGCCGCCGGCCCCATCAGAAATTGCTGCAATTCCTGGCTGCGCTCCTCGTCGCCCCAATTCCCTACCCAGATCACGTCCGTGGTTTTGTCCGCATCAAGAGGATGAAAATTGCTGAGGTCGGCGGCTTCGTGAAAGGTCCATGCTTTCCGAATCCCAAACGCGTCGCAATAAATGCGGCGAATGGCTTCCCCAAAGGCCAGAACCCCATCAAATTCGCGCAGGGGCAGGCGCAGCACCTCTTTGGGATTGCTGTAGGCGCGATGGTGGGTATCATGGAACAGCACTTTGAAACCCAACTCCCGCTTCAGAGCTGCGATAGTTTCCACCACCTCCGGCGGATTCCATTCGTGGACAATGACAACATCCGCCCCCCGCAGTTCTTCGCGGGCAAAATTAAGATAGCCGGCGTCAGTCTGGTAGAAGCGCACGTCCAGTTCGGGGAACGTTCTCCAGAATTCCTCAATGGCGGCGCGCGCGCGGTCGCCCTCTTCGCGCAGGAGATTGGCCACGGACCACGCCCCTGATTGTTCGTAGCAGCGCACCTCGTGCCCCAGGCGGATCAATTCCCGCACCAGGCCGCGCAGGAAATGGGCGTTGCCGTGGTTCCAGTCGGAAACCCAGGAGTGGGCGAAGAAGCGCAGCTTCAGACGATGGCTCACGCCGCCAGGGCCTCCACTCTAGCCAACGAGTAGTAAAGCTGCAGGTATTCGTTGACCATGCGCTCGGCGGTGAAGCGCTGCAGAGCGCGGCGGTAAGCCCGTAGCCCGTAGCTGCGGCGTAATTCGGGATCGGCGGCCAGCCGGCCAACTTTTTCGGCCAGATCGGCGCCATCATTCCTGCGGAA
>DATJEH010000277.1:0-5282 GCA_035496875.1 Terriglobales bacterium | reverse complement strand
CTGTTCCCGCGCCTTCGCCGCGGGTTGGCTTGCCGTCTTCGCTTCTACCGCGCTTTGCTGCTGAATCCACGCCTTGGCAATGCCCACCGCCAGGTTGCGGATACGGGCGATCACGCCCACCCGCTCGGTCACCGAAATCGCTCCCCGCGCGTCCAGCACGTTGAACAAATGCGAACATTTAAGGCACAGGTCGTAAGCCGGCAATAGCGGAAAGCGCGTAATGTCCGGCGCCCCCACGGACCCGTTCTGCGGCTCGGCGGTCCGCGGCTCGGAAAAGTCGTGCTGCTCGGGAAGGCTGCCGCCGGTAGCGGCATGCGCAGCGGCCTTCGCCTCACCCGGTTTTTCTTTTTTTGGCCCGCGAAACCGCTGCAGCAGCGCCTGGCACTCCGCCTCGCACAGTTCCAGGTGTTTCCAGGTCTTCTCTACGTCGGCGGCCTCGAAGTTGTACACGGAAAACTGCAGCTCATCCGCCAGTCGCACATCGCCGTAGGTCACCGCCTTGCCGCCGTGCGGATCGCGCGCCCACACGATGTCGTAAATGCTGTTCACATCCTGCAAAAAGGCTGCGATGCGCTCCAGCCCGTAGGTAAGCTCAGCTGAAATCGGCTCCAGGTCTACGCCCCCGCACTGCTGGAAGTAAGTGAACTGCGTGATCTCCAGGCCATCCAGCATCACCTGCCAGCCGATTCCCCAGGCGCCCAGGGTGGGCGACTCCCAGTTGTCCTCCTCGAACTTGATGTCGTGCTGGCGCAGGTCAATGCCAAGGGCCGCCAGCGATTCCAGATACTGCTCTTGCACGTTCTCCGGCGGAGGCTTGAGAATCACCTGCAACTGCGTGTGCTTATAGAGGCGGTTGGGATTCTCGCCGTAGCGCCCGTCGGCCGGCCGCCGTGAAGGCTGCACGTAGGCCACCTTATACGGCTGCGGTCCGAGCACCCGCAAAAACGTTTCCGGCGCCATGGTCCCCGCCCCCACTTCCAGGTCGTAGGGCTGCTGCAGCACGCAGCCGCGCTCCGCCCAGAAGCTCTGCAGGCGCAGGATGAGCTCCTGAAAGGTGAGCGGATTGGTTTTCGTTGACATCAGTGTCTCAGCACTCAGTCTTCAGCCTTCAGCCATCCACGATTCCGTTTGCCGGCTGCATGCTGACTGCTGAGTGCTGATGGCTAAACCCTCGCCGGAACAAGCTAGGAGCTAGTGGCTAGACACTAGCCGCTGATTCTCTCCAGCATCCCCGCGGTCACCAGCTTTTTTTCCAGGTGCCGTTCCAGAATCTGCACCAGAAACTTGCGCAGGTCGGCGGCCTTGGCCTTTGGCCATGTCAGCGTGGCGAAATTCTCTATGGGAGCGCGAAACATCTCCCCGGCCAACACCCGCGATTCCCGCGACATCTCCGACGAAGCCAGGCGTTTGTCCTCGGCGCACGTCAGCCCATCCACCAGTGCGTGATAAAACGCCCGGCTGCCGTTCAAGGCCGTGCCGCAGGCCACGCATTCGGAAAGCTCCGGCAGAAAGCCCACCAGGCGCGTCATCCACAGCTCAAAATAGGTGAGCGGCATCCAGATGCGGTCACCCGCCAGTTGTTCCAGCACGGTTAAGGTCAGGCGGAACACCGCGTCGTTCGCCTCCCGGTCGGGCAGCAACTCGTCCAGAACCTCGGCCAGATGTCCCAAGGCCACGGCCCGGGGATAAGTCACCTGCCTGGCCAGGGGCGATTCCAGCACCTCGCACGAATCCAGCCGGGCCAATTCCTGGCGCTCGCGATCGTCCCAAAAAGCGCGCACCAGGGTAAGCGGCTCGAGCGCGCCTCCAAACCGCTTCTTTGACTTCTTCGCCGCCCGGGCCACGCCGCGCACCTTGCCTTCCGCGCGCGTGAACAGCGTGACCAGCAAGTCCGCTTCGCGCAGCGGATACGTGCGCAGCACGATCGCCTCTGACTCTTTCAGCGGCATGGACGGCTACCCGCCGCGGCCCAACCCGCCCGCCGCGTCTCTGTGCTGTATTCCGGCACCAGGCTAAATTTTCATTCTAAATGCTGCCCTCTGTGGATGACCAGCGGATGGATCAGGCTGACTAGCTGCCTGGCTAACTGGCTGTCTAGCCGCAACGCTCCGGCCTTGAATGCTATTGAGCTAGTTGGCTAGTCAGCTACCCAGCTAACAACACAAAGGCGCACACCCACGGGTGTGCGCCTCAAAAAATTCTTTTCGCAATCGGGACTACGCCGGCGTGCGGCCGTAATAAGCGGCGTTGCGCTCGGTGAAGCTTTTCCACTTTTCCGGCAGATCATCCAGGGCGAAGATGGCCGACACTGGACACACTGGCACACAGGCGCCGCAGTCTATGCATTCCACCGGGTCAATGTAGAGCATCTCTTCTTCAGCGTGCGCCGGTTCATCCTTCTTGGGGTGGATGCAGTCCACCGGGCAGGCATCCACGCACGCCGTGTCCTTGGTCCCTATGCACGGTTCCGCAATCACATAAGCCATGAGCTTTGTATCTCCTCGGAGCAGTTCGCGGTGAGGCTGACTGTCCCCAATTCTAGCAAGAATGCCATGTTGGGTGTACAGGTTTTGAGGCCGCCGCACGGCATTGCCTTCGCAGCGGGAACACCCGTGGGCCAAACCGGCCGGTAAGAATCTCACCCTTCTACACCCGCCCCCAGCGCCTTTTCAGCCAATGGCAAGTTTTCCCATCTTACCTGCCATTGCCATCATCCGGAGCGCTGCATTTCACGCTAGTTAGCTAGCCAGCCAGTCAGCTGGGTTTCACTGACCACTGACAACTAACCACTGCTTTCACGCCGGTACTAACTCCCGCTGCTCCGCCGGTTCGTATTCGCAGATGTAGCCCGCCACAGCGCTGGCCGCCACCGTCAGGGGGCTGGCCAGGTACATCTGCCCCGGCCCGCTGCGACCTGGGAAATTGCGGTTCTGCGCGCTGATCACCACCTGGTCGGAACGCGTCGAAACCCCCGGCCCGGCGTTGATGCAGGCCCCGCAGCTGGGCTCAATCACAATAGCTCCCGCTCGCTTAAACACGTCCAGGTAGCCCTTGCGCACGCAGTACTCGCGCGTCTCCTGGGAGCCGAACTGGATGTAGAACTTGCAGCTTTCCGCCACCCGTTTTCCCTGGCGCAGCGCCTCCGCCAGCACCCGCGCGTACATGTCCATGTCTTCGTTTTTGCCCGCGGTGCAAGTGCCGCCGTAGGCGATTTCCACCGGCACGGGCGTGTTCAGTTCGCGGATGTACTTGCCATTGCCGGGATCGCCGGGCGTGGCCACCATAGGCGTGATGTCGGCCGCATCCAGCTCGATGACGTGGGCATAGTCGGCGCCGGAGTCGCTGTTCAGCCCCGTGATGAGCTCCTGCGCGCGTTGGCGTTCCATACCCCGGCGCTCCACCAGAAACTCCATCACCTTTTTGTCCGGCGCCACAATGCCGGTGAAACCGCCGATTTCCGCCGCCATGTTGGTCATAGTGGCGCGCTCGTCCACGCTCAGCTCCTCGATGGCCTCGCCCGAATACTCCATTACTTTGGCCAGCGCCTTGCCGCTGCGCACGTAATCGAGCGACAAAATTTTGAGGATGAAATCCTTGGCGGTGACGTTGGGATGGCGCTTGCCGCGAATTTCGAGTTTTACACTCTCCGGCACGCGCACCCGCACGTCCTTCGTAATCCAGGAATTGAATACGTCGGTGGTGCCGATGCCGAAGGCCACGCAGCCGATCGCGCCCACGTGCGGGGTGTGCGAGTCCGAGCCCACGTTGAGCTGCCCCGGAAGGGCGTAGCTTTCCAGCACGATGGAGTGGCAAATGCCCTCCGAACCTTTGCGGTCGCGCAGCTCGCCATGGAGCTTGATGCCTCGCGATTTGGCGAAGTCCTGCTGCTTAAACTTCAGCTGGGTGGCCAGGTCCAGCAATCCCATCTTTCGCTTTTCTTCGGAGATTACCTCGTCGAGGAAAGTCAGGTGGTCGCGGAAAAAGATGATGGTGGAAGGATCGTTGACGGGCGCCTCCTTGCCCACCAGTTGCTCGAAGAAGATAGATGCCATGGGCGTCACGTACTCATGGCTGAAACGCAGGTCGGCGCGCGCAAAGCCTGCATCGCCGGGCTTCACCGCCGTCACGCCCACCTGGTCTTTGTCGTGGATCATGTGGCGGGCAAAAATCTTTTCCGCCACCGTCATGGGGCGCGCCCTGGTCTGGATGGGCGGCAAAAATACCTTCCCCTGCAGCCGCGCCACGTTGAAGGGGAACAGCCCGCCGTATTCGATGATCTGCCGCGTAATCTCGTCTTCGCCCTGAGTGAACTCGGCCAGCGGAATCTCCTCGCCGGCGCGAATTTTCGCGATGAGCGAGAAGTCGGTCGAAGTCAGCACCCCCAGGTTCTGGCAGTTCTGCTTGTAAATGCGCTCGATATTTTCTGCCACCACCAGGCGGATGCCGGCGCACAGCTCGGCATAGGGCGACTGCTCCCGGCTGGAGCCTTTGCCCCGCCGCTTGCCGCTTACAGCGGCTACGAAACCGCCCTTCTTCACCTCGCCACGGGCAATGGGCAGCACCCCTCCGCACTTCAGCCCCAGGTAGGGAATCTCACCCAGGGTCTGGTCAAAGTAAAAGCAGTAGTGCGCCGGCGTGATCTCGTCGGTGGAAATGTCGTCACGCAGCTTGGGATTATTGGCCGGGTTCCTGGAGTCCCAGGGCAGGTCCCATCCCGCTAATTGCCGTTTGATGAGCTCCGGGTCCTCTGTCAGGAAGAGAATCCGTCCCGCCAGCCGCACCTTGTCCGGCCGCTTTTCGATTTTTCGTTCCAGCAACGATGGAATCACGAGTTATGTCCTGGCATGACCTGAAAGTACGCTGAGGCGAGTTGTTCGATACCCCACACCAGCTTGGATGCGCCAATCCGTAAGTCTATTTTAGCTCCCCCCGCCTCCTCAGAGGAGCCGCGGGATAGCTTGCAGGCAACATCTCTACCGACATGTCTTTGCGTCCGCAGAACTTCGCATAGGGATAGAGACAGTAACTTGTTTCGTCTCTGGTTTGGGTACGATCAATGAGTGATCAGGCTTATATCAGCGTAATCTCGAACCTACTCCGGCCCGCTGGCATGCGGCTTGCGGATCTGGTCCGCTACCCGAGTGGCAACCTGGTCCATCAACTGCGAAACCAGTACGTCCTCTGCCAGGGCGTCATCGGCATTGACCATGCCCTCAGCCCAGGGCCTGAAATTTCCCGCGCGCATCAGACGGTAATTCACTGTGGCGCTGCGGTAATCCGGG
>DATJEH010000276.1:0-43160 GCA_035496875.1 Terriglobales bacterium | reverse complement strand
CACGACATCTGGATTGACCCTAAGAACTCCGACCGCTTCGTCATCACCGACGATGGCGGCCTCATCATCACCACCGTGCATGGCCGCGGCTTCCATCGCGTCACCCTGCCCATCGCCCAGATGTATCACGTCGCCGTGGACAACCAGGTTCCCTATTACGTTTATGGAAACATGCAGGACGACGGCACCATGCGCGGCCCCAGCGTTTCCCCGCCACTCGAATACGGCCAGAGTCCCGATACCGGCTGGACCCACCACATGGGCGGCTGCGAATCCGGCTTCACTCTGCCCGATATCACCGACCCCAACATTGTCTGGGCCACCTGCTATGGCGACGAAGTTACCCGCTGGGACGCCCGCTCCCAGATGGCGCGCTCCGTCAGTCCCTGGCTGCACACTCTCGATTCTCCGCCCACAAATCTGAAGTATCGCTGCCACTGGACTCCTCCCCTGGCCATTGATCCCTTCGACCACAACACCGTCTACTACGGCTGCCAGGTGATCTTCAAAACCACCAACGGTGGCCAGAGTTGGTCCGTCATCAGCCCCGATCTTTCCACCCATGACCCCAGCCGCATCATTTCTTCCGGTGGAATTGTCGGCGACAACCTGGGGCAGTTCTACGGCGAAGTCGTGTACGCCATCGCCCCTTCCACCATTCAGAAAGGCCTCATCTGGGCCGGCACCAACGATGGCCAGGTCTGGAACACCCGCGATGGCGGCGGCCATTGGGAGAACGTCACCAAAAACATCGCCGGCCTGCCTGCCTGGGGCACCATCACCAGCATTCAGCCATCATTATTCAATCCTGGAACGGCTTACGTTTCGGTTGACCTTCATCTCATGGACAACCGCGACCCCTACATTTATAAGACGGCTGACTTCGGCCGCTCCTGGAAACTTATTAGCGGTACCCTGCCCAAAAGTTCGCTGGCCTATGTGCGCGTCATCGCCGAAGATCCCAACCAGAAGGGCCTGCTCTTCGCCGGCACCGGCAACAGCCTTTACTACTCGCTCGACGACGGCGCCCACTGGACCGAACTGCAGAAGGGCCTCCCCCACGCCACCGTCTCCTGGGCGGTGGTACAGCGCAATTTCCACGACCTGGTGGTTTCCACATACGGCCGAGGCATCTACATCCTCGACGACATTTCGCCTTTGGAACAGTTGGCTCGCAAGCAGTCGCAGACCGGCGTGCGTCTGTTCGCCTCCCGCCCCGTCTGGCGCTTTCCGGACATGGGCCGCGCCTTTCTGACTTATTCTTTGCCGCAGGCCGCCAAGGATCCGGTGAAGATCGCAATCCTCGATTCCGCCGGCAACCTTGTCCGCGACCTCAAAGCTCCGGGTAAGGCCGGTCTCAATCGCATTGACTGGGACCTGAACTACGAAGGCCCGCACCTGGTCGCGTTGCGCACCGCGCCCGAGGTCAACCCGCGCATCTGGCAGGAGCCGCGCTTCTGGGGCAAGGAATCGCGCCCCATTACCCATTGGGGCATGGAATCCAAAGACCTGCCCGGTCCCATGGCCGCGCCCGGCAAATACACCGTGCGCCTCTCCGTAGACGGCCACACGTACACCCAGCCGCTACAAATCGTGCGCGATCCCCGCGCTTCCGCTACTGACGCTGAAATCCAGGCCTCGGTCAAGCTGCAGTTGCGCATCCGCGATGAGGTCAGCCAAGTTGCCGACATGGTCAACCGTCTGGAATGGATGCGCAAGCAATTGAATGATGTGTCCGGAATGTTGCGCTCCGAAAAGGGCAATCCCGAGCTTCTTCAGAGTGCCGAGAAGGCTGGCCGTCAGATGGAAGACGTGGAATACAAGTTAGTGTCCAAGTCTCTCACCGCCAGCGACGACAAGTATTTCGTCGAGCCCTATCAGATCTACTACAACCTGCTTTGGCTGAACGCTGAAATCGGCCCCGGCGCCGGCGATGTGGCCGGCGGCGCCAATTTCCCGCCTACCGACACCGAGTACGCCCTGCTCCAGGACATCGAAAAAGACTTGGCGGGGGTGAAAATCGAATATGCCGCGCTCATGGACAAGAGCGTGCCCGCCTTCAACCGCGCCCTGCTGGAGCACGGTGTCATGCCCCTGCCCGGTGCGGCTCCCGCAGTGGAAGTCAGCGCTCCCGCCGCCGGTAAGGCCAAGCCGGAGGTGACCAGGCAGCGATGAGCCCTCCTCTTCCCTCTGTCATTCCGAGTCAGCGCGACCGGACAGATGCGAAGGGGAGCGCGAGTCGAGGGACCTTGTGCTTTTGCAGCCCCTTCATTGGCGTGATAGTGAAGCCCAGGACGGAAGTCCTGGAAAACAACGCGGAAAATAAACGAGCCCCGTCGGGGCCTCACCGATTGATCTGGGTTGCACCCCACGGGGCGGCGCGAAAATGACCTCTCGCACCTATGACGTCCTCATTATCGGCGCCGGCATCATCGGTGCTGCCTGTGCCCGCGAATTTGCCCGCGCCGGCCTGCGCATTGCCGTGGTTGAGGCCGGCTTCGGAGGCGCCACTTTCGCCGGCATGGGTCACATTGTCGTCATGGACGATTCCGAACCGCAGTTTGCCCTCACCCGCTACTCGCAGCAGCTCTGGCATGAGCTCGCCCCTGAACTGCCGTCCGACGTCGAATACATGCCCTGCGGTACCCTCTGGATCGCCGCCGACGACCAGGAAATGCAGGAAGTCCGCCGCAAGCACGAGTTTTACGGCGCGCGCGGCGTGCCCACCGAAATCCTTGACCCGCGCGCCTTGTACGAAGCCGAGCCTCATCTTCGTTCCGGACTGCTCGGCGCGCTGCTCGTCCCTGAAGACCTGGTCATCTACGCTCCCTGTGCCGCCCGCTTTCTGCTCCGCCAGGCCCAGGCCTATTCCTGTGAGCTCTACCTCGACAAAGTTCTGCAGGTGCATGATGCAGGCCTTGTTCTTCAAAACGGCGGCGGCCTCCATGCCGGCGCTGTCATCAATGCTGCTGGAACCTGGGCGCCACAACTCACACCCGGCCTGGCGATGCGCCCGCGCAAGGGACAGCTCGTTATCACCGACCGCTATCCTGGTTTCGTCCGCCACCAGTTGGTGGAACTAGGCTACTTGAAGAGCGCACACACCCTCACCGCCGAGTCCTTCGCCTTCAATGTGCAGCCGCGCATCACCGGCCAGCTCCTTATCGGCTCCTCGCGTCAGTTTGGCGTGGAAACCAATGCGGTGGATAACCACATTATTGCCGGCATGCTGGCCCGCGCCTGCCACTACCTGCCGGAGTTGTCGCGCATGTCCGCCATCCGCGCCTGGACCGGCTTTCGCGCTGCCACTGCGGACAAGCTGCCCGTCATCGGCAAGTGCCCCGGCCGCGAGCATCTTTATCTCGCCACCGGCCATGAAGGCCTGGGCATCACCACTTCACTCGCCACCGCCCGCCTTTTGCTCGATCAATTTCTGCGGCGCGCGCCCGCCATTCCCACGGAACCTTATCTGCCCAACCGCATCATGGAAGTTGCCCATGCCTGAGTCCGTGCAGCTGAAGATCAACGGCGTGCCAGTGCGAGTGCCTCTCGGCTCCACCGTTGCCGCTGCCATCCTGCTGGCCGGCCACTCGGGTTTCCGCCGTTCCGTCTCCAGCCAGGTGCGCGGACCTCTATGTGGCATGGGCATCTGTTTCGAGTGCCGCGTCGCGGTTGACGGCCAGCAGTATGTGCGCAGCTGCCAGTTGCTCTGCCGCGAAGGCATGGAGGTTACGCTCGATGCCTGACCGCCGCCGGTTCGATGTGCTGGTGGTTGGTGGGGGACCCGCCGGCATCGCCGCCGCTTGTTGCGCCGCCGAAGCCGGCCTGCGCGTCGCCATCGCCGACGACAATCCCGCCCTCGGCGGCCAGATCTGGCGCCGGGAACACCTCTATCCCAGCACACACGAATTCGCCCACTGGTACCGGCGCCTTAGGGAACTCAGCGTGGAGCATCTCCCCGGCACCCGCATCTTCGCCCAGGCCGGCGTACGTACCCTGGTCGCGGAAACCGACAGCGGAGTTTGCCAGCTTGGCTTCGAAAAATTGATTCTTGCCACCGGAGCCCGTGAGCGCTTTCTTCCATTTCCCGGCTGGACCCTGCCCAACGTCATGGGCGCGGGCGGCCTTCAGGCCCTGGCCAAGTCGGGACTGGATGTGCGCGCCCGCAAAGTAATCGTCGCCGGCACGGGCCCGCTGCTGCTCGCCGTTGCCGCCCACTTCAAGCAATACGGTGCGGAGATTCTCCTGGTCGCCGAGCAAGCTCCCCGGCATCGCCTGCTGCCCTTCGCTCTTCGCCTGCCGCCCTCAAAGTTGAAGGAAGCCCTGTCTCTTCGTCGTGCCCTTGCCGGCGTGCCCTATCTCACCAGTTGCTGGCCGCTTGCCGCCGATGGCGAAAACAAGTTGGAGCGCGTCACCTTGCGCCGTGGTGCCAGGACCTGGAGCCTGCCCTGCGATTACCTGGCTTGCGGCTTTCACCTTGTGCCGAACACCGAACTGGCCACTCTCCTGGGCTGCGCTTTGGACGATGGCAAAGTCCGCGTGGATGATTTTCAGCAGACCACCATTCCCGCCGTCTATTGCGCGGGCGAGCCCACCGGCATCGGCGGCCTGGAGTTGTCTGTTGTCGAAGGCCAGATTGCCGGCTTCGCCGCCGCCGGCCGCCTCGATTCCACCCGCCGCTTGTTTAAAAAACGCAACGGGCTTCGCTGCTTTGCCGCCCGCTTGGAGCGCGCCTTTGCCCTCCGTCCTGAGCTGAAGCACCTGCCCCAGCCGGAGACCCTGGTCTGCCGTTGCGAAGACGTCTCCCTCTCGCGCCTGCGCGAGCATCCTTCCTGGCGCGCTGCCAAGCTGCTCACCCGCTGCGGCATGGGCCCCTGCCAGGGCCGTATCTGCGGACCCGCGTTAGAATTTATTCTCGGCTGGCAGCCTGAGTCAGTGCGCCCGCCCGTTTTTCCGGTTCGCGTGGAAAGCTTGATGGCCGCCGCCGCGGGTGCCATGTCTGAAACATCGTCGCCGAATCCTGTCTCGAGGAGTTGATCATGGAATGGAAGGGTGTGATGCCCGCGATTACCACCTGCTTCGATCAAGATCTCAGGGTGGATTTTTCTTTTCTTGCCGGCCATTGTTCGTGGCTGGTGGAGAACGGCTGCACCGGCATCGTTCCTCTCGGCTCCCTGGGCGAAGGCGCCACCCTCACTCCAGACGAGAAGCTGGCCATCGTCAAGACCTGCGTAAAGGCGCTGGGCAGCCGCGTGCCCGTGGTCGCCGCTGTCTCCTCGCTCAGCACTCGCGAAGCCGTGGACCTGGCCCGCGCCTTCGCCGATGCCGGTTGCCAGGGTCTTATGGTGCTGCCCCCCTATGTTTACCTGGGCGACTGGCGCGAAACCAAGGCTCACGTCGCGGCCGTCTTGCAGGCCACCAGCCTGCCCTGCATGCTCTACAACAATCCTGTTGCCTATGGAGTTGATTTCCTTCCGCAACAGATTCAGGAACTGGCCCGCGAGCACCACAACCTGGCGGCAGTTAAGGAGTCGAGCACCGACGTGCGTCGTGTCACCGCCATCCGCACTCTGCTTGGCGACCGCCTGGCCGTGCTCGTCGGCGTAGATGACGCCATTGTCGAAGGTGTCGCCGTGGGCGCGGTCGGCTGGATCGCCGGCCTGGCCAACGCTCTGCCCCGCGAGTCGGTCGCGCTTTTCAACTTAGCGCTGCGAGGCGAATCCGAAAAAGCCCTGCAGCTTTACCGCTGGTTTCTTCCCCTGCTCCGCATGGATACCGTGCCCAAGTTTGTGCAGCTCATCAAGTTGGTGCAGCAGGAGACGGGCATGGGAAGCTCTCGCGTGCGCCCCCCCCGCCTCGAGTTGGCCAGCGAGGAATTGGAAAGCACCTTGGCCCTTATTCGCGCCCTGCTTGCCAACCGTCCCGCCGGCTGCCGCACTCCAACCAGGCAAGTGACCTATGCCCAATAAAGCCGCCACCACCCTCACCGGTAGCGAACTGCGCGGGCTGTCGCTTCTGGGGTCCCGCCTCGCCTCCGGGCGAGGCCCGTCCTTTCACGCCCTGAATCCCACCGACGGCCAGCAGCTTCTCCCTGCTTATCACTCCGCCACACGGGAGGAGCTCGACTCGGCCGCGTGCCTTGCCGCCGAAGCTTTTCCCATTTACAGCCGCTTGCCGGGGAAACAGAAGGCGGAATTTTTGCGCAGCATTGCCGCCCATATTGAAGAGATCGCTGAGCCCCTGGTGGCGCGCGCTATGCAGGAAACCGCCTTGCCCGCCGCACGTCTTGGGGGGGAAATCGCGCGCACCTGCAATCAATTGCGCTTGTTCGCTGATCTGATCGAGGAAGGCTCCTGGGTGGGTGCGCGTATTGATCCCGCCCTGCCCGAGCGCAAGCCGCTGCCGCGTCCCGATATTCGCTCCCTGCTGCGCCCGCTGGGCCCGGTTGCCGTCTTTGCTGCCAGCAATTTTCCCCTCGCCTTTTCCGTCGCCGGCGGCGATACCGCCTCCGCCCTCGCTGCCGGCAATCCCGTCATCGTCAAGGCTCATGCCGCTCATCCTGGAACTTCCGAGTTGGTCGGCCATGCTGTGCGAGAAGCCGTGCGCCAGCACTCGCTCCCGGAAGGCGTCTTCTCGCTGCTTTTCGATGCTGGTTTTGAAATCGGAACGGAGCTAGTCAGCCATCCCGCTATCAAGGCCGTGGGCTTCACCGGCTCCCGCGCCGGCGGCGATGCCCTCCGCCAGGCCGCCGCTTCTCGTTCCGAGCCTATCCCGGTGTTTGCTGAAATGGGCAGCATCAACCCGGTATTCATTCTTCCCGGCGCCATGAGCCAGCGCGGCGAACAGATTGCCGTCGGCCTCCATGCGTCCATGACCCTGGGCGCCGGCCAGTTCTGCACCAAGCCGGGATTGGTTCTCCTCGCCAATGATGACCCGGCGCGGCTCTTTGCCCGTAAGCTATGCGACCTTGTCGCCGGCCCCAGCTCCTTCACTTTGCTGAACCCGGTGATTCAGTCTGCCTATAAGAAAGGTGTTGCGGCGCGTTCTGAAACTGGCTTTGCTCAGAAGGTGGCGGAAGGCCCGGCGGTTGCCGGGAGCGGCTGTGGTGCCGCTGCGGTTCTCTTTCAGACCGACGCCGAGAGCTTTCTGTGCCATCCCAGTCTGGGGGAAGAGTTGTTCGGCCCTTCCACCTTGCTGATTAATTACTCCACCCGCGAGCACTTGCTCCAGTTGGCGCGCCGACTCGAGGGCCACCTCACCGCCACTATCCACGGCACCGAACAGGATTTGGCCGGCTGCGGCGACTTAGTTGAGATTCTCGAAACCAAGGTCGGCCGCATCATCTTTAATGGCTTTCCCACGGGAGTGGAGGTCTGCCACGCCATGGTGCATGGCGGCCCTTATCCCGCCACCTCCGGCGGCCGCACCACCTCCGTGGGCACGATGGCCATTTTGCGCTTCGTCCGCCCCGTCTGCTTCCAGGACTTCCCCCAGCAGGCTCTGCCCGAAGAGCTGCAGAATTCCAATCCCCTCGGCATCTGGCGCCTGGTGGACGGCCGCCCCACCCGCGACCCGCTCCGCAGCTGAGTTAGCCGTCTTCCTATAGTGCAGATGCTCCGTACGTAGTAAGTGGAATACAGCAGAGAGTTGACCGTTGGGCGACTCGCCGCTTGCACCCTGGAATTAAGTTCGGATAATATTCCGCCCCCCATGAGATCCCGAGCAATTCTTCTTGTCGCCGCCGCGCTGTGCCTGGCGAGCAGTGTGGTCGTTAATGCCGCCTCGCAACCAACCGCTTTAATCCAAAAACCCAAATCCCGCGCCGTAACCGGAGGTGGGTGCCGTATCTTCCACGGTGACACCTTCTCCGGTACGTGGGGCCCCAGCACTCTGCCCATTCTCGCCTTAACTGTCGGACCAAGTTCCGCCATGGCCGACCAGATGCACGCCAATAAGACTAAATTCCACGGCCCCGGCACCTACGCCAACGAAATTATCGCCGTCTATCTGGGGAAGACGGCACTGGAGGACGCCTACGCAGGCCTGGGCACCGTAGTCCTTAATGCTGACGGTCACACCGGGAAGTTCTCGCTGAAGGATGGCTCTGCCTCGGGAACGTTCGACTGTGGCCGAGTCCCCGCCAATCAGTGAGGAGCGCGCCTAGCCCGAGCGGGCTGTTTTCCATTCCCCAATTACTCAATTCCAAACATCGGCACCTGGCCTACATCGGCGGCCGCCGCCTTGCGTTTCCGCCCGCGGCCTACTCCGATCACGCCCAGCACGGTCACTCCCGCCAAAGCTGTCCGGGGCACGAACATGCGCTGGGTGTTAGCCCGCAGATCGGGAGGGTTCAACAAGAAGCCCTCCCCCAATACCTGCGTTAAGTCGTTTGGCATCAATCCTTCCATGACTTCACCATCTTTAAACTTCAGGCGCACCCACAGGCCCTCGGTGCGGGGCCGGTTGGTGAAAGTCTTGCGCTGCGGCGCGCTGGCCTCGGTAAACTCCCGTACAAAATAGACAATTTTGATTTCCCGCAAATCCACCGCAACCACGTTTCCGGCCGTGTTCATCATCTCTAACTTGCCTTCTACCAGAAAGTTAGCAGGCGCCACGTAGCCGTTTACCGTGTCCCGGTCCAGTTTGCGAACGATCACTTTTTTGTGGGTGGAAACCATGGTTTTTGGGGGAAACCGTGAAAGCTCGCCCGCTCTCACTTCCCGGATTGTCGCATTTTTTGCCTATTTTTTGCCTCAAAAATGCGCACTTTTGTAGCCAAACCATCATTCTTTATGGTAAGGTGAGGGGTTTATTGCGCCCTCGCAAAACCGACTTAAGTCCATTGGAAAGAGAAGCTTACCCGCAGTTGAGCGGCTTCGGCGAGCGGTCCGGAACCGGGCCGCACCAGGGTGTGCGTGTGGCAGGTAAGTCCTTTAAAGTCTGAGACATGGCAGATTACATCTACACCATGGAAATCCGGCTTACCCCGGAGCAGCAACGCGCCGTTGGCGCGTTGCAAGATGTGGTGCGTGCTAATGAGATGAACGTATATCTCACGGGTGGGGCTATGCGCGACATCATCAGCGGCTTCCCCATCCGCGACCTGGACTTCACCGTTCAAGGCAATCCCCTGAAGCTGCAAAAGGACTTAGAACGCGCCGGGGTGGTGGTGCAGGGCGTAGATGACGACCTGAAGACCCTCTACCTGATGTTTCCCGGCAACGTGCGCGGCGAGGTGGCGATGGCGCGCTCGGAGCGCTATGACAAGCCGGGCAAGCCTCCCCAGATTGTTCCCTCCACCATCGCCGAGGACCTGCGTCGCCGCGACTTTACGGTCAACGCCATGGCTTTGTCGCTGAACCCGGGCTCACGCGGGCTGCTGCTCGACCCCTTCAACGGGGCGGCCGATATTGAGGCCAAGGTGCTGCGCATCCTGCACAATTACGCCTTCCTGGAGGAGCCCTCGCGGCTGCTCCGGGCCACGCGCTTTGCCCATCGCTTCCACTGGCCGCTGGAGGAGCGCACCCAGGCGCGTTATGACTCGGCCAAAGAGAACACCTACATCGAGAACATTAGCGACCGCGCCATCGGCTACGAAATTGAGCAACTGGCCTACGAAGAGGACCCGCTGCACATCCTGAAGGCGCTGGAAAAAGAGGGCTGGCTGAAGGTGCTGAACCCGCACTGGAGCGTGGCCAAGGTGGATACCTCGGAGCTGGGGCAACTGGCCAAGGCGCGGCAGCAGATGGCGGAGCTGGGCTACACCCTGGATACCGGCCCCATCGTGCTCTACTTCCTGACCAAGCGGCTGAACGACCACGACATTGCCGACATGCAGAAGCTGATTCCGCGCCGCGACCTGGTGGAAAGCTGGCGGCGCCTGGAGTCGGACGCCAAGGAACTGGCCAGGAAGCTGACCGGCAAGGAAGCGGCCACGCCTTCGCGCACCTGGGAGCTGCTTTCGAAAGCGAAGGCGGAGACCATTCTCTTTCTGGAAATGACGACGCGCCAGCAGGCGGTGGAACAGAAGATCAAGAACTTCTTCAGCAAGTGGCGGCAGGTGCAGCAGAAGCTCCCCTTGCCGGAGATGACGGAGCTGCACATCACGCCTTCGTTGCCGGAGTATCCCAAGATCGCGCACGACGTCTTCCTGCTGCTGCTGGACGGGAAGATGCGCTCGCGCACCGAAATTCTAAAGTACCTCAAGCCTCTGGCGCCTCCGCCACCGCCGCCTCCGCCTCCGCCTCCACCCAAGCGCGGACGCGCGGCCAAGGCCGCGGCTCAGGCCGCAGCCGCCGCCGCACAAGCGGCGGCAACGCCCGCAGTTGCTGGCGCGCCCGCAGGCAAGAAGCGCAAGGGTAAGGGCGGGGAAGTTGCGTTGCCCGCGGTAGCCGCTGCGGCAGCGCCCGCGGTGAGAGCCGCTACGCCCAAGCCTGCCGCGAAGGCTAATCCGGCGCCCAACTCCGCCAAGCCGGCGCCTCCCAAGGCCCCCGAGCCCAAGCCCAAAGCCAAGGCCAAGCCGCAGCCGCCCGCCAAGAAAGCTAAAGGGAAAAAGAGATAGAAGCGGGCAGCAATTAGCACTTAGTGATTAGCATTTGGCCACTGAACGTCCCCGCCAAATTGAGAAAGGGCGCGCGGCGTTTCAAAACCTGTCATCCTGAGCGCAGTGGAGCGATTCGCGGGCGAATCGCTCTACGAAGTCGAAAGACCCCCGCGCAGATGGCAGTCCACAACTGCTCCAGGGAGTTTTCAACAGCATTTCGACGCCAGGACTTCGCAGTTCACAGCGAGCGGCAAAAGGTTTCCCGGTGAACCCATAAGCCCTTGGTAATAACTCCCTTCAATGGTTCACCGTATCCACCAGCTTGGGCTGTTTCGACTCGGGCATTCGCCCTCGCTCAACATGACAGCCACTATTTGGATTTGAAAGGCGCGGCTTGCCCGGTACGGCTCAAGAATGAAAGAAGCGCTCGATCTGGGGCCATCTCGTGCGGACCACCGTCTCAGTACGCAGATGGCCGCCGCGGCGGAGGAGGCGCAGTTTGATTCCTGCGGCGGCGGCAAACCGGCTCACCGAGCGCCAGGGAATGTAGGGATCGTCCTTGGCGTGGAACATCAGAATTTTTGAAGGCGTGAATTCCTTAAGGTGGTGTGCGGGATTGAAGAAGACGCCGGAACGCAGCTTGTTCCAGTTGCGCGCGCTCAGGCGATAGCCGTTGCCGAAGGCCTGGCGGATGTAGGCGGGGTAACTCTTGTTGGAGGTCTCCTTTTTCTGCTCCCGAGGCAGGATGCTCCAGTCCACGACCGGGCAGTTGGCCAGCACCTTTTTGACGCGCCGATCGAGCGAGGCCAGGAGGGCGGCAGCGCCGCCGAAACTGCCGCCAATGACGAAGATTTCATCGGGCGAGAGGCGGAACCTGCGGCCGAACGCGAGTTCGCGGACGCCACCGGGCAGTTCGTCAATGATATCGGCGAGATCCTGCTGCGGCGGACGCTGCAGAAACTGGCCGCCGCTTTCCCAGGCCCCGCGCCAGCGGGGATAGAAAACCCAGTAGCCTTTCCGGGAGAGGAATTCCACCAGGGGTTGTTTGCGAGGGATGGAGGGCATACCGTCGCAAAGGAGAATGACACGCTGGGTTTTGCGGAGGCGGGCCGGGGGAAGAAATTCGGCGACAATTTCCTTTTTGAAGCGGGTGCGAAACATGAGGGAAGTATAGGGCAGAGCAGCAATGTGGGCAGGGTCAGCGCATCCTGGCACAGTGATGCCTCAAGAGCAGGTTCTTCGTCGCGCTCGCCGGGCTCGGCCCGGTTCGCGCTTCCTCAGAATGACAAAATTGAGAAAGCCGCGAATGCAGCGCTGAAGCGCTGCGCCACCCAAGCAGCGAGGAGTGGCCAGAGGCGAGCTGCGCTTGCCCGCGGGCGAGGGCGTCCGCACCCACACAAAAGCTCCGAGCGAGCGCCCTCAGGACACACACGCCGTCCCCACACAAACTACGGCATTGGTACAATTCTCCCGCTACAACGCAAGCGAGGAGAACCGATGCCAAGCGAACCCTTCTTCGCTGTTTTGCGGAGCACGACCCGGCGCACGGTCCTGATAATCCTGAGCACGATCCTGATCATGACATCAGCAGCGGTGGCGCAAGAGGCGGCGCCGCCTCCGCCGCCCATTCTGCTGGGCACGGCATGGTATCCGGAACAATGGCCGGAGTCGCGCTGGGCCGCCGACCTTACTCTCATGCAGCAGGCCGGCATTCACATGGTGCGGGTGGGCGAGTTTGCCTGGAGCCGCATGGAGCCGAGCGAGGGTCAGTATGATTTCGGCTGGCTGGAGCGGGCCATCGCGGCGGCGGCGAAGCATGGCATCTACACCGTGCTGGGGACGCCCACGGCGGCGCCTCCGGCGTGGCTCACGCAGAAGTATCCGGAGACGCTGCGGGTGGACGAGGAAGGGCATCGCGCTGAGCACGGCAACCGTCAGCAGTTCAATTTCGCCAATGCCAAGTACCGCGAGCTGGCGCGCGACATCGCCGAGCGCATGGCCAAGCGCTTCGGCCACAACCCCAACGTGATGGGCTGGCAAATTGATAATGAGTACGGCGAGATCTCGTTCGATCCGGACACAAAGGCGCAATTCCAGCAGTGGCTGAAGGCGCGCTACGGCACGCTGGACAATCTGAACGCGCGCTGGACCACGGCTTACTGGAGCGAGACCTATTCCGACTGGAGCCAGATTCCCATCCAGACCAAGTACGGCAACCCCGGGCTGCTGCTGAGCTGGATGCGGTTTGTCAGCGACACCTGGCGTAGCTACCAGAAGAACCAGCTGGAGGCGATCCGCGCCCAGGCCGACCGGCGGCAGTTCATCACTACCAACACCATGGGCTGGTTTGACGGCTTCGATCATTACACGGTGGAGCAGGACCTGAACCTGGCGGCCTGGGATGACTACGTGGGCCAGGGGCATTTGAATCCGGTGAGCAACGGGGCGGCGCACGACCTGACGCGCGGCTTCCTGCGCAAGAACTTCTGGGTGATGGAAACGCAGCCTGGATCGGTGAACTGGGCGCCCATCAACAACTCGCTGGACAAGGGCGAAGTGCGGGCGATGGCATGGCACGACGTGGGGCACGGCGCCGACACGGTGAGCTACTGGCAGTGGCGCAGCGATCTGAACGGTCAGGAGGAATACCACGGCACGCTGGTGGGAGCGGATGGCACGCCGGTTCCCCTGTATTCGGAAGTGGAACAGATAGGCCGGGAGTTCACCAGGGCGGGTCCGGCGCTGGCCAGGACCACGCCCAAGTCGGAGGTGGCGATCCTGCACTCCTACGACAGCCGCTGGGCCATTAACTGGCAGCGGCACAACGATAAGTACGATCCAGTGAAGGAAATCATCAGCTACTACGGGCCGCTGCGGGCGATCAGCCAGTCCATTGACATCGTTCCGCCCGCGGCCCCGCTCAGCCAGTACAAGTTGGTGATGGCGCCGGGACTGAACGTGCTGTCGGATGCGGCGGCGCAAAATCTGATCGCATATGTGCGCCAGGGCGGGCATCTGGTGCTGGGGCAGCGCTCGGGGATGAAGAATGACGACAACGGGCTACAGACGGAGCGCCAGCCTGGCCCGCTGGCGCCGCTGCTCGGCGGGCGGGTGGAGCAGTATTACGCGCTACTGAAGCCGGTGCCGGTGGCGGGCAGCTGGGGCTCAGGCCAGGACGAGCTCTGGGCGGAACTGCTCAGCGCCAACAGCGCGGATGTGCAGGTGCTGGAGCGCTTTGGCAAAAGCAACGGATGGCTGGACGGGCAGCCCGCCGCCATTACCCGCAAAGTGGGCAAGGGGCGGATTACCTATATCGGGATCTGGCCGGACGAGCACCTCATGCCCGCCATCGCTAAGTGGATGACGGAGGTGAGCGGAGTGGAGCCGGCGCTGGGTCCGGTGCCGGAGGGAGTGGAGGTTGACCCGCGCTATGGGCCGGGCGGCGCGGTGTACATCCTGGTGAATTTTTCCAAGTCGCGGCAGACGGTGACGCTGCCTGCCGCCATGCAGGATGTCCTGAACGGAGGAAGCAAAACTTCGGTGACATTGCCGGTGTATGGGGTGGCGGTGCTCTCGAAGCCGGCGCGCCAATGAGTCTTTCCCACTCAAGCCAAAAGCAGGCTTGAGTTGGGGCACCAGCTCTCCTAGGCCGCGGTGGTTTCGCCGCCCAGAAGGGTGAGCACCTCGCCGGTGATGTAGCTGGAATCGGCGTCGGAGGCAAAGAAGACGAAAGCGGGCGCGACCTCCTCGGGCTGAGCGGGCCGTTCCATGGGTGCCTTCCCGCCGTGTCTAGCGGCTTTTTCCGGGGGCTGATCCACAATGTTGAGAGGGGTCCACACCGGTCCGGGAGCAACGCAGTTCACGCGAATGCCGCGCTTGACCAGATTTTGCGCCAGCGACTTGGTAAAGGCGTGAATGGCGCCCTTGGTGGAGGCGTAATCGAGCAACTGCTTGTTCCCTCGCAGGCCAGTAATCGAGCCGCAATTCACAATGGCGCTTCCGGGCTGCAGGTAGGGAAGGGCCGCCTTCGCCATGTAGAAATAGCCGTACACGTTGGTGCGGAAAGTGCGGTCCCACTGCTCTTCCGTAATTTTCTCCAGCCCTTCCTGGTGCTGCTGGAAGGCGGCATTGTTGACCAGAATATCGAGGGCGCCGAGTTCCACAACCGTGCTCTCCACCGCTTGCCGGCAGAAATCGGGGTCGGTAACATCTCCGGGCAGCAGCAACGCTCGTCGTCCTTCCTTCTCCACGGCGCGGCGGGTTTCTTCGGCGTCACGCTGCTCTTCGGCCAAATAGACGATGGCGATGTCAGCGCCCTCACGCGCATAAAGCACGGCCACGGCGCGGCCAATGCCTGAATCCCCGCCGGTGACGACGGCGACCTTATCTTTCAGCTTCTCCGATCCCTTGTAGAGGGGTGCGTTATATTGCGGACGGGGTCGCACCTTGAATTCCAAGCCAGGCCGGCGCTGGTGTTGCGGTGGAAATGGCGGCCGGGGCTGCTGCTGCCCCTGGCTACGCTCCTCAAGAGAAGGGAACTGGTGGAGCTTTGCTCCATCTCTGGGTGAATTCTTTTTGCTGCTTGAATTCTGTTTTCGCCCGGTATTATTGCTGCCCGCCATTCTGACTCTCCTCATACCATTACCACGAGTTACAGGTATAGATGCCGGCGATGTTGCGCGATGCTGTCAGGGCATTTCATCGTCCAGCTCTGGAGTTTTTGTTCTCCACAAAACTCATGAATAGGGCGAGGCATCGTAGAGTGAAAGTCGCGAAGGAGAGTCCCACCTCATGAGTTCCCAGTTTGCTGATTTCCCCTCCTTGAGAGCCCGCAGACACGTCAACCAGAGAAGAAAAAGAGTCTCCAAGGCGCTGCGCATTCCCATGATCGCGGGCGGAGCTACGCTGGCAGCTCTGGGCATCAAGCGCCGCTCGCTGTTGGGAGCGGGCATGGCGGCCGGAGGAGGCCTGCTGATTTACCGCGGCATCACCGCCCAGGGCGCCTGGCTGTCCACGCTGATCAGCGTGCGCAAGTCCGTCACCATTGCCAGACCGGTGGAGGAGCTTTATCGCTTCTGGCGAGAGTTCGAAAATCTGCCCCGCTTCATGCGCCACCTGCGGTCGGTGCGCAGCAGCGGCGGGCAACTGCAGTGGGTGAGTAGCGGCCTCCTGGGTAAAAACTTCAGCTGGGAGGCGGAAATTGTGGAGGAGCGGGAGAACGAGCTCATTTCGTGGCGGTCGCTGCCTGGTTCGCAGATTGAAAATCAGGGCGCGGTACGCTTCCAGGCGGCTCCCGAGGACAGGGGCACGGAGGTGCGGGTGGAGCTTGTTTACCGGCCGCCTGCCGGGCGAGTGGGCGCGGCTTTTGCCATGCTGTTCGGGGAGGAACCGGAGCAGCAGATACGGGAAGACCTGCGCCGCTTTAAGGAGTTGATGGAAGCCGGCGAAATCCCCACCACCGATGGGCAGCCTCACGGCCGCCGCTCCAAAGTCACCAACATCTTGAAGTCAGTGAGCGGTTACGGCCGCAGCGACGAAGAGATGAACGCGCAGCGCGTGATCAGCTGACACGCCGCAATTCCAAGTTCCGGAGACGAGAGAGATGAAAGCACTATGCTGGTATGGCAAAGAAGATGTGCGAGTCGAGACCGTGCCCGACCCGAAGGTTCTTAACCCTAAGGACGCAATCATCGAAGTTACCCGCACCGCGATCTGCGGTTCCGACCTGCACCTTTACGACGGCTTTATTCCCACCCTGGAGGCGGGCGATATCCTCGGCCACGAGTTCATGGGCGAGGTGGTGGATACCGGCCAGGAGGTGAAGAAATTGAACCGCGGCGACAAGGTGGTGGTGCCCTTCACCATCGCCTGCGGGCAATGCTTCTTCTGCAAACGCGGGTTGTGGTCCGCCTGCGACAACACCAATCCCAACGCCTGGATGGCGGAGAAGATGTACGGCTATTCCGGTTCCGGCCTGTTCGGCTACTCGCACATGATGGGCGGCTACGCCGGCGGCCAGGCGCAGTACGTACGGGTGCCCTTCGCCGACGTGGGCCCGCTGCAGATTCCCGACGGGGTTCCCGACGACAAGGTGCTGTTCCTTTCCGATATTTTTCCCACCGGCTACATGGCGGCGGAAAATTGCGACATTAAACCCGGCGACGTGATTGCTATCTGGGGTTGCGGTCCGGTGGGGCAGTTCGCCATTCGCAGCGCGTTGTTGCTGGGCGCCGCGAAAGTGATTGCCATTGACCGCTTCCCCGAGCGCCTGCAACTGGCGGAACGCGGAGGGGCCGAAACTCTCGACTATTCACGCTGCGACGACGTGGTGGAAGAGCTGAAGTTCCGCACCGGCGGCCGCGGCCCTGACGCCTGCATTGATGCGGTGGGCATGGAAGCGCACGCCACCAGCATCAGCGGTTTATACGATGAAATCGAGACCCGGCTGATGCTGGAGACGGACCGCCCCATGGTGCTGCGCCAGGCCATTCAGGCTTGCCGCAAAGGGGGCACGGTCTCCATTCCAGGGGTGTACGCCGGTTTTATCAACAAGCTGAACTTTGGCGCCGCTTTCGGCAAAGGCCTGACCTTCAAGATGGGGCAGACCAACATGCACAAGTACATGCAGCCATTGCTGCAGAAGATCATGGACGGGGCCATAGACCCCAGCGAGGTGATCAGCCATCGCGTGGGATTGCGGGATGCGCCGCGCATGTACAAAGTGTTCCGCGAGAAGCAGGACCATTGCACCAAGGTGGTGCTGGATCCTAAGGCGGCCTGAACGATCATTCTGGTGGGTTTGGCGCGGCAGAGAATGTCTCCGTATACGTCCGCTGATACATCTGGTGGTCGTGGCCGGAGAAAGTTACGATCTCGATGAGGTCATACGCGTCCGGGTGTTGGCTGATGAACTTGCGGATAGTTTGGAGCGCAATGCGGCTGGCCTCTGCGAGCGGGTAGCCGTAGGCGCCGGTGGAGATGGAAGGAAAGGCGATGCTTCTGCAGCCGTGCTGGGCTGCGAGAGCGAGAGACTGGCGATAGCAGCCGGCCAGCAGTTCGGCTTCGCGGCCCTGTTCCTCTCCGTAAACCGGGCCGACGGTATGGATCACGTGCCGGGCGGGAAGGCGATAGCCGCGGGTGATCTTGGCGTCACCGGTATGGCAACCGCGCAGCTTCCTGCATTCCTCGAGGAGCTCGGGCCCGGCGGCACGATGGATGGCGCCGTCCACTCCGCCTCCGCCGAGTAGCGTGCTGTTGGCGGCGTTCACGATTGCGTCCACCTGACGACGGGTGATGTCGTCGCGCAAGATGATGATGCTGGTCATATGGCGAGGCTAAACCCTTTTATCAGATATTTAAGAGCAGATTCTTGCTGAAAACGGGGGAGAGTTCAGTCGTGCCCCCAGGCAAAGCAGGTCCTTCGCTGCGCTCAGGATGACAAAGAAAAAGCAGGCCCTTCGCTGCGCTCAGGATGACAGTGAAGAGGGCAGCGGCCTGTGATCAAGTGCCCGGGCGGCCATGTCCACAATGGTGCGGCCGATGGGAATGGAAGCGGTGGCCGCGGGAGAGGGCACATTGCAGACGTGCAGCATGTTGGCGTTCTGTACAAAGTAAAAATCATCCATCAGGGTACCGTCGGAGCGCACCGCCTGGGCGCGCACGCCGGAGCCACCGGGGTTCAGGTCTTCCTTTCTGATCTCCGGCAGAAGCTTCTGCAGAGAATGAGTGAATTCCTGTTTGCTCAGCGAGCGGTAAAACTCATCTATGCCGGTGCGCCATTGCTTCATGCCCATGCGCCAGAAACCAGGGAAGGTGAGCATGGTGAGAATATCGCCGGCATCGGCGTCGCTTCGCCGGTAGCCTTCGCGGCTGAAAGCCAGCACCGCGTTAGGACCGCATTCCACGCCTCCGCGCACGTGGCGGGTGAAGTGCACGCCCAGGAAGGGCAGCGCCGGGTCGGGCACGGGATAAATCAAGCCGCGCACCAGGTCCTGGCGCCCGGGCGCCAGTTCGTAATACTCGCCGCGAAAAGGAATGATGATGACCTGTGGCCGCTCGCCGGCCATGCGCATAATGCGATCGCTGTGCAGGCCGGCGCAGTTGATGACGCAGGCGGCGCCGAAGCTTCCTCGCGTGGTCTCCAGCACGGTCTCGCGGCCGCGATGGACAATGCCTATTACTCTGGCGCCGGTGAAGAGCTGTCCGCCGCCGGAGGCAATGATTTCGGCATACTGGCGGCACACCGCCGGGTAGTCCGTGATGCCGGTGCCGGGGACGTGCAAGGCGCGAATGCCGGCGCTGTGCGGCTCCAGTTCGCGGAGTTGTTCCGGCCCCAGTTCGCGGACTCCTTGCAAACCGTTGGCGTCGGCCCGGCGGCGCAATTCCTGCAGGCGAGGCAATTCCGCTTCCTCAGTAGCCACAATGACCTTGCCGCAAAGCTCATAGGCGATGCCCTGGCGGCGGCAAAACTCGACCATAGCGGCAGCGCCCTCCACGCAGAGGCGCGCCTTCAGAGAGCCGGGCTTGTAGTAAATGCCGGAATGGATGACGCCGCTATTGTGGCCGCTCTGGTGACGGGCGATTGCGGGTTCCTTCTCCAGCACCGCCAGGCGCAGCTGGGGGAAGCGGCGTGTAGCTTCCATGGCCGTGGCCAAGCCGACAATTCCTCCCCCGATCACTAGAAGGTCGAAGCTGTGCTGTGGCATAAGCGAAGGGACGATTATCGCAGCAAGCGCGGCCAGCGCAAACTGCACCCTATTGCACGATCAGCGTCAGGTCGGTGGAGTGGCTCACCGTGCCCGAGGTGGCGGTTACGGTGAGGATATAAGTGCCGACGGGCGTGGCGGTGTCGGGTGGAGGCACGATGGGAGGAGAGCCGCCGCCATTGCCACCGCCACAGGAGCAAAGAACCACCACGCCGGCCATGGCCACCAGGGCGAGGCGGAGCAGGATTCGCCGGCCATGCCCGCTGCCCTGCCCGGTGAAGACGAATCCGGCAATCATGGGCAGAAATATCGCTGCCCACCAGAAAGTGCTGCTGCCCCGCCCGGGAATGGCAGCTATTACGGTGCTGGTGAACACTTTCAGAGTTACGGTGGTGGTGCCCGAGCCTGGTGTTAGCACCGAAGGCGTGAAAGAGGAGTTGCTGTTGCGCGGCAGGCCAGTGCAGGCGAACGTAATCGGTCCGGTAAACGCGCCGCCGAGCGAGGCAAGCTGCAGGGTGTAGGTTGCCGTTCCGCCCTGGCTCACAGTGACCGTAGCCTTGGGCAAGTTGATGACGAAATCCGGGACCACGGTGAAAGCGAGAAAACTTACATGCGCGGGGCTGCCGGAAACGTCGCGCGTATTCAGGCTGACGGTGTAGCTGCCGGCAGTGGCGGCGGGCGGCAGCTTCAACGTCAGGGTCACATCATTGCTGCTCACGTTTCTCAGGTACACGGTGTTGGAACTCAGGCTGCATTCGGCGCCCGCCAGGGTGCTCGTGCCACAACTCACGAGCACTGTGCCCTGGTATTGGTTGAAGGCGGTGAGCGTGAGGCGGGCGGTGAGGGTGTCTCCGGGATGGGCGGTCAGCGTGGATGGCGTGGACTTCAGTTCGAAATCCGGCTCGTTCTTTACCGTGAGGTCCAAGGTTTTTGTTTTTGGCGCCGGAGCTCCCGCGGCAGTGGCGGCTACGGTTACCGAGGCGGTGGTGTTTGGTGTGTTGGGCGAGGTCGAGATTGTCAGGGTGACAGTGCTAGAGCCGGCTCCGGTGAGGGTAACCGCGCCTGAGGGATAGAAGTTGCAATTTGCACCGCTGGGCAATCCGCTGCAGCTGAGGTTGATGGCGCCGGTGAACGAGCCTTGCGCGGTTACTACCAGGTCTACCGGTTGGGTGCTGGCTCCGTTGTTGGCGGCGAGCGACACGGGGAGGGGAGTTCCCGCAGGGAAGTCCAGGGCGAAGTCCACCACCCGCAGGCTGGCCGCCGTCCGGTGCCCGATCGAGCTCTGGTCCGTACCTGTGGCAAGGATGTTGAAGCTGAAGTCATGCACGGACGCGTGACGAGCGCTGACGGTATAGGAAGTGCCGCCGCGCGTGGGGGTAACCGTCTCTCCCGAGCACAGATCGGGCAACGCGCTTCCCTCGCAGGAAAGGGTTACCGGGCTGCTGTAGCCGTAGAGCGCGGTGAGTTCGCCGGTGAAGCCGCCTACTTGGCCGGGGAAGAGGGTAAGCACTGGGTTGCTCAGCGAGATGTTGTAGTCGGGGCCAGGCGAGGAGAGCACCAATTCCCAGGCGCCGCGCCCATAGGTGGCGGCGCGCAGCAGCTTAAGTGTTCCGGATTTGAACATGGCCAGGGCGGTCACCGGCACATTGGGGAGCAGGTTTCCGGCGCTGGAGGCGCCGACCTGCTCCCAGTTCACATTGGGGCCGCTGATTTTGGCTGAAAGGATGCCCACATCGGTGCCGGCGTAAATCAACTGGTGGTCATCGGGATCAACAAGGAGGGAATCGGCAGGCGCATCGGGCAGATCGCCGGTGACGTTCGTCCAGGTCAAGCCGGCATCGGTTGTCTTCCATACATGAGGAACGCCGAATCCCATGACGGCGGCGTAGGCGGTGTTGCCGCTGCTGTCGGCAGGGTCGAGCACCAGGCTGGAAATGGGGTAACCCGTTTCGGACGGGGTTGCTTCATACCAGCCGTCGGGCCCGGCGGCCACATTGGTGGTGACGAAAATTCTGCCCGCCGCGGTGCCGGCGTAGATGACGGGCGAGCCGCCAGCTCCCGGAGTTCCACCGGCGGCGAGGGAAGAAATCAGGTTGTCCTCCGCGCCGCTGCACGGCGTGTTGGAGCCGGTATCGAGGTTATAGCTGAGGGCGGCAAAGCCGCTGCCATCGTTGTTGCCCCGCCACACCCGGCAGGTGCCCACCAGCATGCGGGTGCTGGCCTGGGGATCGAGCAGGTAGGAAGTCACAAAATTTCCCGCATCGCCGCCCAGGGTGCCGCTGTTCACCACCACCTGGAAGTCCTGGGCCAGACAATCAATCCCCTGGCCGCAGCTTTGGATATCTACTCCCGCGCCGGCGGTGAACCACTGGCCGGTGCTGCCTGGATTGATGACGGTGCGCCCGCCTTCACCCCGGTTGACGGCGATCCAGGTGGTGCCGTTGTTGCCGGAGTGGCTGAGGTCGGTGGCGGCGGAGCCGTTCTCCTGCGCGCCCGCCAGCAGCGTGCCCGCCTGCGCCGGATGCTGCGAAAGCGACAGCAGGGAAGTGAGGGAGCCGAGGCTGGCATTGAGGCTGTCGAAGGGGTTGGGGTTCTGGCCACATGTTCCCGAGTTCAGATCGTAGCCATCCAGGGCGCGGTAGACGCCGCCATCATTGCCGAAATACATGACCGACTTGCCGCTGTTCGCAATCCGGAAAGCGATGGCGTGCTGGTTGGGATGCACATGGGAAAGCGAGCCCGCCGGCACGCAGCCGTATACGTGGGTGAGATTAATGAACGGAGAGGCGGCGCAGATGGGGTTGCCGCTGCTGATGGTGCAGCGGTAAACGTTGGTTGCGCCGGCGTAGAGATCGGTGGCGCTGGCGCCATTGGGGACGGCGGCCAGTTCCAGGCTGTACCATCCCTGGCCGGCGGCGCCGCAGCCGTCAAAGTCGCCACAATTCTCGATTCCGCTAGTGGAAAGTTGCGTCCAGGTGGCGCCGGCGTCGGTGGACTTCCAGATTCCGCGGTCGGCGAATTCGGCGGTGCTCAGGTCTCCCGAAACATACCAGACGTACATTTCATCTTTGCCTGGGCGGACGGCGATTTCGCCGCGCAGAATCGGGCAAGTAGAAGCTCCGCCGGCGGGACACGCAGCGATGCTGAGCACGCTCCCCCCGGGCTGGCTGGCAAGCCGCGTCCAGTTGACGCCATCGCTGGAGCTGTAGATACCGTGCCAGGCCATGGCGGCAAAAAATTTCCGCGCGGCGGAGTTGTAGGCGAGGCCGGTAATGCTGCTCTGCGTGGTGGTGACACTTCCGTCTTTAACCACGGCGGAATGCCAGTTCACGCCGTAATCGCCGGAGTAGTACAAGCCCTGCCCGGAGTTGGCGCTGCCGGGATAAAAGGTGAAGTTGCTGGCCCCGGCTACGACCAGGCTGGGCTGATCGGTAGAGAAAACAATCCTGCTGAAGCCCAGACCGGTGAAGGGGGATTGGCCGCCGTCAGCCGCGGAGATGGCGCTCCATTGAGCGCCGCCGTCGCGGGAGCGCAGGATTCCCAAGCCATAGTAGGAATCCAGCGCCAGGTTGGATTCGCCGGTGCCGACCAGGATGACCTGATTGTTGTTGGGTTGCACAGCGAGAGCGCCGGTGGAGAGGGTGGCTTGGCGATCGGTCAGCGGAGTCCAGGTGACCGCGGCTGGGTCGGCGGCGGCGGCATTGGTGGACTTCCACACCCCCCCATAGGCGCCGCCGATATAAACGGTATTGCCGGTGGGATCGCTGGGGTCAACCGCCACCGCCGTCACTCGTCCCGTGACCGGCCCGTAATCCTGCTCACCCAGGCTGCCGCTGGCGTTGGAGAGCAGGGGCGCGGGCCCCAGAGGCGCCCATGGACTTTCCCCTTCCGGGGAGGTAGAGACCGCATAGGCGGATGCGGTTTTATGTTGCAGATTAGCCTTCTGCTGGTAGGCGCGTTGGAGCAATGTGGCAGCAATCTTTCCAGCAACCTTGCCCTGGGGAAGGCGGCCCCGGCGGAACATCAGTTCGCGCCTTAGTGGGTTGTGCGGCCCGCTACGCTGAACCGGAGCAGGAGAGAGTTGTGCAATTGCGAAAGCGCCAGTCATCCCCAGCAACAGGAGGACGAAGACTGCCCGGCGCACGAAGAGGCGCGCGAACCAGCCCACGGGGGCAGAGCGCAGCATAAGCGCTCCTTTGGGTCTGATTTCAGTTGGTACTAATAAAAGTATCGTGAGCCTGCAACCGGCCCGTCAATCAAATAGCGACCGGGCTTGGCCCCGCCTGTCCCATTCCGGATACAATCACAAGTTCCTGTGATTACCGCCATGAGAGCCGCGTTCCTTGCTTTGCTGCTGGCTGTGCTCTGCCTGTTCGCTCCCCTTGCTTCTGCCGGCGAGCTCACGGTGGCGGCGGCCGCCGATCTGAGCCTGGCCCTGCAGCCTGTGGTGAAAAATTTCGAGCGCCAGACCGGCAATAGAGTGCGCCTGTCGTTTGGGTCCTCGGGAGATTTTTTCAACCAGATTCAGAACGGCGCGCCGTACGACGTGTTTCTCTCCGCCGATCTCGGCTACCCGCAGAAGCTGGTGAATCTGGGATTCGCCGACGGCGGTTCCCTGCGCACCTATGCCGTGGGGCGCCTGGTGTTGTGGGTGGCGAACAGTTCCAAGCTCGATCTGGAACACCAGGGGATGCGGGCGCTGACGGATCTTTCGGTGCAAAAGATTGCCATCGCCAACCCGCAGCACGCTCCCTACGGCCGCGCCGCTGTGGCCGCGCTGCGGCATTTTGGGCTGTATGATCAGCTGGCGAGCCGCCTGGTGCTGGGGGAAAACGTGGGCCAGGCGGCGCAATTCGCGGAATCGGGCAACGCCCAGGTGGGCATTATCGCGCTGGCGCACGCGGTTGCTCCCAGCGTTCGCCCCCTGGGCCGCTACTGGCTGGTGCCCACGGCCTCCTACCCCGCCTTAAACCAGGGAGCGGTCATCATCTCGCGTTCGCGGAATAAAACACTGGCGGAGCAGTTCTTGAAATATATTGCTGGGCCGGAATCGCAGCCCATCTTCCGGCAGTTCGGGTTCGAGGCCCCCAAGGAGGCGCGCTGAATGGACTGGCAAGCCTTCCTGCTCACGGTGAAGCTGGCGGTGCTGGTGACCGCCATCCTGCTGGTGCTGGGGATGCCTATTGCTTACTGGCTGACCTACTCGCGGCGGCGCTGGAAATTTCTGATCGAGGCGGTGGTGGGAATGCCGCTGGTACTGCCGCCTACCGTGCTGGGCTTCTACATTCTTCTCGCTCTGGGCTCCAAGAGCCCGCTCGGGCGCTGGTGGGAATCGCTGACCGGCCACACCCTGGCGTTCACTTTTGAGGCGCTGGTGATCGGGTCAGTGATTTACAGCCTGCCGTTCACGGTGCAGCCGCTGGCGGCGGCCTTCTCCACCGTGGACCGCAAATTTGTGGCTGCCTCCGCCACCCTGGGCGCCTCGCGCCTGCGCACTTTCTTCCGCATCATTCTGCCGCTGTCGGTTTCCGGCCTGCTAACGGCGATTGCCCTAACCTTTGCGCACACCATGGGCGAGTTCGGAGTGGTGCTGATGGTGGGCGGCAACATTCCGGGGGTGACGCGCACCGTCTCCATTGATATTTATGACCAGGTGCAGGCCACGAACTACGCTTCCGCCAACCAGACGGCGCTGGTGCTGCTGGCCATTTCCTTCGTGGCGCTTTCGCTGGTGTACGCTTGGAACCGGAGGGTGTGGGCGATATGGCCGTGGAGGTAGTCAAACGCGGTGGGGAGCCGGTTCAAACGGCCGGCGGGCCGGCGGCGACTGCGCCCGTGGGCCTGAGGGCACACATCCAGAAGCGACTGCGGGCCAACCGCGGCCGCGAGTTCATGCTGGACGCGCAGCTTGCCGTGCCGCCCGGCATCACCATTCTTTTTGGCGCTTCCGGCGCCGGCAAAACCACCCTGCTCGACTGTGTGGCTGGTCTGCTCGAACCCGATGGCGGCAACATCGCGCTGCGCGGGCGCGTGCTTTTCGACAAAACAGCCGGCGTGAACCTGCCCACACCCAAGCGCTCGCTGGGATATGTGTTCCAGGATCTCGCGCTGTTTCCACACTTGACGGTGGAGGCGAACATCCGCTACGGGCTGGCCAAGATTCCCGCGGAAGAGCAGGTCCGTCGTACGGCTGCCATTCTGGAATCGCTGCGAGCCTTGCACCTGCGCACGCGTTACCCGGGGGAAATTTCCGGCGGCGAGCGCCAGCGCGTGGCCTTGGCGCGCGCGCTGGTCACCGATCCCGATTTATTGTTGCTGGATGAGCCGCTGGGCGGACTGGACGCGCCTACTAAATCAGCCATCGTGGACGACCTGCGCGCCTGGAACCGGGCGCACCAGATACCCATCATTTATGTAACTCATGATCGCGGCGAGGTGTTTGCGCTGGGCGAGCGCGCCGTCGTGTTGGAGGGCGGCAAGCTCATCGCCCAGGGCACTCCGCATGAAGTGCTGAATGCGCCGCGACAGGAGGCGGTCGCCCAGCTCGCCGGCTTCGAAAACATTTTCGACGCGACCGTGGAGGCTACTCACGAAGCGCAGGGAACGATGACCTGCCGCCTGGCGGGCACAGCGGTGACGCTGGAGGCGCCGCTCAGCCGGGTGACGCCGGGCGCAAGCGTACGGGTGGCAGTGCGCGCGGGCGACATTCTGCTGGCTACCAGCCGTCCCCAGAACATCAGCGCGCGCAACATCATTCCCGGAGTGCTGGTTTCCCTGGAGCAGCGCGATTTCATGATTACGGCGCAGGTGGATTGCGGCATTCGTTTTGAGGTCCACCTCACTCCCGGGGCGCGCGACTCACTGCAACTCCACGCCGGGCACGAGGTGTGGCTGGTGTTGAAGACGCACTCCTGCCAGCTGGTGGCGAGTGGGTAGCGCGCGCTCCGAGATGCGCCGGTCCCAGGAGTCATACTGAGGCGCTTCAGCGCCGAATCGCTCTTTGCTCCTTGAGCTACGGAAGTTCCAGGCAGCCGTCAATCCGGGGGAGATGCGGTGCATTGTAGCCGTGCCGCGGCGCGCAGTTGCCGAAGAAGTTAAGCCTTGTCTCTTGACAGGCTGTGCTCATCCGGGTCAGAGTTGCTGAGCGAAAACTTCGGGCTCTTTCCAGCCACTTCTGAGATGTGCTCGTTGTGAAAACGCCCCTTCGATCCCTTCTAGGCGAGGAGACCATGCGTCGTGGCATGTTCATCACCCTCGCGCTGCTTTGCCTGTTGTGGGCGGAAGCGGCGCTGGCACAACCCACATGCAGCCTGAATGTGAGCCCCGCCTCGGGCGTAGCTCCGCTGAGTGTTACGGCTTCCGGGCTGTGCACTGCGCCGCTGAACAACATCACCCAGGTGTATTTGAATTGGGGCGATGGAACGAGCCCAACGTTTGTGAACCCCGGCTTTACGGTCTCCCACAAATACAATTCCAGCGGAAGCTTCAGAGTAGTACTGACGGCAATTGATTCCTTTGGGCTGAGCGGGTCGGCCAGCCAGACGGTGGCGGTCTCGCCTCCACTGCAGTGCTCGCCGCAAGCCACCCCGGCCAGCGGCAAGGCTCCACTGGCTGTGACCATAACCGCCAACTGCACCGATCCCGACGGTACACCCACCATTGTGGTACAGCTAGGTGACGGCTATTACCAGAGCGGGCCGACGGTGAGCCACAGCTACGTTTCCGGCGGCAATTTCAGAGCGGTGATTACGGCCAGGGACAGCACCGGCAACGCCTACGTGGGAACGGTGAACGTGACGGTTACGGCAACGGACGCGTTGTTCGTGGGCATCAACAACGGGCAAGTGAAACAGTTCGGCAAGGACGGCTCGCCCATGGCCACTCTTAACACCAACCTGGGCGGCTCGACCACGGGGATGGGTTTCGACGCCTTCAGTAATCTGTTTGTGACCGATTTCACGGCCAACGCGGTGAGCAAATTTCCCGGGCTGGGTCCGGCCGCGAACTTCGGCGCCGGCTACAACTGCAAGCCTGAATCCATCGTGTTCGATGGCGCAGGCAACGCCTACGTGGGCGAAACCGGCTGCAGCCACGCCATCGTCAAACTGGATCCTTACGGCACCATTACGGCGGTGTATCAGCCGGCGGTGGAACAGCAGGGCACGGACTGGATAGACTTGGCCTCGGACCAGTGCACCCTTTACTACACCTCCCAGGGGCCGTCGGTGCTGCGTTTCAATGCCTGCACACGGCAGCAAATGGCGCCGCTGACGTCGCAGCTGACAGAAGCTCTGGGGCTGCGCATTCTGCCGGACGGCGGCGTGGTAGTGGCCAATCTGAAAAATATCAAGCGCTTGGACGGCAACGGCAAAGCGGTGCAAACCTACGACGCGACGGGCGAAGACTGCTGGTCAGCGCTGACGCTGGACAGCGATGGCACGTCGTTCTGGGCGACCGATTACTGCACGTCGGACGTGGTCCGCTTTGAGCTGGATCATGGCACGCTGATTTCCAAGTTCAACGCCAAGGTAGCGGCGAACAGCGTTTTCGGTATCCAGACGTTTACGCCGGCGCAGACCACGGCGGCGGGGACGTTCATTGCCTCACCGACAAGCGCCAGCGTTACTCCCGGGCAGGCAGCTTCCTACTCGCTCACGTTTAATCCGGTGGGGGCGGCGGTGGGGCAGGATTTCTCGTTCTCCTGCGGCAATCTCCCCGCGGGAGCGAGCTGCACGTTTTCCCCCGGCAGCGCCACGGCGCAGGCCAGCGGCGTGACCACCACCTTGACCGTCAACACCGGCACGGGCACGACCGCACTCATGCTCCAGCAAAAACGCGGCACAGTGTGGTTGGGCATGCTGCTGCCGGTGCTGCCGCTGCTGCTCCTGGGCGGCCAGAGCCGCAGGCGGAAGATGGCGGTAATGGCGCTGGGCCTGCTGATGGCGGTGGCGCTGGTGAGCTGCGGAGGGGGCGGCACGAGCAGCACGCCAAGCCCAAGCGTAAATAATTCCCCTCCGACCGTGAGCAACGGCGCTACCTCCGCAGGCACCTATACGCTGGTGGTGCACGCCCAATCAGGCTCGCAGGAAAGCTCGACCACGGTGCAGCTGACGGTGCAGTGAAGGGGCTAAGGCAGGCGGTCGCGGTCGCGCTTCTTGCGGCCGAGGGCGATGTCGGCGAGGCGAAGGAAATGCTCCAGGCCGGTCTGGTCCCTGCCGGGTGCGAGAGGAAGCAGGCGCGGACCCTCGTCGCGGGCGGCGGGGGCATTGGGCGGCAGCGGCTTCAGCCGCGGTCGTCTTGCCGGGCGAGGAGTTGATTTTCCCTTCTTCAAGGAGGCCGGTTCAGGGCCCTGGGGCGGGGCCTAAAATTTGCTGTAACCCCTCTTCTTCTTGGGAAAGTGTACCTTGCCGGCCTGCTTTTGCCCACCTGTGCAAATCGCCCAAATCCGCATCCATGGCTAGAATACGGGCGTGGCGGAACTTAGCCTTTTCGTCGGCAAGGGAGGGGTGGGGAAAACCACGGTTTCCTCCGCCTACGCCGTGCACAGCGCGATGCAAGGCCGGAAGCGCCGGGTGCTGCTCATTTCCAGCGACCCGGCCCATTCCCTGGCGGACCTGTTTGAAGTCCGCCTCGGCGACCGGCCGAAGGCGATTGTCCTGCTCGGGCGCCGCCGGCTGAATCTGTGGCAAGTGAATGCGGAAAAGGAATTCCGCGCCTTTGTGGGCAAGTACAAGAAAGCGCTGCTGGCCACGGTGGAGAGCGGCACCATTTTCTCGGGGCAGGAGATTGAGCCCCTGCTGGACACGGCCCTGCCCGGGATGGCGGAAATCTCGGCGCTGCTGGTAGTGGAGCAGGCGCTCTCTTCCGGCCGCTATGACCACATCGTGCTTGACACCGCCCCCTTTGGGCATACCCTGCGCCTGCTGCAACTGCCGGAGCAGTTTGCGCGTTTTTTGGATTTTCTGGAGATAGCCGGCAGCCGCGACCAGATTCTAGCCACCCATTTCGGGGGCAGGATGGAGAGCGGTCCGCAACATTTTCTGCGGGACTGGCGGGGGATGGTGGAGAGAGTGGGGCAGGCGATCCGTCGTGATGCCCGCCTGTTCCTGGTAACCACGCCGGAGAAGTTTGCGGTGAACGAGTCGCTGCGGGTTACGGCGGCGTTGCGGGCGGCGTCGCTGCCGGTGGAGGTTTCCGCCGTGGTCCTGAACCGTGCGGTGCTGCGGGTGGGCAAGTGCGCGGGGTGCCGTCGGCGGGCGGCGATGATGCGGGCAGCGCGGGCCGTGCTCGGCAAGCAGTTTGCCAGCCGCCCGCTGCTTGTTGGAGAAGACTGGGGCGCGCCGGTGCTGGGAGCGCAGGCTCTTGCTGCCTTCGCCCAACAGGTTTTCCTGAAAAAGCATGTGCGCGCGCCCCAGGCCACACCCCCACCCGCGCCCGAGCTTCGCCTGCGGCAGGTAGCCTGGCCCGACTTGGAAACAAAGCTTACCCTGGTGCTGGGCAAGGGCGGAGTAGGCAAGACCACGGTCTCAGCCGGGTTGGGCTTCCGCAGCCGGACTGCTCATCCCCGACAGCCGGTGACCATATGCTCGGTGGATCCCGCGCCCTCGCTCGATGACATCTTCCAACAGGAAGTCACGAACCAGACGCACCCCGTGTTGGGGGACCGGCGGTTCACGGCGGCGGAAATGGATTCCGCCGCGGAGTTCGCGGCCTGGGTGCGCGGGATAAAGGAGAAAATTGACCGGGCTCTCTCCGGGGAGCGGTCAGGGGTGCACGTGGAGCTTTCTTTTGAGCGGCGGCTGTTCACGGCGCTGCTGGATATTGTTCCTCCGGGAGTGGACGAGGTATTCGCGGTTTTTCGCATTCTGGACTTACTGGCAGCCGGCGCGCAGAAGGTGGTGATTGACCTGGCGCCCACGGGGCACGCGCTGGAGTTGCTGCGCATGCCGCAACGCATGCAGATGTGGTCGCGCCTGCTGTTGAAAACCCTGGCAGCGCACCGTACACTAGCCCTCGCCCAAGATGTGGCGGTGGAAATCGCCGCTTTCGGCCAGCGCGTCCGCGAACTGGCGGCTCTCCTGAAAGACAGCCAACGCGCCCGGGTGTGGACGGTGATGCTGGCGGAGCCGCTTCCCGACCGGGAGACCGAGCGTTTGCGCAAGCAACTGGCGGGGCTGGGAATGGCAACGGGGCCGCTGCTGGTGAACCGCGTTTTGTTTGCCGCCGATTTGGGAACCTGCCCTCGGTGCCGGCGGGCGCGCCAATGGCAGCTTGCAACTCTAGCGCGTTTGCAAGGGGGGAGCGATTTCGCGGACATTTACGTTCTGAAAAACTTTGCCGCGGAGATTGCCGGAAAGCAAGGGTTGCGCAGGATGACCGCAAAACTATGGCAACCGGTTTGAAATCCAGCAACGCCAGCCAAGTCCTTTATCTCTACGGGATCACCCGGAGCGGAAAGGGAAGCATTCCCAAGTTGGCGGGGGTTGACGGCGGCGCTTCCGTCGAAGCAGTGCCCTGTGCCGGCCTGGTGTGCTGGACCAGCCGCGTGGACAAGAAGGAGTTTGCGGAAAACCTGGCCGGCAACATGGAGAATTTGGAATGGCTGGCGGAAGTGAGCGTGCGTCACCAGCAGGTGGTGGCGGCGATCGCCCGTGCGCGCGATATTTTGCCGGCGCGCTTCGGCACTGTGTTTCGCACCCCCGCCTCTTTGGCGGCGGACGTGGATAAGCACAAGGCGCTTCTAATCCGCGACTTAAAGAGAATCAGCGGATGCGAGGAATGGGGTCTGAAAATTTTTAGCCTGCAGAGCCGGGCGCCGGCGGTCATCGCCGCAAAATCAGGACGCGATTACTTGCGGGCCAAAGCCGCGGCCCTGCATGCCGAATTGCGCCCGGGGGACGATGAGGAAGTGCAGCGCCTGGAGCGGGCGCTGGAGCAGATGGCGGTGGCGAGCGCACCCGGCGGTGGGGCGGTGAGCCGTGGGCAGCGCGGGCTGGAGTGGCAGGGCTCGCTGCTGGTGAAACGGATTCAGAGCCGCAAGCTGCAGCAGTTGGTCGCGCGCTTCTCGCAGGAGTGGGAGGGAGCGCGGCGAATAGAACTGAGCGGTCCCTGGCCACCCTATTCCTTTGTCTCGCGCGGGCAGGAGAAGGAGCCGGCGCCATTGCGGGCGCGGAACCAGGCATGATGGCGGAAAATGACCTGCTTGCGGGCGTTGCTGGACAGGATGAGATCTCGCTACTGGATATTCTTGACCACGTGTTAAACGCCGGGGTGGTGATTCACGGCAGCGTAGTCATTTCCCTGGCCGGGGTTGACCTGATTTATCTGGGGCTGAATGTGGTGCTCACCTCGGTGGAAACGGCGCTGCGGCACATGCGTCTGGAGGAAATGCCGGGCGGCGCAGGACGCAAATAGCTATGCCCCTCCTGGTCTACTGCATGATGGAGGAGGCAGCGGCGGGGGAAAAGCGCGTTGCCGGTGTGGGTGGGGCAAGGGTAGAAGAGGTGCGGGATTCGGGGCTGCGCTGTTTGTTTTCCCGTTTCCAGGGCGCAGAAGGTCTTTCCCGGATTCCAGCCGTGGAATCCGCGTTGGCATTCCACCAGGTGCTGCAGGCCTTGTTCGGCCACGCAGGGCTTATACCGTTTCGCTTTCCGACAGTGGTGGAAGATGAGGAGGCGCTGCTGCGCTTCCTTCGGGAACAGGCTCCTGGGTACACAGCCGAACTGGCCCGGCTTCGCCACATGGTGCAGATGGAAATCCACATCCCAGGGAACCAGGAAGCGGGAACCGGAACCCTGCCGGCAACTGGGCGGGAGTACCTGGAAGGACGGCAGAGGCAGGCATCAGAATTGAAAGCAGCGGCAGAAAAACTGCGGCAGGCCGTGGGCCCTTTGGTGGCGGAATGGCGGCAGCGCCCCAGCGGACAAGGAATGCGGTGCTATGCATTGCTGCCGCGCGAAGGGGTCGCCGGCTTTCAGCAGGCAATCCAGGCACTGAGCCCTTCATTGCCGGGGGCGCGGCTGAGCGGTCCCTGGCCACCTGCCGAATTCGTCGAGGTTAAAAAGTCTTAATGGATAAGCCGCGACAAGTTTCTCCCCGTGAGGTGGAAGCGGCCATCAACAGCCTGAAGCAGCGGCTGGAGGAAACCAGCGCCAACGGGGGCCCGCAGCGGGTGGAGTGCTCACCGGAGACCATCGAACAGGGGCTGGCCAAGCTGGTTTTGACACTGATCGAACTGCTTCGGCAACTGCTGGAGCGCCAGGCGATCCGCCGCCTGGAAGGCGGCTCTCTCAGCGACCGGGAAATTGAAGATATGGGAGCGGCTCTGATGAAGCTGGAGGCCAAGATCCAGGAACTGGCGGGACATTTTGGCCTGACCATGGCGGACCTGAACCTGGACCTGGGCCCCCTGGGTAACCTGCTGGAAAAATAGAGCGCGGCAGGCAACGGGCCGGTCCAAGGTGGAATCCAACCCAGTGCTGCTGCTTCCTGTGCTGGGGCCGCAGAGCTTCTCGTTGGCGAGGGGCCGTTTTCCAGCCGGTACTTTGGTTTCCACCTGCAGATTACTGATATCGCGGAATATCGCTTAGCGACATTTGACACTGGGCGCAAGCCGCTTTAGGATGCGGTTTCGACCCACCGTCGCAAGTGACTGCAGGGGTGCAAAGTACTTGCGATTTCCAACCTCTATGGAACGCGTACCAGCTGTCTCCGGAACCACGAATCTGATCGATATCCTCGATCGTGTCCTGGACAAAGGACTGGTCATAGCCGGCGATGTAAGGGTTTCGCTGGCTAATGTGGAATTGCTCACCATTCGTATCCGGCTACTGGTGTGTTCCGTGGACAAGGCTGAACAGATTGGCTTGAACTGGTGGAAGTACGATCCACATCTGACGGCACCGGGAGAGGCGCCGGCATTGCCGCGGGTTCCCCGAGTGGCAAGGGCAGGCAGCCCTCCCCGCGCGCGACGTACGGCAAAACGTGCACGTTAGACGGAGCTTAGGAGGAATTTCCTCATGGCGGTTGAGCGAGTATCTGGCGGTGCAAGTCTCATAGACGTGCTGGACCGGGTACTGGACAAAGGCATTGTAATTGACGCCTGGGTTCGTATTTCCCTGGTCGGTATTGACCTGATCACGGTGGAAGCACGGGTGGTGGTGGCTTCGATTGACACCTACCTGAAGTACGCGGATGCCGTGGGCCTTACCGGACTGGTGTCGCGTCCCCAGTTGACGGAGGCGCCGGCAGAAGTGGTGGAGACCACCCGCCGCGTGGCTCGCGTGCCGCGGACGGGAGTGCGTCGTTAACCGGAGTCTGCACAGGGGACCACATCCCATGGCTACACCTCTCCTGCGAAAGGCAGTTCCGGATTCGGAGAGCTTTGCTGAAAGACGCAAGTCGGTTCGCGACTCCACCGCGCTTCGCCTGCTCTCCGCGGAGCGTTCGGAGGAGATATTTCCCATCCTGCTGGAAGAAATCGTAGCTCTGGGTTTCGCGCGGGCGCTGGTGCTGGGAGCGGATTTTGAAAGTGGCGCGGTGCGGCCGGTGGCTGCCCTGAAGTATCAGTCCAACCAGCTGCAGAAATTTCACAGCTCGCTTTGGGCGGGCGAAAATCCTCTGATTTCTCTGTGGCACAAAGGCAAGCCGGCGGTGCTGCCTCCCTCTGCCGGGGATCGCGAGCCGCTTTACTGTCACCCCCTGCTCTACCGCAACCGCAACCAATGCTGGGAGGCGGAACGGGAGCGCCGCCAGGATTGTCTAGCGGTGCAGAACTTTCGCTCCCCGCAAAAGCTGGCCCTGCAGGAGCAAGTGTGCGCTTCCTGCGGCATGCGCGCTTACGCCGCCATGGCGGTGGTGCAGGTTGGCCGTCACAATCACAACGGACACCTCCGCCAGCTGGGCAATCTTATCGAGACCGCCAACCGTTACCTGGCCCGGTTGTTCAAAGTGGAACACTATTACAATCGCATGCGGGAAATGGATATTACCATTTCGCAAATGCATGCCGTCATGCAGAGCATGGCTGACCCCGTGATCCTTACCGACAGCCACCACCGGGTGATCATGCTCAACAAAGCGGCAGAGCGTTTTTTCAAGATGCCGGAAGGAGTGACGGAGGGCGGCGCCCGCGCGGTGGAACTGAACAATCTATATTTCTCGGCGGCGCTTTCTTCCATGGCGGTGAGCGGTACGGAGAGCCACCGTGACTTGACCCTGGTGGATGTAATGGAGGGCGAGGAGGTGCTGTTCGAAGCGGTATGCGCTCCCACCTTCACCAGCGACGGGGTGCGCAGCGGCATGGTGACGGTGATGCGCGACGTCACCGACCTGCGGCGCGCCGACCAGGAAGTCCGGGCCAACCTGCAGAAACTGCGCGACGCCGAGGAAGTGGTCCGCCAGGACCGTGATCGTCTCAACCTGGTAATCGAGAATGTGGGCGACCCCATAGTGGTGGCCGATGACGCAGCCAAGACGGTGCTGCTCGACCCTCTGGCCAAGGAGCTATTCGGCTTGGGCGAAGCCCCGCGGCAGGCGGCGCTGGTGCGCAACCAGGCGCGCCTGGACGCGTACCTGACGGCTTTCACGTTCTCCTTTGCCGACAACCAGAACCGCCCGCTGCGCCTGTACAATCCGGCTTCCAACAGCGAGATCGAGTACGCGGCGCGTTCCGGAAAGATTTACGATGCCCGGGGACAGGTGGCCTACACGGTTACGGTGTTGCGCGACCTCACGGCGTGGAAAAAGCTGGAACAGCTGCAACTGGAACGGCGCATGTTAGAAGTGGAGAAGTTCGCGGCCACGGGGCGGCTGGCGGGCACCATAGCCCATGAGATCAATAATCCTCTGGAGGCGATCAAGAACGCCATTTACCTGCTGCCCGGCAAGCTGAAGCCTCCGGCTCAGCCGGTGTATGACATTCTGAAAAGTGAGACCGAGCGTGTGACCCGTATTGTTCGGCAGATGCTCGGCCTTTATCGCAATACCGACCAGGTGGGGCCCTTTGACTTGAACAGCGTGGTGGAGGACACTCTGACCCTGTTCGCCCGCCAGCTCTCCACTGCCACCATCAACGTGGAGAAACAGCTGGGCAAGCTGCCGCCCATAGTAGGCTCCGCCGACCAGTTCCGGCAGGTGCTTTCCAACCTGGTGGTGAACGCGCGCGACAGCATGGCCAAAGGCGGGCGGTTGGCCATCCGCACCCGGCACGTGCGCGCGAGCGACGGGGTGCACGGTTCGGTCAACATCGTGCTGGCCGATACCGGATGCGGGATTCCGGCGGACATGCTGCAGTCGGTGTTTGAGCCTTTTGTCAGCACCAAGGGTGAAAAGGGAACAGGCCTGGGGTTGTGGATCGTGAAGGGGATTGTAGAGAACCACAGCGGCAGCATTCGTGTGCGCAGCCGTCCGGGAAAAGGCACAATATTTAAACTGGCGTTTCCCATAGTTCGCTAGCACTACTTTGTCATGGCCAAGGCAAAGAAACCCGAAGTGCTGGTGGTGGAAGATGAAGCCTCCGTGCTTCTCACTTACCGTCTTTTGCTGGAGGAGGAGGGATACAAGGTTGTTGCCGCCCTGTCCTCACAAAAAGCGGAAGAGATTCTAGCCAAGAAGCGCTTTGACCTGGTGCTCTGCGATTTCACTCTGGAACAGAACCACACCGGGTTCGAGGTGTTTGAGCGAGTGCGCAAGCGCGATGCCAAGGTGCCCTGTGTGATGCTGACAGGATATGCTAACCGGGAGACGACGGAGCGGGCGGAGCAGGCGGGCATCCGGGTGTTTTTCAAGCCCATCGAGATTGAGGATTTTTTGCAGACTTTAAAGACAATTTTGAGGAACTCGCATGGATAACCGGCAGAGGCGGACGGCAGGTAAAGCGCCGGCGCCGACAAAAGCGCCCAGGAGAGCCCCGAAAGCAGAAAAGAGCGGGGGCGAAGATGTGCACGTGCGCATCACCGAATTTCCCGTTCCCCCGGAGCCGGCGAGCGCGGAAGGCGGCCGGTATGTTTACGGCATCATCGAGGCCAAGCAGCCACTTTCCTTCGGCAAAATGGGAATTGGGGGAACCGGCGAGCCGGTTTACACCGCTCATTTCCAGGATATTGCGGCCGTAGTCAGTAAGAGCGCGGTGTACATCTTCGATCCCACCCGGGAAAATGCGCTTGCCCACGAGCACGTTATCGAAACGGTGATGAAGACCCACACCATCATCCCCATGAGCTTTGGCACGGTCTTCCGCACCGACGACGACATACGCGAGGTGCTGCGCAGCATTTATGTTTCCCTCAAGGATGTGCTCAAGCAGATGGAAGGGAAGCTGGAATTCGGGCTGAAGGTGAACTGGGACCGGGACCGCATTATCGAGGAACTGAAGGACGCGGACGAGGAAATCCGGCGCTTCCACCAGGAGATAACGCGCAAGCACCTGCAGTCCACCTATTTCGCGCGCATGCAGCTGGGGCGGATGATTGACAAGGCGCTTTCCGAGCGTTCAGCGCAGTTTGTGCGCGACATCTACGAGGCGCTGCGCGACGTTTGCGTGGCCTCGCGCGACAATAAACCCATTGGCGACAAGATGATCATGAACGCCGCTTTTCTGGTGGAGCGGGATCGGGAGAGCGAGTTCGATGCCGCGGTTAATAAAATTGCTAAACACTATGGCGAGCTGCTGAATTTCAAGTACACGGGGCCGTGGCCGCCTTATAACTTTGTGAACATCCGGCTGAAACTGGAGCGCGGCACCGCTTCCTGAGGCGGCCGGAGCGAGGATATTCGACTATGCTGTTCCTGGATGACCTTCTGCTTTCGCCGCTGACCGGATTTAAGTTCATCCTGCGCACCCTGCAGCGGGTGGCGGAACAGGAGTACACCGACGACGCTCCCCTGAAGGAGCGCCTGCTGGAGCTGCAGGTGAAACTGGAAGAAGGGGAGATTTCTGAAGCCGAGTACGTGGCCGAGGAGGCCGGCATTATCCGCGAGTTGCGCGAACTGCAGAACCGGAAGCGCGAGTTGGCTGGGCTGCCGGAAGAAGAAGGACCAATATCCATGATGCACCACGACTGAACGGTACATAGGGCTGCCCGGGAGGCGCTCAGGGTGTACTCAGGGTCCGGAAGTGGGCACAACCCCCTGTCCGGGCAGGGACATCTTCCCAAGCAGTTTCCTGGGGCTTGCCTGTGACTCCACACCACCGCAAACGCATTTGGGTCCTGCTGGCCGAAGATGAGCCCGGTATCCTGTTTACTTTCAGCGCCATCCTGCGGCAACAAGGCTACCAGGTGGAAACCGCCCGCAACTATGCCGAAGCCCGGGAACGAATGCAGGCTGGCAAGTACGATGCGGTAATCGCCGACCTCAACATGGAGCGAATCGGGCTGGGGCTGGAGTTGGCGCGCCACGCCAAGGAATTGACTCCCGCGCCGGCGGTGGTGATCTACACCGGCTACCCCACTGTGGAGCAACTGCGCGCCGCCCTGGCGTTACACATTGACTACCTGGCGCTCAAGCCGGTTGACCTGGATGAGATCAAGACCGCCCTGCACCGGCTGGTGACCCGGCGCGCCCTCAACCTGGAGCAGGCGCCAGTTTGAGTCCCTGCTCATTTGTTGCTGGTGTACAATGACAGCAACAACTCTAGCCGGCCTATCGCCCGATGCCGCACAAACCCTCACTCCTGATCGTAGATGACGAGGTCAGCGTAGCCCGAACCCTGCAAATGGTGTTTGAGCAGGAAGGCTACAAAGTAGCGGCTGCGTATAGCTGCGCCGAGGCCTTGCACCTGCTGAATAATGGCGGCAGGTATGACGCGATTATCACCGACTTGAACATGGAGCAGCCCGATATCGGCCTGGATGTGGCCCGCGCCGCTGGTGGCTTGAGCCCCAGGCCGGTGGTGGTGATTTGCACCGGCTATGCCAGTTCCGACAATTCACGCAGGGCCCTGGAACTCCGTGTAGATTACCTGGCCAACAAGCCGGTGGACCTGAAGGAGCTAGTGCCCGCACTGAACCGTATGATCGCCCACCGGCGCGACTTGAGGGTGTGGAAATGACCGCCCGGACCTCAACCCCGCCCAAGACCGCACTGGTGGTGGCCTCGGACCTGGAAGCGCTGACCGCGTTCCAGTCGGCCTTGACCAGCAACGGCTACGTGGCCATCATTGCCCGCGATCTGCCCACGGCGCTGCTGGCCATTACCCAGCACTATTTCGATGTGGCCATTGTGTCTTCCCGCCTGGGCGAAGGCGGCGACGGGTGGCCGCTGGCGGGAGTGTTGCATCTGGTATTTCCGCGCGCTTTTATCGCCGTGCTCACTCCGGGTGAGCCGGATGTGGTTACCTTCCAATCCGCCATCAATAATGGGGTGAGCGAAATCTACGAGCAGTCCCGCCGTCCGGCGGAAATTGTCGGCGCCATCACCGGCGGCTCCTCGGGTGGCACTGCCTCCAGCGGCCAGTCCGTGCAGTAGCAGCGAGGGTTCGCGAAATTTAGCCTTACGCCAGATGGGCTTTTGCGGGACTCTTGCCTATGCTCCCCGCAAACTGCCTCTATTTTTGCTTGACTACAAGCCTACCCTGTATCAATTTGACTGCAGCGTCTCTCTCTCATGGTTTCTCGTTCCGTAGCATTTGCTGCCGGCGTGTGTCTGCTGCTGGGCTTCCGCATTTTTATCTCTTGGGCAAGGCGGTCCGGCTACAGATTGTTTCAGCCGGCTTCGGTGGAGGGGGACCGCTGGAACTTGTGGGAACTCCTGCTGGCCAGCTTTCTCACTCTTTTCGCGGAACTGGCATTCATCCGCTGGATGGCGGTGGAGATTCGGGTATTTGCTTACTTTAAGAATCTGGTGTTATTGCTCTGCTTCCTGGGATTCGGGATCGGCTGTGCCCTGGCCCGCAGCCGCATCCGTTGGCTGACCTCCTGCACCGCCCTGTTCGGCCTGCTGCTGGTGGCGCGCTGGCCGCATCAGAAAGCGCTGGAAGGTTTGTCCCAGAACCTGGGGGCGGCCGCCGATATCAATATTTGGGGCGGCTTGGCCAACTGGGACTGGAGCCGTTTTTTGCTCGCCGCGGCTCTGGCCGGGGTCTTGCTGCTGCTGCTGGCTTACGTCTTCATTCCTCTCGGTCAGAAAGTCAGCCGGCAAATGGATTTGGCGCCGAATGCCCTGACCGCCTATTCCTGGAATCTCGCGGGCAGCCTGGCGGGCATTCTGGTGTTTTTTGCGGTATGCCGGTTGATGCTGTCGCCCGCGCTATGGCTGGGCACGGTGCTGGCGGGGTTCGCGCTTCTGCAACGCACTCCCAGAGAGCGGTGGCTGATGGCCAGCCTGATCGTTCCCCTGACCTTGCTCTTGCACGATCCTGCCACCGCCGATCACTTCAATTTGTGGACTCCGTACCAGCAGATTGAGTTCACCCGCCTGCACTACGCGAACGGCGATTTCGCTGCTGCCAATGTGGAAGTCAACCACATCGGCTATCAGACAATTGTTGATCTCTCCCCTGAATATCTGCGGCGCCATCCGGGGGTGATGAAGGAGGCGCCCGAGGATAATCCCTACAATCTGCCGTTCCGATTCGCTCCGGCTCACCCGGCGGTGCTGATCGTGGGTGCCGGTAGCGGCGACGATGTTGCCGGGGCCGTCCGTCATGGAGCCCGGCTGGTGGATGCGGTGGATATTGACCCGGGTATCATCCAATTAGGACGGCGCGCACACCCTGAGCATCCCTACGATTCGCCGGGGGTGAAGGTTCATTTGGGCGACGCGCGCGCGTTTCTGAAGCGCACTACGCGGCACTACGACCTGATCATTTTTGCGCTGCTCGATTCGCACACCCAGTTTTCAGATTACTCCAATATGCGAATTGACAACTTTGTTTACACCATGGAATCCTTGCGCGAGGCGCGGCAGCATCTGGCTCCGGATGGTGTTCTGTTTGTGAAATTTAATGTCGCGCGTCCCTGGCTGGGCCAGCGCCTGCAGAACATGCTGACCCAGGCATTCGGCAAGCCGCCGGTGATTTTCTTTGCCGATTCCAGCTATAGCGTCTCTGCCACGTGCTTCGTTATCTCGAATTCCGCACAGGTGCAGACGGCGCTGGCCAGGGATGCCGAACTGAGCCGTTTCGTGAGCGCGGGACCGGGATTCCCCAAAAACGACAAAGTCGTGAGCACTACCGATGACTGGCCGTATCTTTACCAGCAGGGCCGTTGGATTCCGCGCACTTACTATTCCCTGGGAGGACTGGTGATTGTGCTGGCCCTGGCTCTGTACTGGCAAATTCCGGAAGTGCGGCAGCGCGTCCCGTCGCTGTTTTTTTTCAGCATGGGCGGCGGTTTTTTGCTGTTGGAAACCCAGGTCATCAGCCGGCTGGCCTTGTATTTCGGCACCACCTGGCAGGTCAACGGAGTGGTGCTGAGCGTGCTGTTGAGCACGCTGCTGGTGGCCAACGCAGTCATTGAACGGCAGCGCAGGCCGTGGTCCGCCCGCTGGATAGTGGCGGGGCTGCTCCTGGGATTGGCCGGAGCTTACTGGTTTCCCTTTGAGCGCCTGGGCGAGTCAGCCGCGATGGCGGGCTGGATTTCCGCCGCCGTCTTCTGCGTGCCTGTATTTTTTGCCGGCCTGCTTTTTGCCCGCGAGTTCCGCCTCACCGACTCACCCAGCGCGGCCCTCGGCGCCAACATGCTGGGCGCTGTGGCTGGCGGTCTGCTGGAAAATATCTCCCTGATAACCGGAATGCGCGCTCTGCTGTTGCTCGCGGCCGGCCTTTATTGTCTGGCTGCTCTGGGCCTGTCGCTGCAGCGGGAAAGCGGTTCTCCTTCGGCGGCAACTCCGCAGGCACAGCCGGCAGCAATGGCCAAGAACTGATTCGGTAGCTGTTCCCATCAGGTTGCAGCCTCCAACGCCTGCGACACTTCCTCCCACTGCGCCAGCATGGCGGCCAGTTCCTGCCGGCGCTGTCCCAGCAGCGTGCTCTGGCGCTGGGTTTCGTCGGCGCTTACGAACACTTGCAGAGCCTGCTCGCAGGCGGCGATATCGGCTTCGGCGCGGGCGATGTCTTCCTCCAGTTGCCGGCGCTGCTGCTCCATTTCCCGCAGCCTGATGGGGTTGATCTTCTTTGCCTTTGGCGCCGGCGCATTCCCGTTGCCGGGCAGGGAAGGGGCCACCGCCGACGGTTCCACTGCCGCCGCTTCGCCCCGGTTTTGCTTGCGCCACAAATAGTCTTCGTAGTTGCCGGGAAAGATGCGCACCTCGCCCTCGCCGATCTCAAAGACGCGAGTGGCCAGCTTGTCAATAAAGTAGCGGTCGTGGGAGACAAACACCACGGTGCCGGCGTACTGTTCCAGAGCCTCCAGCAGCATGTCCTTGGCGCGCATGTCGAGGTGGTTGGTGGGTTCGTCGAGCAGCAGGAAGTTTGACGGGCGCAACAGCATGCGGGCCAGGGCGTAGCGGTTGCGTTCGCCGCCGGAAAGCACCCCCAGGCGCTTGAAGACGTCGTCCTCCGAGAAGAGGAAGGCGCCCAGCAGGCTGCGCAACTGGGTCTGGGTGTGCGTGGGCGCCAGGTTCCACAGGTCGTCCAGCATGCGGGCCTCGGGGTTGAGTTCCTTGTACTGGTCCTGGGCGAAATAGTCGGCCTCGACGTTGTGGCCCAGGCGAAGCTCGCCCCCGGTGACCGGCTCAATGCCGGCCAGCAGCTTGATAAGTGTGGATTTCCCCGCGCCGTTCACGCCCACCAGGGCCACGCGGTCGCCGCGGTCAATAACAAAGCTGACGTCGCGGAAGACCTGCTTCTCGCCGTAGCTCTTGGCCACGTCCTTGAACTCCGCCACCATGCGACCGCTGGCCTTGGGCTGGGGGAAGGAGAAGCGGATGGTCTTCTCCTCGGGGGGGATTTCGATGTGCTCGATGCGTTCCAGTTCCTTGATGCGGCTCTGCACTTGCTTGGCCTTGGTGGCCTGATAGCGGAAGCGGTTGACGAAGGCCTCAATCTGCTCGATGCGGTCGCGCTGGTTGCGATAGGCGGCCACGAGCTGCTCTTTGCGCTCGGCTTTCTGCTTCAGAAACTGCTCGTAATTGCCGGTGTAAAAGGTGATGCGGCGGTTCCAGATGTCGGCGGTCTTGCTGACGGTCACATCTAAAAAATAGCGGTCGTGGGAGATGACCACGTAGGCGTGGGGATACTCGGCCAAGTACTCTTCCAGCCAGTTGCGCGCCTCCAGGTCGAGGTGGTTGGTGGGCTCGTCGAGCAGCAGCAGGTTGGGCTTCTGCAGCAGCAGCTTGGCCATGGCCACGCGCATCTGCCAGCCGCCGCTGAACTCCTCGGTGTGGCGGTTCCAGTCCTCTTTGCGGAAGCCCAGACCGGTGAGCACGGTGCCCACCTGCGCTTCCAGGGCGTAGCCGTCGTGGGCGGCAAACTGGCCTTGCAGGTGGTGGTAGCGGTCGGCGATCTGCTCGTACTCGGCGCTGGTATGGTCCACCTCGGCCATGCGTTCGGTGAGCGACTCCATTTCCCGTTCCATGTCGCGCACCTCGTCGAACACCGACATGCACTCCTGGAATACGCTGCGCCCGGAAAGGTTCAGGCCATCCTGCGGCAAGTAGCCGGCGGTGGTGCCCTTCATGACCGTCATGGCGCCGTAGTCAAGCGTCTCCAGCCCGGCCAGCACCTTGAGCAGGGTGGATTTGCCGGTGCCATTGGCGCCCACCAGACCGACACGGTCGCGGGGCCTTATCAGCCAGTCGAGTTCTTCAAACAGAATTTTGCCGCCGAACCGTTTGCCCGCGGAGGATAGCTGGATCATGGGTTGCTTCTATTGTCGCAAAGGAGGATGCAAGTGGGAAAGGAGGCGGCTGGCAGGACTAACCCAAATGAAAACAACAGAGGACACGGAGGGCGCAGAGGCACGCGCCTCGAG
>DATJEH010000275.1:0-5954 GCA_035496875.1 Terriglobales bacterium | reverse complement strand
TTGATGTCCAGCAGCGCGGCGTCCCAGCGCTGCTCCGCCACTCGCGAAAGCGCCTCGCTGGCGCTCTCTGCCGTGCCCACTTCGTAGCCTTCCTCGTGAAACCATTTGTTCAGCGAGTCGCGTACGCTATGCTCGTCGTCCACTATCAGCAGCTTGCCTTGAGCGTTCACCTTCATCACCTCGCTTTGCCCGCTGCCGACAGTTCCGCGCCCACGGGCTGCTTGGCCCCGGCCTGTAACGGCAAACGCACTGTAAATGTTGTTCCTCGCCCCAGTTCCGACTGCGCCTCTATGCAGCCTCCATGGCGTTCCACGATGGTGCGGCTGATGGCCAGTCCCAATCCCACGCCGTGACCGCTTTCTTTGGTGGTCAGGAAGGGCTCGAAAATCTGCGGCAGAATTTCGGGTGCGATGCCGCTGCCGTCGTCGCGCAGCCGCAGCTCCAGTTGGCGCCCGTCGGGAGTTGCCCCCGCCTTCAGCCATAAATTGCCGCCCCGTGGCATGGCATCAACCGCGTTCATGGTCAGCGCCAGCAGCACCTGCTCGATTTGCGCCCCGTCGCAAATCACCGCCGGCAGTCCGGGTGCGATCTCCTCCTGCCACTGGATGTTGCTCAGTTCCAGCTGGTGCTGCACCAGCCGGTAGCAGCGGTTTACCACCGCGCTGATGTCGGTGGGCTGCAGGTTGATGGGCTGGGAGCGCGAGAAAGTGAGCAGGTTCTTCACCAGGTCGCCGCAGCGCCGGCTTTCCGCCGCAATCAGCTCCAGGCATTGTTCCGCTTCCTCGTGCTTGTCGCGGCCGCCATCCGGCCGCTCCATCCACTTCCGCAGCAGCTTGGCGTAAGTCAGAATGCTGGAAAGCGGGTTGTTGATTTCATGCGCCACCACCGCCGCCAGCTTGCCCACTGAGGCCAGTTTCTCCGTCTGCAGCACGTGCTCGTGGGCGCGCTTCAGTTCGCGCGTCTTTTCCTCCACCCGATCTTCCAGGGTGCGCGTCCAGGCCGTGATCTCCTCTTCATCGCGGCACAGCTGCAGGCTCATGCGGTTGAAGGAAGCGGCCAACTCACCCAGTTCGTCATGGGAGGCCACCTCGATTTGGTACCCGCGTTCCCCTTCGCTGAGCTTTTGTGTGCCCGCCGTTAGCCGCTTTACCGGCTTGGCCAGCACCCGCCACACGAATTGCCAGCTCAGGAATGCGATCAGCAGCATGGCGCCCACCATGTAGGCCAGCAGGTGGCGCGTGCCTTGCGCCAGGCTCGCGTCCGCCTTGGCCAGGCTTAGGTTGGTATCCAGCACCCCCAGAATCTGCTGGCTGGCGGGATGCGCGTGGCAGGCGGCATTGGCGCAGCGCGGCTGGTTTTCTATGGGCGTAATGACGCCCAGAACCCGGTAGCCATTCGGCTTGTAAATGCGAAAGCGGTCGGGCCGGTCGAGCCGCGTGAGTGGCTGCGATTGCGCGTGACACCCGTAGCAGGCCTCTGCTCCTTTGTCTACGTTGCGGTTAACCTCGCTGGGGTCGGTGGAGTAGCTGATTCTGCCTTGCTGGTCGAATATGCGGACCCGCACCACCCCGGGCTCGCCCGCGATGGTCGTCATCATGTGGTAGAGCCCTTCGCGGTCATTGCGCAGCATGGAATACGACGTGCTGCGTTTGATCACGTCGCTGACGCGTTCCGCCGCCTGCAGCGTGGCCTCTTCCAGGTGCCGCCGGTGCAGGCGGATGGTGGCATAACCAAGCAGCGCGAAGATTACTACCATCGCCCCCAGCAGCAACAAAGTGAGCTTCGCCCCCAGACTGTGGCTCAGGCTGAGGCCGCGCCGCCACGCCTTTCCCGCTTGCTCAGTCGCCCGCATGCTCCGCCACCGCCTCTCCAACCACTTTGCTGGCCACCTTCAACTCCACGTCCTCCGGCGCCGGCAGCAGCTCTTCAGCGGGGAATATGGGCAGGTACTTCACCGCCAATCCGAACAGGGCAAATCCGGAGGCGATGATCCCGCCGGTTACCGCTACCTCCGTCCAGCGCGGAATGTAGTGCAGCCCGGCGGACGATTCCATCCCCGTAATGCTCACGTTTAGCCGGTTGGTGATGAATCCCAGCACCACCAGCACCGCCGCCAGGTACAGCCCGCCGGGAGTGCTGCGCACGCGCCGGAACGACAACAGCGCCAGCGGCGCCACCAGGGCCAGCGCCAGCTCCAGCAGGAACAGCGACGTTTCATAGCGGTGGTACGCGCCGGCGAAGAGCTGCTGCAGCACTCCCCGGTGCACCAGGTCTTCAATTCGCAAGATGCCGTATACCGAAAGCACCACCAGCAGCACCCTTCCCAACTCGTGCAGGATGGGCAATTCCAGCTGCCGCCCGAAATGCTTGGCGCTCATGGAAGATTCAAAGATGGTCATGGCCAGCCCCACCGCGATGGCCGAAAGGAAGAAGAACACCGGCAGCAGCGGCGTGTACCAGAATGGGTGCAGCTTATTGGGCATGATCAGATACAGCGTGCCCAGCGAGGACTGGTGCAGGGTGGAAAGAATCACCCCCAGTATCACCAGGGGAATTAGCGCCTTGCGAATGATTTGTAACGGGCGCTCCAGATGGAAACGCTCCAGCACGATGGGCGAGAACTCCAGCGCCAGCACGCTGGTGTAGAGCATCACGCACCACGCCACCTCGAACATCACCGAGTGCGGGTTGCGCATCACCAGCGGGTGCCAGATGCGGTAGGGCCGTCCCAGGTCAAACATCAGCGCCACGCACACCAGCACATAGCCGAGAAACGCGGTCAGCACCGTGGGTCGCACGATGGGCTTCAGTCGCTGCAGGTTGAAAATGTGCACCGCCGCCGTCAGAGTGAAGCCACCCGCCGCCAGCATCACCCCGCACAGCACGTCGAAGCCGATCCACAGCCCCCAGGGAAACTGGTCGTTCAAGTTAGTTGAGGCGCCCAGACCCTCTGCGAAACGCACCACCGTGGCATAAGCCGCTGCCGCCAGCAACAGCGCCAGCACGCCTTTCCAGAAGGTGAACCGGAATTTCATTTCTTCCTCGCTTTCCCGGCCTCTTTTTCTGCTTTCTCCCGGGCTTCAGCCGCGGCCACTTCCTCCCGCCGGTGGGTAATCCACCACACTCCGCCCAGCAGCACCCCGCCCAGGGGCACAAAGTCGGGAATACGGGAGAGCACCCGGTAGGTAAGCAAAGGCAGCGGGTCGCGCGTGAGTTCGGCGGGAAAACCAAACTCTTCGAAGGGCACGCTGGAAAGCATGAGCACCGAGGTTCCGCCTACCTCCGTCAGCCCGTAGATGTGGTTTACGTATTTGCCGGGATTCTCTTGCAACCTCTGCTGCGCTTCCTTGATCAGCTCATCGCGCTCCCCAAACTTAGTGGCGCCCGTGGGGCACGCTTCCGCGCAGGCAGTGGGCTTGCCCGCGGCCACGCGGTCCGGACACATGGTGCACTTCTGCACTCGCGGCAGCACCTTCGACCATTCATATTTCGGAACGCCGAAGGGACAGGCCACCATGCAATAGCGGCAGCCCATGCAGCGGCTTTCCTCGTAAATCACTGGCCCTTCCGCAGTCTTGCGCATTGCCCCCACCGGGCATACCGAGGCGCACGCCGGGTCCTGGCAGTTCATGCACAGCCGCCGCATGAATTTGTCGCCCTTGGCCAGCACTACCGTAAACTTGTGGTCGGACTGCCGCTCTTCTCCGGCTACCGCTTCGCTATAGGGCAGCTTGTTCTTTTCCGCGCACGCCTGCTCGCACTGTTTGCAGCCGATGCACAGCGTGGCGTCGTACAAAAGTGCCTTGCTCATGGAGTTCTCCCGCGGAATTGCTCACCGTCCTGGCCGGCCGCTGCCTGCAGCCATGGCCGTTTAAAAGGGGGAGGGAAGGAGGGCAGCCGAGCCCAGGCCCGGCCAAAAATAAACCACCCGAGCTCCGCTGGTTCGAAGCTCGGGTGGGCGGTCCCTCTAAGCGCTGCTGTACGGGGCGTCAGGCGCGGGCCGGGGAAAGGTGCCGGACCACGCTGCAGGTCGAGCAGCCGATTTGCCGTTGACTGCTTCACCGGACGCCCCCATGTCATCCCGGCCACCAGTCCCAAGCACGTGGTAGCCGCAGCGCTGCCAAGGGACAGCAATCTGCTACTTCTTGCCTATCTCGCGGATGTGGGCTACCAGCGACTTGATCTGCTCTGGCGTGACTCCCTTCTTCTCGAAGGCGTGCATCGCCTTCTTACTGGGGCCGCCATTGGCGATGAAGTCGGTCAGTTCGGCGTCTGACATCTTCTGCGTCTTTTCTGAAACCAGGCTGGGAATCTTGGCCGCCGGTTTGCCTTCGCCGTTGGGGCCGTGGCAGACCGCGCATTTCGCCTTGTACAGACCCGCGCCGTCTTGCGCCCAGGATAGGTTGGGCAACATGATGAATAGCGCCACAGCGATAGTTCCCACCAGGATCGCGAGTTTGCTGAATTTCATGATGACGTTCCTCTCTCCGCTATGAAAATTGAGCCGCTCGAACACGGTGTGTCAGAACTCATCAGTTACCACCATGTCCTATGGCAATTTTCAACACCGGCCCCGCTAAGTGCTGTGACTGGCGTCACTTCTGGCGGTGAGGAACATCAGCCCCAGGGGTGTCTTGCCGCACACTCCCCGATTCAGAGTGCAACCCTTAGCCCTAAAAGCAGTTAGGAAACTTCGGAAATAGCAGGCAGCTTTGAAGGGACGGCTGATTTGAAAGGGACGGCCTTCAGGCCGTCCAAACCTGACGGCCAACACCCCCGGCTTTAGCTGCTCAGGCAATCGCGGCCAACCTAATCCGCTGTGGAAGCGTGCGGCTTCATCCGCACGAACACGGGGCGAGGAGCATTACGGCTTTAGCTGCAGTGGCTTACCCGACAACAACCCGGATCAACGGCACCATGAGCAGGGCCAGGCTGGCTAATCCCCAGAGTACCGCTACACCACGAATGGCTCGATTCACCTTGTGTAGTTTCTGCATAAGTCCTCTAATTTATTTGACACCAGCGGCGCCCATTTTGATGGCCGGCGAGCTCGGCTGGCACACTGCCGGCACACCCAGCCAGCGCAAAAAGGACATCATGGGGCACCAGTTTGTTAATCCGGATTGAAACAGGTTCAAGCCGACAAAGGCGGTGAACAGGTACCAGTACGGGCTTACCCAGTGTCCCAGAGCCAGCGAAGCCAGTATAAACGTGCCCGCAATCAGTCTTAAAGAACGTTCAATCGTCATACCTTACCTCCGTAACATTAGTCCGCACTCTGCGCCAGGGCCGGCCGCAATGGCGTCCGCGAGGTCTTTCCTCCCCGCTCGCTCAGATAATACAAAACCGGCACCGCCATGCGGGAAAGCACCGTGGAGGCCACCTCGCCCGCCATCAGCGAAATCGCCAGCCCCTGGAAAATCGGGTCGAACAGGATCACGCTGGCACCCACCACCACCGCCGCTGCCGTCAGCAGCATGGGCCGGAAGCGCACCGCGCCCGCATCCACCACCGCCTCGGCCAGGGGCATGCCCTGGTGCCGGCGCAACTCGATAAAGTCCACCAGAATGATGGAGTTGCGCACAATAATGCCGGCCCCCGCGATAAACCCGATCATGGAAGTAGCGGTGAAGAACGCGCCCATCAGCGCGTGCGCCGGCAAAATGCCCACCAGCGTGAGCGGAATTGGCGCCATTATTACCAGCGGCGTTTTGAACGACTTGAACCAGCCCACCACCAAAATGTAGATCAGCACCAGCACGGCGGCGAAAGCCAGGCCCAGGTCGCGGAACACTTCCACTGTGATGTGCCACTCCCCATCCCACTTCATGCTCAGGCGCTCGGTGGAGTCCGGCAGCGTTGTGCCCGTGTACTGCCTCAACTGGTAGCCTTCCGGCAACTTGATGCGCGAGATCGGCCCTTCCATCTTCAGCAGCGCGTACACCGGGCTCTCT
>DATJEH010000274.1:0-10416 GCA_035496875.1 Terriglobales bacterium | reverse complement strand
GACCATGGGTGGCCAGTGGTGGCGCTTCATCAGCTACATGTTTGTCCATATTGGACTGGCCCACCTGCTGATCAACATGTGGTGCCTGTACGAAGTGGGATTGATGACCGAGAGCATCTGGGGGCGTTCATCCATGCTCCTGGTCTACGGTCTCACGGGCATTGCTGGGGGAATCGCTTCCCTGGCGCGAAACCCTACGATCGTCAGCGCCGGCGCCTCGGGAGCCATCTTTGGCAAGCCGTCATCTTAGGAGTCCTGTTTTCCGGCTTCGTTATCCACTCAGACGAGGGCTTGGTTGAGGCTTCCGGCGGAAGGCGTAGCCATTCGAGACTGGGTGGCTACCGGCGAAGAGCGGACCTGGGGCCCAGCAAGCGGCGGCGCAGCTGTGCGGCGCGGAAATAGGCGGCGGCAGCCTCGTTCGCCCGTCCCGCTGCCTGGTAGGCATTAGCCAGCCAGATCTGGGCGTCATAGTTGTCGGGGACGGCGATATCGGTTTGGTCGAACAAAGTCGTCCCACCCCCTACACGCTGATGTCATTCACAGCGGTGGCTACCTGGGTCTACCACGACTCTCTCGTTCAACTCGCGAAACGATCCCGGATATCTGTGGTTGGATGACGTCTCAGTGGTCTCAGCGGTACCCGAGCCGGCTTCACTGGCACTGCTAGGCACCGGACTGTTCGCGCTGGGTACGTTCGTCCGCCGCAAGCTGCGCCGTTAGCACCAGAGATCCAAACCCTTCTACCTTCGGCTCTGCCTGCTAAAGGCAGAGCCGATTTGTTTGCCGCGAATTTTCGCCTATTGCTCCAGCGCGATGTTCATGCGCAGCCGGCTAGCGACCGGATGGTGCTCCACCAGCGCGGGAATGAATTTCCAGTTGGAGGTGGAGCGCTTCACGGCATCGAAAGCCGCCTGGTTTTTGCCCGATACCTTCACCGACCAGACTTTGCCAGCGCCGTCAATGATCAGGTCCACGCGCAATTTCCGGCGCCGCTTGCCCAGCCCGGCGGATTGGTACAGTCGAACCATAATGGGTTGGGCAGGCTTGCTGGTGGAATCGTAGATGGTGGCGTGCTGGATATCCGTCTCCAGGGGCGGGAGAGCAGTCGAGACTTCGTCCACTTGCGCGCGCATGCCCCGGGCGCGCATAAGCAGGATAGCGGCACGAATGCGCGCCACATCGGCCGCCGGCCACATCTGCGCCAGCATTTGCCAGGCCTTTTTTTCCCGGTTGCTGTAGAGGTAAGCCCACACCAGCTCCAGAATCTCGGTTTTCACCGTCAGCAATGGCAGTTGGTCAGCGGCCGAAAGGGTGGATGCGGCCAGCCTGCCATCCGTGCGCTTGAACCGCTCTACCTGGCCGGGCTGGAGCCTGGCCCGCAGTTCGGCGATTTCGCGGTCAAAATAAGGCTGAAACTCCGAGCTGACGTCCACCAGCCGATCGTGATTGAACCGCAGCACGCAGGTGGGCGGGAATTGGATTTGCGCCAGGGTCAGACCCTCGAATCCATCCACCGTGGCGGCGTCATCGGTCCAGATCTCCACCTGGCCATCCAAATTGGTATCGGCGGCACTGAAGTAACCGCCGCCCCGCAGGGCGCGCAGCAGTTGGGGGGGGATTTTGCAGGGAGTAAATCTTGTAAGTCATACAGCATGCCGCGGCGCTCTTCTTGATCTGGAATGCAGCTACGGGATAGCCGAGGCCCAGATCAGCCGCGAACAGATCGAGGTCGAGTTCGGCCACATCTCTGGCGACCACAATTTCCTGGTCATCCCAGCTGAGAAGGGCGCGGCAGCTGCGTCCGGCCAGGCCGCCGCGGGTAGGCGGGCCCACATCCACAGTTACTCCGGAAAGATACGCCTCGAAAGCGGTGTTGCCATCCCGGCAAAGGACATCGTAGCCGTGTGCCTCACCGCAGCCCAGAGCAACAACTAACAGCAAACCCAGCAGGCTAGTCACCGAATGGGAATGGGTCGACATGAGTCCTGGTGCGCGAGTCTGCCACGACGGAGTACATGGGTCAATTGCGTGGCAAAACCTGATTTGTGCCGCCGGAATCAGTGGCGGCCCTGGGGCGCAAGAACAATGGGGGCTTGGTGCGGTTGGAGGAGGGAGAAGGCCGAAAGGAGCAGAGACCGGCGGCAAAAAAATGAGGGGCGCTTGGCAGCACCCCTCTGGTCCTTGCCGTGCTGTAGATTTAGCCTTTTTGCTGGCGGTTAAGCTTGCGCCGCAGGAAGCCGCCCATCAATACCAGTCCCGAGCCCATTAAGGCCAGGCCAGCCGGCTCGGGCACATGGTTGTGGGTCGTAACCGCGCCGACGGTTGTGAAGGGAGTAAAGAACAGGTTGTTGCCGCCGCAGTTGGGAGTCGGAGTAGAGTTGTAGTCGAAGCAGCCTGCGGCGAAAACCATGGTGCCGAACGGCAGCCCGCCACTGAAATTCACGTCGACTCCCGATTGGCCGGCGATGTCCCGGATTGGGTTCAGCTGATAGACCCAGATGTGGAAGTCAGTCACAGTCTGGCTGCCCAGGGTCGGGGTCGCCTCCACGAGGGTCCAGTTGGTGAAATTTTGAGAGCTGGCACCACCTGCAGGTATAGCCAGGAAATCGGGGACATTGTTGGGGGTTCCCGTCCAGTCATTGCTGCCGCCATTGGCTGCGCCGCTGCTGTCGAAGTTGCCGCCACACGGCGTAGTCGGGGTCGGGTGGCCGCACATCCAGGCCGGGGCTGTCCCGCCTAACGTGCCGGTGCCATCGGCGCCACCGCCATCGGACAGGGTTACGTTGCCGAAAGTGATGGGGCTGGGATTTCCGTCGGTGCCGGGAACACCAATAATCAGCAGGATCGGGTCGCTAGTGGCGGTAAAAGCCTGGGCATTCTCCGTGTTCCAAATGTCGAAGGTGGTGCCTGAGATGGGATTCACCTCGGTCCCGAAGAATGGGCATTGGCCGTTCTGACACGATGTGCCCAAACCGGTGCCAATCGCGAACTGGGGATCGAAGGCGAGGGTGGTGGCCGTGGAACTGGGGGAAAGGGTCAAAACCACAAAAACAGCAAGCAGGACCGCAAACAGCATCTTGCACTTCGCCATACTTCTCCTTCAGGGTGGGCAAGAACTCTCACGCTCCGGCGCCTGATAGCGAGTTTTTCCCGGGGCCTGGGTACGCGCCGCTTGTTGCCGAGCAATTGCCGTTCCAGGCCCAAAACTAACCACATCATAATTTTACCTTTATGTATTAATAGGTTATGGACAATTTCTGAAGTTGTGGAAAAAATGCCGTGGGAAGACTGCAAATGTTTGTTGAATAACAAAATTTTGCTGCACCTGGCGGCGCGCCTTATCGCTGCAAGTCGCTATGGGCCAAGGATTAAAATTTTCCAATCGCTGAGAAAAACGCTGCGGGGATCCAGTATTTTGCCACCTCGGAAATGGGGCGAGCCCGTCCAAGGCGCTGCGCCAAACGCTTCGGTTGCCGCTCAGCACAGCGGCGATGCCAGGGAGCCTGCACCGCCCAGCCCTCGAGCTTTTGCCCAGTGTAAGGTTCCCGCCATTGCCGCAACCGCCCTCCGCCAAGGGCTGCAGGAATGCACCCAAATGTGGCATCCTAGAGTCGCCAGGTGCAAGGAACAAAGGACTGCCCGTGAAACTGCGCAGGGCCCTCATCATCCTCCTCATGTTTGCATTGTCTTCCCTGGCGGCCGCCCAGCCGGTGCGGATTATTTTCGACACCGACATGGGCAACGACATTGACGACGCCTTGGCTCTGGCCATGCTGCATGCATTCGAGAGCCGCGGGGAGGCCAGGTTGCTGGCCGTCACCCTCACCAAGGACAACCGCTGGGCCGCACCCTACGTGGACGTGGTGAACACGTTCTACGGACGGCCCAACATTCCCATTGGCGTGGTTCACAATGGCAAAACGCCGCAAAGCAATCCCATGATCCAGGTTCCCTCGGAGCGCAAGCGGCCGGATGGCAGCTACGTGTACCCACATAAGATTACGGATGGCAGCCAGGCGCCTAAAGCCGTTAGGCTGCTGCGCAAGGTGTTGGCGGCGCAGCCGGATGGCAGCGTGGTGATTGTACAGACGGGGTTCAGCACCAACCTGGCGCGCCTGCTGGATTCGCCGCCTGACGGCGCCAGCCCGCTTGCCGGCCGGGACCTGGCGGCAAAAAAGGTTCGCTTGCTGGTGGCCATGGCGGGTAATTACGTTTCCACCAAGCCCGAATTCAATGTGGAGACCGACGTGCCTTCGGCCAGCAAAGTGTTCGCGGAGTGGCCTACGCCGGTTGTGGTCAGCGGCTTCGAAGTGGGCTTGGCAATGCTCTTCCCTGCCAGAAGCATCGAGCACGACTTCGCGTATGTTCCCGACCACCCCGTCGCCGAGGGCTACCGGCTGCTGATGAAGATGCCATATGACCGGCCAACCTGGGACTTAACGGCGGCGCTCTATGCGGTGTGGCCGGACCACGGATTTTTCGATCTTTCGCCGCCGGGTGAGATCACCGTGCTTGCCGACGGGGGAACGAAATTTACTCCCGATCCCGCTGGCAAACAACGCTACCTGATCGTGACCGACGCGCAAAAGCCGCGCACCCTGGAAACCATGATCCTGCTGGCCAGCCAGCCGCCGGAGAAGGCGCGGGCCGCGACAGCAGCCCGGCATTAAGCGTGCATTCTAACCCAACCCTATAGACGCTCAACCGCCCCTGGTGTCCACGCATTTCCCCATTGGATATTGGCTAGCGCAACCCGTAAACGCTCAGCTGCCCCTTAGCCCCCACGTACACCTTGCCGTTGGCGATGGTAGGGACGGCAAACTTTACCGCCCCGCCCGGGTTGTCGCGCCGCGGGTTCTCATTGCTGTTGTACAGCTCCTCTTGCAGATCGGTGGCGTCGTAGGCGCGCAGAATCTCAGAGCTGCCATCCACGTATCCGTCGGCCTGGATAATCCAGACGATCCCACCGTGGTTGCCGTTGGCGGAAATGGAAGGAGTGGGCCCGGGAAACTGAAACGAGGTGGAGGATTGTGATTCGGGCACCACGGCAAAATTGCTGTTCTGAGAATCGAATTTGAAGGCCTTCAGCGTGTCCCAGGTCCCGCCTACGTATAGCGTGCCGTTCCACCACGCCGGAGTCCCCCAGACGCCGGCGCTGGCCAGGGGAATGGACTGCACGATGCCGGTGTCGCCGCTGGGGTCGAATTTTCCCATGTGGCCCGCGTCCAGCAGGTAAATGGTTCCCGACTTTCCCGTCACCGCCATCAACTGCTTGCCGCGGAGGGCGCTCAGGCGGGGCAGGAGCACCACCCCGCCGGAGCCGGGCTCAATGTCGCTGGCATTGAGTGCCTCCTGGTCATAAGGGGTGAAGTAATCCATTACAGAGAAGGCGCGGCCATTGCTCATGCCCAGCCGGACGACGCTGTTGCCGAAATTCAAACCTCTGTTGGGAAAAGCATCGAAGACGCCGTTTCCGGTGGCGAAATAAATGTCTTTTCCATCGCCTGCGGGCGCCGCCCCGGACTGCCAGATGCCGCCGCCCACGCCATTGGGAGTCGCGTTCCAGGCGGCAATCTGGTGCAGGGTGCGGGCATCGTAGGCCATGACCCACCCGTGGTAGGGCCAACCGTCGCAATGCGAAGCCCAGGAGATGTAGACCATTCCCTCCTGAAGCAGAAGGCCGGCACGCTGATGCTCGCGCAGGGGATCGAAGCGCACCACGCCGCCGCTGGAGGCCGCGCCCGTGCCCGGCACCGCCGCGGATATCACCACTGGTCCGCCCAGGCGTTCCGCGCCGGTGCGTACGTCCAAGGCATGCAGGCGCTGCACAATCTGGCCGTTTTCCTCGGTCTTGCTTACCAGGTACAGAATGCCGGCAGAGGCATCTATCACGGGCGTGCCGGTGATGCCGATTTCGGGCACGATATCAGAGCAGCCGTATTCGTTCACGTCTTGCGCGGTCGCCGGCTTTATTCCGGTTGCAGGATCGATGAAGCTTGTCTTCCACAACGGCGCCGCATTCACGCCATCTGCGTCGTCCGCATCGAACGCGTAGACACTATCGTGCTCGGTGGCCACGAACACCACGTTGTGCGCGCCTTTGTGGGGAACGCGAACATCCGGCAGGTAGAGCGGCTGCGTGTACACGTAGCCATCCACCGGCTGGGTAAAAATCTTGCCGAACTGCCGCGCGTTGACGTTATCGGGGCGAAGAATGGTTTCCAGAATATTGCTGCCCTGGCGGGCGGGGTTGTTGTGGTAAGTAGTGACCCTGACCTTGCCATCGCCGCTCCCCGGCGCCAGGCTCAGCACCAGCAGGGCAAAAATAAAGGCCAGGGCCAGAGGCCAGCTCTGGTTGCGAGGAACTCCCATGGTTACGTTATCTGATGCTTCAGCCATACTCAGCGGTGCTCAGGCTCGGCGGGACGGCCCATGCTGTCAAGGCTCAAATGTAAATCTTCAGGAGCGAAGGCCTGCTGCGATGCTAACCCATAAGTCGTTGGAGTCTTAAAACCTTTACAGAACTTTACTCATTTGTGCCCGCTCCCGACCAGCACCTGGTCCTCCTGGACTGCCCAGGTAGATGCCGAAGGCTTTTGCAAGCGCCGCCGGAACCAATTTTGCAGCGACTCCAGGTAGGTATAAATGACGGGCGTGATGTAAAGAGTCATGAGTTGAGAGAAGAGCAGACCTCCGACCACGGCCACCCCCAGGGGCCGGCGTGATTCCGAGCCGGCGCCCACACCCAGGGCGATGGGCAGCGTTCCCATTAGTGCGGCCATGGTGGTCATCATAATGGGGCGGAAGCGAACGAGACAGCCCTGGTAGATGGCCTCCGCCGCACACTTCCCTTCCGTGCGCTGTGCCTCCAGGGCGAAGTCAATCATCATGATGGCGTTTTTCTTGACGATGCCCACCAGCATGATCACCCCCACAAAGGCGTAAACGTTCAGGTCCATGTGGAACAGCATGAGGGTGAGCAGAGCGCCGAAACCCGCCGAGGGCAAGCCGGAAAGAATGGTGAGAGGATGGATGAAGCTCTCGTAAAGAATGCCGAGCACGATGTAAATGACCAGGATGGCGGCCAGCAGCAACACTCCCAGGCCGCGCACTGAGGACTGGAAGGCCTGGGCGGTACCTTGGAAACCGGTGGTCACGGTGGCGGGAAGAACCTCGCGCGCCACCTGATTAACTTGCGCGATCGCTTGGCCAAGGGCGACCCCGGGCTTGGTATCGAAGGAAATGGTCACCGCCGGCAGTTGGCCAAGATGGTTGACGGTGAGGGGCCCCAGGGTGCGTGACAACTGGGTTACGGTGTGCAGCGGAATGACTTGCCCGGTTTTGGAGCGAACGTAAAGATAGGCCAGCGCATTCGGGTCCATCTGATATTCGTCGGCCAGTTCCACCATCACCTTGTAGGCATTATTGGGAGCGTAGATGGTGGAAATCTGGCGGGCGCCATAGGCGCTGTTCAGCGCGTCCTCCACCTGTTGCGCGGTGATTCCCAGCGCCGATGCCTGGTCGCGCTTAATCTGCACCCGCAGCTGCGGGTTCTTCAGCTGCAAATCGCTGGTCACATCCTGCAGGCTGGGCAGCTTCTGCAGCCTGGCCTCCAGCTGCTGCGCGCTGGCATAGAGTTCGGTGGTGTCGGGGTCCTGCAGGGTGAACTGGTACTGGCTCTTGGTCAACATGCCGCCGATTCGTATGGGCGGCGGGTTCTGCAGGTAAACCTGGATACCCGGCACCTGAGCTAGTTGCGGGCGCAGCTCCTGCATCACCTTCTCCACGTGCGGGCGCCGGCTGCGCGGCTGCAGGCGAAGGAAGAAGCGCCCGGCATTACCCGCTCCCGTGCCCGCCGCTGACATGAAGCGCTCCACGTACGGGCTGTTCTGCAGAATGCGCGCCGCCGCCTGCTGGTGCCGCACCATGCTGTCGAAGGAGATGCCCTGCGCCGCTTCCGTCATGGCGAACATCTGCCCCGTGTCTTCGCTGGGCAGAAAGCCCTTGGGAATGGCGTAAAAGAGGTAAAAGGTGGCGATCAGGATGGCGAACGACAACACCAGCGTGGCTAGGCGGCGGCGCATCACGCCGGATAGCGTACGCGCGTAGGCGCTCAGGATGGCGTCGAACGCCGCCTCACAGGCCTGGTACCAGCGGCCGTGCCGCCGCGACTCATAGGGCCGCAAAAAACGGCTGGCCAGCATGGGGGTAAGGCTCAGGGAAACCAGCCCGGAGACCAGGATGGCGGAAGTGATGGTCACGGCGAACTCGTGCAGCAGGCGGCCCAGGATTCCGCCCATGAAGAGCACGGGGATGAACACCGCGGCCAGTGAAAGCGTCATGGAAACGATGGTGAAGCCGATTTCGCGCGCTCCGCTGAAGGCGGCCTCCAGCGGCGCTTCCCCATGTTCCATATGACGAACAATGTTCTCCAGCATGACGATGGCATCGTCTACCACGAAACCCACGGAGAGAGTCAGCGCCATCATGGAAAGATTGTCGAGACTGAAGCCCAGCAGGTACATGACGGCGAAGGTGCCCATAATGGACATCGGGAGCGCCAGGCTGGGAATGACGGTTGCGGACACGTTGCGCAGGAAGAGGAAGATAACCAGAATGACCAGCATCACGGTCAGCTTCAGGGTGAACTTCACCTCGTCCACGGAAGCGCGAATGGAGTCGGAACGGTCGAAGAGAATGTCGAGGTGGACCGAGGCCGGGATCTGGGCCCGAAAAGTGGGCAGCAGCGCCTTGATGGAGTTCACCACCTCCACCGTGTTGGTTCCGGGCTGGCGGAGGATGGCAATCACAATGGCGCGCGAAGAACCCTGATGGGTGTATTGCCAGGCCGCGATCTTATCGTTTTCCACGCTGTTGACAACCGTGCCCAGGTCCTCCAGGCGCACGGGCGCGCCGTTGCGGTAAGCCACGATCAGAGGCCGGTAGTCTTTTGCGTCGGTGAGCTGGCCGTTGGTTTCCAGGGTAACGGCCTGGTGCTCCCCGTATAGCGTGCCCACCGGGTTGTTGACGTTGCCGGTGGCGATGGCGTCGGCCACCTCGTCAATTCCGATCCGCCGCGTGGCCAGGGCCCGGGGATCGAGCCGTGCGCGCACGGCAAACTTCTGCGCTCCGTACACCTCCACCTGAGCCACGCCGCTGATCATGGAAATGCGCTGTCCCAGGGTTGTTTCGGCATACTCATCCACCTGGGAAAGGTGGAGCACGGGCGAGCTGAGCACCAGGTAAAGGATGGGCTGGTCGGCGGGATTCACTTTGCGGAACGAAGGCGGCGCGGGCAGGTCGCGGGGCAGGTCTCGCTCGGCCTTGGAAATCATGGCCTGCACGTCCTGGGCGGCGGCATCAATGTTGCGGGTCAGGCTGAACTGCAAGGTGATATTTGTGCTGCCCAGCGAGTTGCTGGAGGTCATCGAATCCACGCCGGCGATGGTGGAAAACTGCCGCTCCAGGGGCATGGCCACGGCCGTGGACATGGTGCGGGGACTGGCACCGGGCAGGCTGACGCTGACCACGATGGTGGGAAAGTCCACGTTGGGCAGGTCGCTGACCGGAAGGGCGCGGTAGCCCATCCAGCCAAACAACAGGAGGGCCAGCATGACCAGCACGGTCATGACCGGCCGCTTGATAAAGAGCTCAGCGATGCTCATGCCCCAGCCACCAGACTGATTCTGCGGCAATCACGGGCCAGGCTACGGTGATGCACCGCACCAGGGCCGGTGACGAGGGATGGTTTGACAACCGCGGAAGCCTCGGCCAATACTCGGTGGCTTTCAGTGGCTGGAGGTGTGGGTGCAGCGAATCAGAGGCATGTTTGTCCTGTTTCTTGTGATTTCAGCTTCTCTTGTGCCCTTGCGGGCGCAATCGCAACGCTGGTCTGAGGCCAAGGCCAATGCCTGGTACCAGCAGCAACCCTGGCTGGTGGGAAGCAATTTCACCCCCGCCGATGCCATCAACCAGCTGGAGATGTGGCAGGCCGCCACTTTCGACCCTCAGGAGATGGACAAGGAATTGGGTTGGGCCGAAGGTCTGGGCATGAACACCATGCGCGTGTTCCTGCACGACCTGCTGCGGCAGCAGGATGCGGCAGGGTTCAAGCAAAGGATGAATACTTTTCTGGAAATTGCCGCCCGCCACCATATTCGGCCCATTTTTGTGCTCTTCGATTCCTGCTGGGACCCAAACCCCAAGCTGGGTCCGCAACATCCACCAATTCCCGGCGTGCACAACTCGGGCTGGGTGCAGAGCCCGGGAGCAGCCGCCCTGCAGGACCCCTCGCAATATCCCCGCCTTGAGGCTTATGTGAAGGGAGTGGTCGGCGCCTTCGCCAACGACCCGCGGGTTCTGGCCTGGGATTTATGGAACGAGCCCGACAACACCAACAATGGGTCTTACTCGCGC
>DATJEH010000273.1:0-18699 GCA_035496875.1 Terriglobales bacterium | reverse complement strand
AAGAAGAAGTTCACCGAGGCTGGGGCTACAGTCGAGGTGAAGTAGTTTTGTCCGGTTAGCGCCGCCTTTCTGAGCGGCCACAGGCGGGCGGAACGCCCACTGGACAGCCGGCAAGATGCCGGCGCTACCCGGAAAGCACAGGTTTTAACGTTGTCTGCCATGGCGGCGCTCGGGCGTCTGGGCCCAGAAGCCGGGGTGGCGGGCGATCGATTTTCCGTGAAGCCGGGGAGCAGTTAGGCTCATCTAATTGGTACTGCTCCCCGTTCACGAGCAAGCGCGAGCCAGCACACATCGCGCGAAGCGGCGAGCTCCAGCGTCGTCCGGAGAAACAGAGCAACCGGCGCAGCTGGGCATGGCAGGCCTGACAACTGGCGCGGGAAAAATACAATTCAGCAAACCGTCAGTGCCGTACACGGCGCCCGGGGGAAATCTTGTCCCCGCGGGTGCGCGCATTTTTTAGGAATTAGAACTTTTTCGTGACCTGCGCTAAGGCGCGGCCACTCACCAATTTGCTTTTAGGTCGCAGCACCGGTGCTGCGCTGAAATTCCTGGAGTTCGTAGATGCCGAACAAGAACAACGCCTTTCGCCCCCGTTTCGATTTTTCCAAGATTCCAACCACCATCCAGATCCCCAACCTCATTGAGGTGCAGAAGCGCTCTTATGACCGCTTTCTGCAGATGGACCGACTGCCCAGTGAGCGCGACGACACGGGATTGCAGGCCGTGTTCCAGTCGGTGTTTCCCATCGCCGACTTTCGCGAAGTCTCCAAGCTGGAGTTTGTGGACTACGGTATCGGCAACTGGGAGTGCAAGTGCGGCCACCTCAAGGGCCTGCACCACCTGCGCTCCACCTGCAAAAACTGCGGCTTCACCATCGTTACCGATCCCTTCCATCCCGGCGACGTGCTCTGCTCCAAGTGCGGCACCTACAACGCCAACACGCCCGATTTCTGCAACAAGTGCGGCGACCCGGTCGGCCTGCAGCTGAAGTATGACGTCAACGAGTGCGAAGAGCGCGGCATGACCTATTCGGCTCCGCTGAAGGTCACCATGCGCCTCACCATCTTCGAAAAGGATCCCGAGTCGGGTAACAAGAGCATCCGCGATATCAAGGAGCAGGAAGTCTTCTTCGGCGATGTGCCCCTGATGACGCACAACGGCACTTTCATCGTCAATGGCACCGAGCGCGTCATTGTCAGCCAGTTGCACCGCTCCCCCGGCGTCTTCTTCGAGACCGCCAACAACCGCACCTACTTTCTGGGCAAGATCATTCCCTATCGCGGTTCCTGGGTGGAATTCGAGTACGACCAGAAGAACATTCTGTACGTGCGCATCGACCGCAAGCGCAAGTTTCTGGGCACCATCTTCCTGCGCGCGCTGGGCCTGCGCTCCGGCGAAGACATTCTGCGCACCTTCTACACTGTGGACCGCCTGGCGATCCGCGACAAGAAGCTCTACTGGACCTTGGAACCGGGCGTCGAGCGGCCCACCAACCTGCTGGGCCTGAAGCTTACGCACCGCATCGCGGGCAAGGGCGGCGAGGAGATCGCGCACGCCGGGCGCAAGATTACGCCCGCCATCATGAAGGAAATCCACAAGGCCAAGATCAGCGAGATCGAGGTCGAAACCAACGACCTGGAAGGCGCCTGGGCGGCCAGCGACATCGTGGACACCACCACCGGCGAAGTCCTGCTCGAGGCCAACAGCGAGATCACCCCGGAAGTTCTGAGCAAGGTGCTCGATTCCGCCGTGGTCGAACTGCACATTTTCTTCCCTGAGCGTGACGACGTGGGGACCGTCATCAGCCAGACCCTGAAGCGCGATTCGGTGAAGACTCCGCAGGAAGCGCTGATCGAGATTTACCGCAAACTGCGACCCGGCGATCCCCCCACTCTGGACACGGCCACGGCGCTGTTCCACGGCATGTTCTTTGACCCGCGCAAGTACGACTTTTCCCGCGTGGGCCGGCTGAAGTTCAACATCAAGCTGTTCGAAAAGGGCGATGCCACCAGCCTGGACAACCGCACCTTGGAGTCGGAGGATTTCTACGCCACCATCCGCTACCTGCTGAAGCTGCGTAAAAACATCGGTTCGGTGGACGATATTGATCACCTGGGCAACCGCCGGGTGCGCGCGGTCGGCGAACTGCTGGAAAACCAGTTCCGCATCGGCCTGGTGCGCATGGAACGCGCCATCAAGGAAAAAATGAGCGTGTACCAGGAAATGTCCACCGCCATGCCCCACGACCTGGTCAACGCCAAGCCGGTGATGGCCGCCATCCGCGAGTTCTTCGGATCCTCGCAGCTCTCGCAGTTCATGGACCAGACCAACCCGCTTTCGGAAATCACCCACAAGCGGCGTCTCTCGGCCCTGGGGCCGGGCGGCCTTTCCCGGGAGCGCGCCGGGTTCGAAGTCCGCGACGTGCATCCCACGCACTACGGCCGTATTTGCCCCATTGAGACCCCGGAAGGTCCCAACATCGGACTGATCTCCTCGCTGAGTTGCTACGCGCGCATCAACGACTACGGCTTCATCGAGTCGCCGTACCGCCGCGTGCGCAGTGGCAAGGTGCTGGATTTCGTTACCGTGGTGAACGCCGGCGACAGCGATTACCGCGTCGGCGACCATGTGGAGAAGCACGAGGTGGAGAAGGCCAACGCCGATCTGAAGGAGCGCCGCAAGCGTCCCATCGAATTCGAACCTTTCTCCTTTTATCTCTCCGCCTGGGAAGAGGACCGGCACGTGATCGCGCAGGCCAACGTGGAGTTGGATGACAAAGGCCGCGTCGTGGCCGAGTTGGTCAACGCTCGCAAGGCCGGCAACTTCGTCCTGGTCAACCGCGAAGAGGTGGACTACATAGACGTCAGCCCCAAGCAGCTGGTTTCAGTGGCCGCCTCCCTGGTGCCTTTCCTGGAGCACGATGACGCCAACCGCGCCCTGATGGGAGCCAACATGCAGCGCCAGTCGGTGCCCCTGCTGCGGGCACAGGCGCCGCTGGTGGGCACCGGCATGGAGGGTGTAACCGCCCGCGATTCCGGCGCCGTGATTCTGGCCCGGCGCAACGGCGTGGTGGATTCCGTGGACTCGGAGCGCATCATCGTGCGCGTCGAGGGCGAGCACCATCCCACGCAGCTCTCGCGCGAGGTGGGTAGCGACATTTACCAGCTCATTAAGTTCAAGCGCTCCAACCAGAACACCTGCATCAACCAGAAGCCCATCGTCAAGAGGGGACAGCGGGTGCTCAAGGGCCAGGTGATTGCCGACGGACCCTGCACCGACCAGGGCGAGTTGGCGCTGGGACGCAACGTGCTGGTGGCCTTCATGCCCTGGCGTGGCTACAACTTTGAAGACGCCATTCTCGTCTCCGAGAAGATGGTCAAGGACGATTACTACACCTCCGTCCACATCGAGGAGTTCGAAATTGAGGCTCGCGACACCAAGCTGGGGCCGGAAGAGATCACGCGTGACATTCCCAACGTGAGCGAATCCGCCCTGCGCGATCTGGATGAGAGCGGCATCATCCGCATTGGCGCCACCGTCAAGGCGGGTGACATCCTGGTGGGCAAGGTTACGCCCAAGGGCGAAACCCAGCTCACCCCGGAGGAGAAGCTGCTGCGCGCCATCTTCGGCGAAAAAGCCGGCGATGTGCGCGATGCCTCGCTCACCTGCCCCCCGGGTATCGAGGGCACGGTGGTGGACATCAAGATCTTCTCCCGGAAAGGCCAGGAGAAGGATGAGCGCGCCAAACTGATCGAGGGCATGCAGATCGCCAAGCTGGAGAAGAACCTTTCCGACGAGATCCGCATTCTCACTGACGAGCGACTGAAGCGCCTGGAAAACCTGCTGGGCAGCAAGGAAGTGCTCGCCGACCTGCATGACGAGCGCACCAACAAGCGTCTGCTCACCAAGGGCGTTATCCTCGACCGCGATGCCATCGAGCGCATCTCCACCCGCAACCTCAAGCGCATCAAGTATGCCGACAAGGATCCCCGGGTCAACGAGCAGATTGATGAAATTGAGGAAATGACCTCGCGCCAGATCGACGTTCTTAAAAAGATCGTCAAGGATAAAGAGGACAAGCTGCAGAAGGGCGATGAGCTGCCTCCAGGCGTAATCAAGCTGGTGAAGGTTTACATCGCCATGAAGCGCAAGCTGAGCGTGGGCGACAAGATGGCCGGCCGCCACGGGAACAAGGGCGTGATTGCCCGCATCCTTCCCGAGGAGGACATGCCTTATATCAACGACGGCACGCCGGTGGAGATCGTGCTGAACCCTCTGGGCGTCCCCAGCCGTATGAACGTGGGCCAGATTCTGGAAACCCACCTGGGCTGGGCGGGCCACGAATTGGGCAGCAAGGTCACCGAGTTGCTGGCCCAGAATTCACGCGAGGAAACGCTGCGCCGCGAACTCAAGGCCATCTTCAAGGACACGCCGTTGGCGGAAAAGGTAGCGGAGTGGGATGAAGAGACCCTGCTGGCGGGGGCGCAAGGCATGAAGGAAGGCGCCTTCTTCGCTTCGCCGGTGTTCGATGGCTCCCGCGAGCATGAGATCAAGTCGCTGCTGAAGCAGGCCGGCTTGCCGGAATCGGGCAAGACCGAGCTCTTCGACGGCATGACCGGCGACAAGTTCGAACAGCCGGTCACGGTGGGCTACATCTACATGCTCAAGCTGTCGCACCTGGTGGACGACAAAATCCATGCTCGCTCCATCGGCCCGTACTCGCTTATCACCCAGCAGCCTCTGGGAGGTAAGGCGCAGTTCGGCGGCCAGCGTTTCGGGGAAATGGAAGTGTGGGCGCTGGAAGCTTATGGCGCCGCCTACATCCTGCAGGAACTGCTGACGGCGAAGTCCGATGACGTTTACGGCCGCACCAAGATTTACGAGGCCATCGTCAAGGGTGAAGCCGCGATCGAGCCCGGCGTGCCCGAGTCTTTCAACGTGCTCATCCGCGAGCTGCAGTCACTCTGCCTGGATGTCGAACTCGTCAAGTTGGGCGAGCGCAAGCAGGTGGCCAGCGCCGCGGCGGATTAGTGATCGGTGGTCGGTGAGCAGGGTCAGCAACCGGCCCTGTCCCACCGGCCACAGAGGGATTGGAAATAGAAACAGCAGGACGCGATGCGGGACTTGGCATCGCGCCAAGATTTGAACTGGCCGCTGGCAACTGACCACTGGCCACTGGTTTGCAAACGGAGGATCACCTTGTATCGTTCAAGCCCTTTTGACATGGCCAACCCCATCGCCGACTTTGATGCCATCAAGATCAGCATCGCTTCGCCGGAAAAGATTCGCAGCTGGTCCCATGGGGAAGTTACCAAGCCTGAGACCATCAATTACCGGACCTTCAAGCCGGAACGCGATGGCTTGTTCTGTGCCCGCATCTTCGGGCCGGTAACCGACTGGGAGTGCCTCTGCGGCAAGTACAAGCGCATGAAGCACCGCGGCGTCATCTGCGATAAGTGCGGCGTCGAGGTCACCCTCTCCAAGGTGCGGCGCGAGCGCCTGGGCCACATCGAGCTGGCTTCCCCCTGCTCCCACGTGTGGTTCTTCAAAGGCCTGCCGAGCCGCATCGGCCACCTGCTCGATATCTCCCTGCGCGACCTCGAATCCGTGCTCTATTTCGAGGCCTACGTGGTGGTGGATACGGGCGATGCCGGGGTGAAGGAAGGCGAGGTCATCAAGGACGAGGCCAAGTTCCGCGAACTGGACCAGCAGTTCCGCGCCACCGGCTTCAAGGCCATGATGGGCGCCGAGGCTATTAAGGAACTGCTCAAGCGGGTGGAGGTCGAGGAGCTTTCCGGCGAACTGCGCGAGAAGATGAAGAACGAGACCTCGATGCAGAAGCGCCTGAAGTATGCCAAGCGCCTGAAAGTGGTCGAGGCCTTTCGCAAAAGCGGCAACAAGCCGCAGTGGATGATTCTGGACGTAATTCCCGTGATCCCGCCGGAGCTGCGCCCCCTGGTGCCTCTGGATGGCGGCCGCTTTGCCACTTCCGATCTCAACGACCTCTATCGCCGCGTCATCAACCGCAATAACCGGTTGAAGAAGCTGATGGACCTGCACGCCCCCGAGGTCATCGTGCGCAACGAAAAGCGCATGCTGCAGGAGGCGGTGGACGCGCTGTTCGATAACGGCCGCCGTGGCCGTGTGCTGCGCGGCGCCAATAACCGTCCGCTCAAGTCGCTTTCCGATACTCTCAAGGGCAAGCAGGGCCGCTTCCGCCAGAACCTTTTGGGCAAGCGCGTGGACTACTCCGGCCGCTCCGTGATCGTGGTCGGCCCCGAACTCAAGCTGCACCAGTGCGGACTGCCCAAGAAGATGGCGCTGGAGTTGTTCAAGCCCTTCATTTACCACCGCCTGGAGCAGACCGGCCACTGCACCACCATCAAACAGGCCAAGGAGATGGTGGAGCAGCAGGAATCCATCGTGTGGGACATTCTGGAAGAGGTGATTAAGGATCACCCGGTGCTGCTGAACCGCGCTCCCACCCTGCATCGCCTGGGCATCCAGGCTTTTGAACCGGTGCTGGTGGAAGGCAAGGCCATCAAGATTCACCCCCTGGTCTGCACCGCTTTCAACGCCGACTTTGACGGCGACCAGATGGCGGTCCACATCCCGCTCTCGCCTGAGGCCCAGGTTGAGGCGAGCGTGCTGATGCTCTCTTCGCACAACATCCTCTCGCCCGCTTCCGGCCAGCCCATCACCGTGCCTACGCAGGATATGGTGCTGGGAATTTACTACTTGACCAAGGCCAAGCCGGGCGCCAAGGGTGAAGGACGCGCCTTCGCCAACATCGAAGAGGTGCTGCTGGCGCTGGAGATGGGAGAAGTGGAAACTCTTACCCCCATCCGCCTGCGCCACACCGGCGAGGTAATGGACTTGGCCAGCGCTTACGACGACCAGGACATTCCCCACGCGGAGCCGCAGCACTACGAGCGGCAGTTCATCAACACCACCGTGGGCCGCGCCATTCTCAACGACCACCTGCCCAAGGGCATGCCCTTTATCAACGGCCTGCTCAAGAAGAAGGGCGTGGGCGGGCTGGTCACCTATGGCTACCTGCGTTTTGGCCTGGAAACCACGGTCAAAATGCTCGACCAGATCAAGGAATTGGGCTTCCGCTTCGCCACCCGCGCCGGCTTGTCCATCGGCATTGATGACATGGTGATCCCCGAGAGCAAGAAGGGGGTGGTGAAAGACGCTGAAAAGCAGGTGGTTTCCGTGCAGCAGCAGTACCTGGACGGCGCCATCACCAACGGCGAGCGCTACAACAAGGTGATCGAAATCTGGTCCGCCATTACCGAGCGCGTGGCCGACGAAATGTTCAGCGAAATGGAGCAGCAGGACAAGGCCGGGGTCATCAACCCGATTTACGTGATGGCGGATTCCGGCGCCCGCGGTTCCAAACAGCAGATTCGCCAGCTTTCCGGAATGCGAGGTCTGATGGCCAAGCCTTCGGGCGAAATCATCGAGACCCCGATTACCGCCAATTTCCGCGAAGGGCTGACGGTGCTGCAGTACTTCATTTCCACCCACGGCGCCCGCAAGGGCCTGGCGGATACGGCGCTCAAGACCGCCGACTCCGGCTACCTGACCCGCCGCCTGGTGGACGTGGCGCAGGACGTTATCGTCAGCGAAAACGATTGCGGCACCGTGGACGGCATTTACGTGACTTCCATCGTGGAAGCCGGCGACATTATCGAGCCGCTGCGCGACCGCATCGTGGGCCGTGTCTCCCTGGAGAAGATCAAGGACTACGAGGGCAACACCATCGTGGACGTTAACCAGGAGATCACGGAAGAGCTGGCGGCCGCCATCCAGGCGGCCGGCATCGAGCGGGTGAAGATCCGCTCCGTGCTCACCTGCGAATCCAAGCGCGGTGTCTGCGTCGCCTGCTACGGACGCAACCTGGCTTCCGGGCGCCTGGTCGAATTGGGAGAAGCGACCGGCGTTATCGCCGCGCAGTCCATCGGCGAGCCCGGCACCCAGCTCACCATGCGTACCTTCCACATCGGCGGCACGGCTTCCCGAGTCTCCGAGCAGTCCCGCCTGGAGGCCAAGAACAACGGCATTGTGCGCTTTATCAATCTGCAGACGGTGCAGTCCAAGGTTGGCGACCTGGTGGTCATGAACCGGAACGGTTTCATCGCCATCGTGGACGAAAAGAGCCGCGAAAAAGAACGCTATTCCGTGGTCTACGGCGCCAAGCTGAAGGTCAAGGAAGGCGACCAGGTGCAACTCGGCCAGGTGCTGGTGGAGTGGGATCCTTACACTTTCGCCATCCTTACCGAAATTGGCGGCCCGGTGCAGTTCAAGGACCTGCAGGAAGGTCTGACCCTGCACGAAGAAGTGGATGAGGTCACGGGCTTGTCGCGCCTGGTGGTCACCGATTCGCCGGATGAGAAACGGCAGCCTGCCATCGTGATCAAGGGCAAGTCCAGCAAGCGCTACCTCATGCCCTCCCGCGCCCACCTCATGGTGCAGGACGGCGACACCGTCTTCCCCGGCGACGTGCTGGCCAAGATCCCGCGCGAAACCACCAAGACCAAGGACATCACCGGCGGTCTGCCCCGCGTGGTGGAACTGTTCGAGGCCCGCAAGCCCCGCGAAACCGCGGTCATCAGCGAGATTGATGGCCTGGTCCGCTTCGGCGAAATCAGCAAGGGCCAGCGCAAGGTCTACGTGGTGGCCGACAATGGCACCGAGAAGGAGTACTCAGTGCCGCGCGGCGTGCACATCAACGTGCAGGAAGGCGAGCGCGTGAGGGCCGGCGAGCCGTTGATGGATGGTCCGCTCAACCCGCACGATATTCTGGCCGTGCTGGGCGAAAAGGAGCTGCAGGCCTACCTGGTGAACGAAATCCAGGAAGTCTACCGGCTCCAGGGCGTCAACATCAGCGACAAGCACATCGAGGTCATCGTGCGCCAGATGATGCGCTGGGTCAAAGTGGAAGACGTGGGCGACACCCAGTTCCTGCTGGAACAGCAGGTGGATAAGTTCCGCTTCCGCGAGGAGAACGAGCGCACCATCATGCAAGGCGGCAAGCCGGCTACCGGCAGGCCGTTGCTGCTGGGCATCACCAAGGCCTCGCTTTCCACCGAATCCTTCATCTCTGCCGCCTCCTTCCAGGAGACGACCCGCGTGCTCACCGAGGCATCCATTCAAGGAGCCGTGGATCACCTGCGCGGTCTGAAGGAGAACGTGATTGTCGGCCGCCTGATCCCGGCGGGAACCGGTATGGAGTACTACCGCAACGTCAAGCTCTCCCCCGAGCTGGAGGAAGCTGCTGCCAAGGTCCAGGAGGAAGTCTCGGCCGCCTACGAGGAAGCCGAGCGCGCCCTGGAGCTGCTGCGGCACGAGGGCGAAACCGAGGAACTGGCGGCGGAGTAGTCCGTTTACAGTGCCGAGGGGCGACCCGGAACGAGTCGCCCCTTAAATTTTTTATAGCTTTGTTTTTGAAGTACATGCACGCAAGTCCCGAGCGGCCGTTGCCGTCCAGCCAGCCACCTGTCTTGGCCCAACGGCACCACCCCGCCCAATTGCATCCCTGGCATTACGGGAATACCCTTATCAGGGTAATGTGGAGTTTCTTCCGCCTTTTGCGCCGTGCCATATGGCGTGCGGTTCAGCACGACGCTTTTACCATGGCTAAGGCGGCGGCCTACTCCGCTATTCTGACCCTTTTTCCCGCCCTGCTGGTGGTTGGGGCCGTGCTGGCCACCTCGCATCACACCGCCCCCATGCTGCGGGAGATTTCCTACGCCGTGGGCAAGATTCTACCCACCGGCAGCGCGACTGCAGTGGCCTACCTGAAAGGCGCCACCAGCCGCCCCGTCGGCCTGCTCATCACCACTTCCCTCATTACTCTGTGGACCTCCTCCGGCGTCATGATCTCCTGGATGGAAGGCTTTCGAAATGCCTACCAGCTGCCCAAAACCTGGGGCCTGGTCAAGGAACGCATGATCGCCTTCGGCCTGGTCATTATGGCCGGCATCCCCATGCTGTTCGCCACCATTCTGGTCGCCTTCGGCACACAGATTGAAACCCGGGTGATCTTCTATGTCGGGCACGCTTACGGTCCGTATGTGCTTATGATGTGGACCCTGATTCGCTGGACCATCGCCCTGCTGACGAGCGTCGCCGTGCTGGCGCTCATCTACCACCACGCCGTGCCTCGCACCCAGCCATGGCACACCGTGCTTCCCGGCGCCTGCATGGGAACTGCCGCCTGGTTTGCCACCACCATGGCGTTCGGCTGGTACTTGCGGCACTACGCCGAATACAGCATTCTCTACGGCTCTCTGGGTATTGCCATTGCCTTGCTGGTGTGGATGTTCATGGTTTCGGTCATCGTCGTGGTGGGTGCGGAAATGAACGCCATGCTTTTCCCCCGCTGCCTGAACCTGAAGGACCGCCTGGCCAAACACCGCGAGCCGGAAGTGTACGTGCGCTGAATTTTTCAGCCGTGCCTAGACCAATTTAGAATTGAAAGTCCTCTACCCTCACGAACGGAGGTGTATCGGTGGCAGTTCAGCGATCTTCCAAGTGCACCCTCAGCTGTGGTTGGCATTGACTTGCCCTATGTCCTCGCCTAACATTACGCAACTTCCGTGATTGACCAGACAGTTTCCCACTACCACATCATTGAGAAGATTGGCGGCGGCGGGATGGGTGTGGTCTACAAGGCCGAGGACACTGAGCTTGGCCGCTTTGTCGCTTTGAAGTTCCTGCCCGAGGAACTGGCCCGGGATCCGCAGGCTCTGGACCGATTTCGGCGAGAAGCCCGTTCCGCTTCCACGCTCAACCACCCCAACATTTGCACCATTTATGAAATCGGCAGGGAAGCGGATCACTCGTTCATCGTCATGGAATACCTGGAAGGGATGACACTGCGGCAGAAAATCGCAGGCAAGCCGCTGGGCACCGAAACCGTTCTCGATCTTAGCCTGCAGATCACGGATGCGCTCGATGCGGCTCACGCCAAGGGTATCGTTCACAGGGATATCAAGCCGGCAAACATTTTCGTGACCAACCGAAGCCAGGCCAAAATACTTGACTTCGGACTGGCGAAGGTCACCACCAAGCCCCAATCGGTCGATTTCGCCGCTCCCACCCTGACCGCAGACGAGGCGCACCTTACCAGCCCGGGCTCCACGGTAGGAACCGTCGCCTATATGTCGCCGGAGCAGGTGCGGGGGCAGGAACTGGACGGGCGAACCGACCTGTTTTCTTTTGGGGCGGTGCTCTATGAGATGTGTACCGGCAAACTGCCCTTTAGCGGCGATACTTCGGGAGTAATCTTCGATTCCATCCTTAACCGCGAACCGCTGCCGCCATTGCTCATGAACCCGGCCATCCCCCCTCGCCTGCAAGAGGTCATTAACAAGGCCCTGGAAAAAGACCGCGAGGTTCGTTACCAGTCGGCAGCTGAAATAAGGGCGGATGTGAAGCGGCTGAAACGCGACAGCGAAAGTGGCCGCACTGCTGTACAATCCGCTCGCCGGCAGCCGCGCGTTCCGCGTTGGCAGCTTGCCCTGGCGGTATGGTTGCTCTTGCTCGGAGCCGCGGTAGCGGGATGGCTGCTCCTGCGCCGCCAACAAAGCTCGGCAACCGCACCCCAGCCCAAAGAACAGCGTCTGACCACCAACTCGACCGCCAATCCACTTTCTGCCGCTGCCATCTCACCCGACGGCAAGTACCTGGTCCTGGCGGATTCCAGCGGCGTGTACGTGCGCACGATTGCCACCGGTGAGATTCATCCCTTGTCGGTGCCCGCCAAGGGCGAAGTTATGTTTCTGGCGTGGTTTCCGGACAGCACCAAGGTGCTGACCTCGTGGACAACATCGAACGGTGTCAGTTCGGGCTTATGGGTGGTCTCGCTGCTGGGCGGGGCGAGCCAGATCAGTGACCAGGGAAACGTCGGCTCCGTTTCTCCTGATGGCACCCGCATTGCCTTTGTCAGAGGCGAGGGTCCATTTGGAGCGGGAAGGGAACTATGGCTGATGAGCGCCAGCGGTGCCGACCTACGAAAACTCGTTTCTGGCTCCCCCAATGACCTGTTAGCAACTCCGGTATGGTCGCCTGATGGAAAGCGCATCGCCTATACCAGATTCATCCTGACAGAGAATTCATCCGCCAAGCTAGAAATTTTGGAATTGGAGCATAGCCATACCTCCATCCTCCTCACGGATCCTGCCCTGGATAACGGTCTGCTGTGGCTTTCTGATGGCCGCATTGTGTTCGCCAGAGACGAACCTGCCTCCAGTCCCGCTGGATCGAATGTGTGGGCAGTGCCGGTGGACCTGCGCACCGGGCGCGGTAAGGGAGCGCCCACCCGTGTTACGAATGGACCGGGGTACGCGATTCAATTCAGCATAACCGCCGACAATCACCAACTGGTTTTTTTGCGCGCCACCATAGAAGCCGATGTGTACGTCGCGCCCTTCGCTCCCTCCTCCTCCCGCCCTCTTGCTGCGCGACGGCTGACCCTGGATGACGCCAATGATTTCCCCTTTGATTGGACGTCAGACGGCAAAGCCGTGCTCTTCATCTCCGATCGCACCGGCGCCCGCAATATTTTCCGTCAGGATCTTGATAAGCCCACTGCGGAAATGCTATCCGTGGGTACAGAGACCAAGCTGGTTTGTAGGCTGAATCCCGAAGGAACACAACTGCTATATACCTCCGGGCCCGGCGACTCCTCCGCCCCGATCAGGCTGATGCGAGTTCCCCTCGCTGGCGGGCCGACTCAGCGCCTGCTGGAAGTCCCTTTTCTCAATAATTTCCAATGTTCCCGCTCGCCCGCCAAGATCTGCGTGATGAGCCAGCAACTCGAGAATCGTTTCATTTTTTCCCGCTTTGACCCGCTCACCGGCGACCACCGTTCCTTTCGCACCCTTGAGGAGGGCGGTATCTATAACTGGAGTCTTTCCCCCGACGGCTTCTGGCTTGCCCTGGTGGACCTCAAGACGGGTGTCGGCAAGATACGCCTTTTGCCTGTAGCCGGCGGCGCGGAACGCACTCTCGACATCAAGGACTGGTCCGGCTTTGCATCGGTCGACTGGGCGGCTGATTCCAAGGCCTTGTTTGTTTCCAGCAACCCCACTGGACGGCAATCAACCCTGCTGTACGTGAGTTTGCAGGGCGCAGTCCACCCCTTGTGGACGGCCAGGAGCAGCCCCAGTTGGGCTATACCATCGCGTAACGGTCGTTATCTGGCCATCGCCGCTCCCAGCCTCGAGAACAACGCCTGGATGGTGGAACATTTCTAAGGCTGCTCCCGCTGCCTTCCACCTTGACGGCATTGAGGAGGCTCATACTCCCCACCTCAGAAGAAGTTGCCAAAGGCGCCTGCTTTCCCCAACAATGTGGAACATGCATTTCTCAGTCCTTCTCTTTCTCTCCGGGGAGTCCTTGCGTGGATAAAAGCGAGACTCCCGAACTCCTGGAAACGGTGGACGCCCAGGCAGAAGCCGGCGGCAAAAACGGCGCCAGCCCTGCCGCCGAACGACGCGCCAAGATCATCTGCACCCTGGGCCCCTCTTCTAACTCTGAGGCCATGATCCGCGAATTGCTGGGCGCGGGCATGGATGTGGCCCGGCTAAACTTCTCCCACGGCACCCACGAAGAGCATGCCCGGGTGATTGAGCGCGTGCGCCGGGCCGCAGAGAAGGAGGACCGCACGGTGTGCATCCTGCAGGACCTGCAGGGGCCCAAGATGCGCACCGGCCGCCTGAAGTACCGCACGCCGGTGGCGCTCAAAACTGGCTCGCGCGTCACTCTTACCCCGCGCGACGTGCCCGGCACCACCTCCGTGATTTCCACCACTTTTCAGGACCTGGCGCGGGAGGTGACCACGGGCTCACGCATCCTGCTTTCCGACGGGCTTATTGAGCTGCGGGTGAAGTCCATCCGCAATGACGACGTAGAGTGCGAGGTGGTCAACGGCGGGCTGTTGGCCGAGCACCAGGGCATTAATCTGCCCGGGGCCGTGCTCAGCGTGCCCTCGCTCACCCAGAAGGATTACAAGGACCTGGAGTTCGGCCTGGAGCACGGGGTGGACATCGTGGCTGTCTCCTTTGTACGCTGCGCCGAAGACGTGCGCCGGGTGAAGCGCCTCATCGGCGAGCGCAAGAGCGACGTGCCCGTCATCGCCAAGCTGGAAAAACCACAGGCGGTCGAAGATTTGGACAACATCCTGGAAGTGGCTGACGGAGTGATGGTGGCGCGCGGAGACCTGGGCGTGGAAATGCCGCCGGAAACCGTGCCCATCATTCAGAAAAATGTGATTCGCCGGGCCTCTGACTTCCGCAAGCCCGTCATTACCGCCACTCAGATGCTGGAATCCATGATCGAAAACCCGCGTCCCACGCGGGCGGAGGCCAGCGACGTGGCCAACGCGGTTTTCGACGGCACCGACGCGGTCATGCTTTCCGGCGAAACCGCCAGCGGCCGATATGCGCGCGAGGCCGTCACCATCATGGCCCGCATCGTGGTGGAAGCGGAAACCCATCTGCGCCAATCAGAGCCCCCGCGCCGGCGCCGCGAGCCCCGCGCCAACTTTTCCATCGCGGAAACCATCTGTGATTCCATCGCCCACGCCGCCGCCGACGTCCATATGCGTGCCATTGCCGTGTTCACCGAAACCGGCAACACCGCCCGCCTTATCTCCAAATATCGTCCGCGGGTGCCGGTGTTTGCCTTCACCCCGTTTGCCGAAGTCGGCAACCGCCTCAACCTCCTGTGGGGAGTGCAACCTGTCGTGCTGCCGCAGCCCGCCCGCTCTTCCGAGGAAATGGTGCAGGGCGCGGAGCGGCAATTGCTTCAATTGGGAAAAGTAGCTCCCGGCGATGTGGTGGGCGTGGTGGCCGGAACCCAGCAGACATCCGGCTCAACCAACTTTATTCGCCTGCACGTGGTCAGCCCTCCCGAACAGCGCCGCCCCGAGCGCCGCAGTTCCGGGCGTGGCGGCGGCTTTCCCCGCAAGCGCAAGTAGCTGGAAGGCGGTAGCTGGTAGTAAGCGGTTTGCACTCGGTGGCGTCGCACCACCGGCTGCTGACCAGCTGCCAACTACCTCTTTCCGTTTATGGCAGCGCTGGCGGCTCGCCGTTCCAGCGGGCTCCCGCCGCAATGCAGAGAATTTTTGAACCCGCCGCCGTTCCAGTCGTACACTAAGCGCAACCGTGTCGGAAATTTTCTCCATCGCCGTTTTTGAGCCCCTGGAAGGCAAGGAACAGGAAGCTATGGAGACGCTGCGCGGTCTGGTACGGGTGCTCTCGGAAAAGAACTACAGCCGCGACTTTCTCTATCGCGACCGCGCCTCCCACCGCTACTTGGACCTCCGTTACTGGAGCTCAGAAAAGGCCCGTCAGGACGCCCACGAAGACCCGCAGGTGCACAATTATTGGGCGCGGCTGGGAAACCTGGTCCGCATCGAGCAGGTGTTTGAAACCTTCGACCCGGTCAACCTCTGAAGGAAATTCGTGGGCACAGGCGCCGTGGCCTGTGCGGGCGAGCGCAGTTCGCCTGATTCGGAGCGCTTCGAAATGGCTGCTGAACTAAAACTCGAGCCTTTTACCGATGAATCCGCCCAACCCGCGGTGCGTGGCTCTCTGCACCACCCCGCGTATCCCACTGGTCCCGGCCTGGTGCTGACCCACGGCGCCGGCGGTAACTGCCAGATGCTGCTGCTGCTCGCCCTGGCAGAGGAATTTTCCCGCCTGGGCTGGTTCGTGTTGCGCTGCAACCTGCCCTTCCGCCAGGCTCGTCCTCATGGCCCGCCCTCGTCCGCTTCTGCCGTCCGCGACCGCGAGGGCCTGTGCCGGGCCTTGCAAGCTCTGGGGAGACTCGCTCCCGGCCCGCTCTATCTTGGCGGCCACTCCTACGGCGGGCGCCAGGCCAGCATGCTGGCCGCGGAAGACCCGCAAATCGCCCACGCTCTCCTGCTGACCTCGTATCCCTTGCATCCCCCCGGGAAACCGGCACAGTTGCGAGTGCAGCATTTTCCCCAACTCAAGATTCCTGCACTCTTCGTCGTCGGTACGCGTGATCCCTTTGCCACCGTCGAAGAATTGGAGTCGGCCCGCAAGCTGATTCCGGCGGCTACCGCAGTTGTAGTGGTGGAAGGCGCAGGTCATGACCTCGGCTATGGGCGGAAAAAAGCGGGAGTCGATCTTCCAGCACGGGTCAGAAAAAGTTTTACCGCGCTCCTCGAAACGGCACTCATCAAGTCTTAAGCCTATGACCGATTCTTTCCCACCCTTGGCAAAACCGGCCAAGGGTGGGGCACCCCGTTTCGTTTGTGGGATATACTGCGCGGTGAATGGGAAAGGGTGGGCCACCCACCGGCTTTGCTACGTATCAGAATGGTGAGCTGAGCATCGGTGGATACGCAGGGGCGGCGATCGGCGGCGGCGGTTATGTCAACCTCAATTGGAATGGTTGTCAGAGCAAAGGAACTACACCATGAGGGAGAACTGGGTCATGATCGGAGTTGGCCTGTTTCTAATAGTATTTGCGTTTGGGATGACAGGCATAGCCCGGGGAATGACACCGAAAAAGCATTTCCAAACACCTAGATTAGTAGGACGGGTCATCATGGCATCTATTGGAGTCCTTTCTTTAGCTTTGGGGGTATATCAGATTGTTGCGAGGTGATTACTTTCCACCTGGGTTGTCGGCTGACACTCAGCAACGCCGTACCGGGTTGTTTTTACAAATGAGAGTGGCGGGGTGGCCCATCCAATCCCGAGGGTGGCGGGTAGTCCATCCAATTCCGTGGGTGCCCCACCCTTTGCGGGTTTGCAAAGGGTGGGAGAGAGAATCGCGGCCCTAGGCTGCCAGCCCCGCCTCGACTTCCATCCATGGCCACTCATTAAGTCTTGTCTGTGACCGACTCTCTTTCCCACCCTTGGCAAAACCGGCCAAGGGTGGGGCACCCCGTTTCGTTTGTGGGATATATACTGCGACCAAATGCTAAGTGCTAATGGCTAAGGGCTTGGTTCAATTCACCCAAGGTGGCGACTGGGAGCCGCCATCCTTCTTGTCCACGTCCGGGTCGCGGTAGTTGCCATGTTCGTCGAAGTAGACGTCGCGCCCGTGGCGCCGCATATAAACCTGGAATTTGCGGGCTGCCCGCCGCCGCTTCCACTTGTAGTAGGAGTTGCGCATTCCGAAGTAGTGTTCGGAGAAGGCGTAGGTCAGCCCTCGCCGGGGTAGGAACTTAACGTAAAGGTAACCGAATAGCGCACCGCCCAGGTGGGCAAAGTAGGCCACCGATTCGCCACGGTGGCCCGGGCCCAAGCCCTGGAAAGCGCCGGCGAGCGCAATCAGGATAAGAATTCCCACCAGGTACTTGGCCCGGATCATGAAGGGGAGCGGGAAGAGCATGAACTCCTGGTTGCCATAGAGGACGGCGAAGGCCACCATGACGCCGAAGATCCCGCCCGAGGCTCCCACCGTTGCCGTGAAGGGGGAAATTCCAAGGAAAGTTATGCCCGGAACTGTACCCAGGTAAGCTACGGCAATGGTGACCAGGGCGGCGCAAACCACGCAGTAAAAATAAAATTCCAGGAACTGGTTGAATCCCCAGTCGGTTTCGAGCTGCGCCCCGAACATCCATAGCGTCAGCATGTTGAAGGCGATGTGAAAAAGGCCAACGTGGATAAAGGAGTACGTCACCAGCTGCCAGATCCAGCCGTGGAGCACGGCAACTGGAACCAGAGCCGTCAGGGCCTCGATGGTTCCCCAGGTACCCGCGGCGAAAGCGATCATCAGCAGCCGGAGCAGGTAGATTGCCGTATTGATGATGACCAGCCACTTGATGGCCCGCGTGAAAGGCGGGAAACCCAGGGTCATCGTGTAGTTGCGGGAAGGCATAAAAATCTAGCTTACAGGAAATCTGGGCCCAAGTGGAGCATGCGGCCGGCTCTCGGGCAGCGCGGAGGCTGCCACTCGCTCACGCGCATTGGATGACATTGCACCCATTCCCGCCAGGCACGTAATGTAGAATTTTCCTTCCTTGCACACCATATCCCACGCTCTGGCTCGTTACACTCACTTCATCTGGGGGCTGTTGCAGCCGCTGGGTTCCTGGGGAGTGTTCGCTATTGCGGCCATTGACGGCTCGCTGCTGGGCATGCCGCTCGATCCGGTGGTAGCAGGCTACGTCTACCAGAGCCCTCACAAGTTCCTGCTTTACGTGATCATGGCCTCGGTGGGCTCCGCCGCCGGCAGCATTGTGCTTTATGTGATTGGTTACAAAGGCGGAGAAGTCCTGCTGCAGAAGCGCATGCCGCCGCAGAAGTTTGAAAGTATGCGCCGCTCCTTCGATCGCCACGAGTTCTGGGCGCTGATGTTTCCCGCCATGCTGCCGCCGCCCTTTCCTTTCAAGCTGTTTGTGCTGGCGGCTGCGGCCTTCGAGATGAATTTTGCCCACTTCGAGCTGGCTATCTTCGCTGGCCGCTTTGTGCGCTTCCTCATCCTATCTTTGCTGACCATCAAATTCGGCCCGCAGGTCGTGGGCATCATGTCCCACCTGGTAAACCAGCACTTGGCCGCGCTGCTAATCGCCGTGGCGGCGGCCGGTGGGGGGTACCTGCTGCTGCGCCGCCGCCGTGCCCGCCCTGCGTAAACCACTTTTTTTACCACAGAGGGCACAGAGGAATCTTTGGAAGGTCGAATTCAGGCTAGAGGGTTAATTAC
>DATJEH010000272.1:0-17282 GCA_035496875.1 Terriglobales bacterium | reverse complement strand
CGGACTGAGCCGCTCAGGCTGCGGTACTGGTCGTTGATTTCGGAATCTATGTGCCCGCGGTAGGCGGCTGTGATCACCGCCGCAGCTGCCTGGTAGTCGTGCTCCGCCCAGGGACGAATCTCGATGTCGGCCGGCAGCTTGGCCGTTGTCGCCGCCGCCGAGCGCAGCGGCAGCACCATGAACAGCCGGGGATGCCGCCGAAAGCCCTGGTCCAGGAAGGGGCGTGATACGGCGCCGGTTTCGTGCACCAGCAGCTGCGCTTCCACCCGGTGAATGCCAGGGGAACGCTGCAGGGTTTCAATGACATGGGTGAGCAGCCGTACCTCTATGGCGTGTGTGCCATTGTTTTCGGTGTGCGCGCCGTTGCAGCCGCCGACAAACAGATCGCCAATTACCCCTTTGCTGCCTTCATATACAAAGAACGAGTAGCCGAAGATTCGCCCCCGTTCAATGGCAGCATATCCCGGCAGAATCTTGGCATCCACGTAGCGCAGGATCATCTCCGCCGAGCCGCGGTAATCCCAGGAAAGCAGGCGCGACCACACCTGCGCCTCCCCTTCCAACAAGGGGCGCAAATCGGCTGAGGAAAAATGCCTGAGGTCGAGGATTTCCACCGGCGTCTGGTCTGGCTGGATGGCCAGGTACGAACTACCAAGCTACCAATTACCTGCGGGCGGTTCAATGACGCATGAAATACGCGGCAGGCCCGGCACAATTCGCGCAAATCGGCTAGGGTTGTTTAGAATAGGTTTCTAAGCCCAATGAACCTGCCTGCAATTCAGGAGGAGCTGCGCCGGCAAGGCATAGATGCGTGGCTCTTCTACGACCACCATCACCGCGATCCCATTGCTTACCGGGTGCTGGGCCTGCCCGACGGCACCATGGTGACGCGCCGCTGGTATTACGTCATCCCGGCGCAGGGCGAGCCCGCCAAGCTTACTCATCGCATTGAGCCCCATCACCTTACCTCGCTCCCCGGCAAGGAGGAGAAGTACTCCGCCTGGCAGGAGCTGTTCGAGAAGCTCAAGACCATGCTGGCCCCATACAAGAACGTGGCCATGCAGTACTCGCCTGACAACCTGGTGTTTTTGGTTTCCATGGTGGACGCGGGCACCGTAGACCTGGTGCGCAGCTTTGGCAAGAAAGTGGTCAGTTCCGGCGACCTGGTGGCGCGTTTCGAGGCCACCTGGACCGAAGACCAGGTGCGCAGCCACTTCGAGGCGCGGGATGCGATTGATTCCATTGTGACAGCGTTCTGGCCGGAATTGGGTCGTCGGGCCCGCCAGAGCGGCACCAGCGAATATGAGATGCAGCAATGGCTGATGGAAGCGTTTCGCCGGGAGCATATCGTCGCTGGCGATCCACCCAACGTCTCCGTCGGGGCCCACAGCGGTGACCCGCATTACGAGCCGAGCGCAGAGCGCTCCGCCGATATCAAGGCGGGTGACTTCATCCTGCTCGACATCTGGGGTAAGAAGGACCGGCCCAACGCGGTCTACTACGACATCACCTGGACGGGGGTGATCGCTCCGGCGCCTTCCGACCGCCAGCGGGAAATTTTCGAAATTGTGCGTGACGCGCGCGATGCCGGCATCAATGCCGTGAAGTCGGCTGTGTCTTCCGGACGCAAGCTACAGGGCTGGGAAGTGGACAAGGCCACCCGCGACCACATCGCGTCCCGTGGCTACGGGCAGTACTTCATTCACCGTACTGGGCACTCCATTGGCACCGAGGTGCATGCTAACGGCGCCAACATGGACAACCTGGAAGTGCACGACGAGCGCCAGGTGCTGGCCAATAGCTGCTTTTCCATCGAACCCGGAATCTACTTCCCCGAATGGGGCGTGCGCACCGAAATCAACATGCTGGTGCGCGAGCGTTCGGCGGAGGTTACCGGCAAAATTCAAAATGAGATTGTGACTATCTGATGGCGACTTCGCGATCGAAATCGGCAACCGCGGAACTGGAGCGTTCCAGCCCGCAGCCTTTAACGGCCATGGCGGTCGTGGCACCCGCCGTAGGTTGGCTCATTCCCGGCGCCGGACACCTGGCGCAGAAGCGCTGGATCCGCGGCCTGCTGTTGATGGTCTGCATTGTGGCCATGTACATCCTCGGGTTGGCTATGAACGGCCATGTCTACCAGCCCAATAGCGGCGAGGTGCTGGATATTCTAGGCTTCATCGGCGACGTGGGTGCGGGCGGACTCTACATTGTGAGCCGGGCCATGGACTACGGCCAGGGCATGATCCAACACGCCACCGCCGACTATGGCACCAAGTTCATCATCGTGGCCGGGCTGCTTAACTTCATCGCGGCGGTGGACGCCTACCACATTGCCATAGGGAAAAAGAAATGACCGGCCTGGCTCTCTCTCATTTCACTGCTGCGTTTTTGTTTGCGGTATTCGCTTCCGTGGTTTTCGGCATCACCCAGCGCGAAGGCATGCGCGACCAGGTGCGTTACGGGGCCTACTGTTTTGCCATGTTTATCGGCGGGGTCATAGCCGCCGGCTGGGTGATGTGGGTGATCCGCCATTAACTTGCCGCGGCTGAGATTCAAACCACTTGGTCTTCCACCTTGGTAACGGATAGCACCGTTGCGAACCAATGGGTTAGGTCGTTATACTGAGACTGCACTGCTCAGAATGGTTGTTTGTGCCATTGGGGGCAGGGGAGGGTCGTCTTCAGCAGTAGCGGAGACCTAACTCGGGCTACCAGGGCTGAGTCCTCAGGAAGTCAGTCCTCGCTTCTTTCCCTACTGGGTGCGGCTGCCGAAAGCCTGTTCGTCACCCTCTTGCCTGGTAATTGCCGTCTCTGCAGCGCCCCTTTGACCAAAATTTCACGCCTTCCTGTGTGTGACGGCTGCCTTGAGGCCATGCACCCGATTGCCGGACTGGTGTGCGGCATTTGCGGGGAGCGGCTGGCCAGCCCTTATGCGGTATCTGACGGCGTGGCGCGCTGCGGCGCTTGCCAGCGCCTGGAGCCGCTGTTTGCCAAGGCAGTCGCCTATGGCAGCTATGAAGGCGGACTGCGCGAACTGGTCCACTTGCTGAAGTATGAGCAAGTCCGCCCTGCCGCCGCAGTCCTGGGACGCATGCTGGGCGAAGCGGTAGGTGCGGTGGCGGCTCTGCTTGACCAAGCCCAACCGCTGGTTGTCCCAGTGCCGCTTCACGCCGCCAAGCTGCGGCAGCGCGGTTTTAACCAGTCGGAATTGATTGCTCGGGCGGCGCTGAAGTCGCCGGCGTTAACCGCTGTTTCGTGGCCGCTGTATACCGCGGTTTTGGAACGCTTGCGGCCTACCGAATCGCAAACCGGCCTGACCCGCTATCAACGCCGGGAGAACATTCGCGGTGCTTTCAAGGTTAATGACGCGGACACAATCGCTGGCCGCACCATCCTTCTGGTGGATGACGTTTTCACCACCGGAACCACGGTTTCCGAGTGTGCCCGCGTGCTGCGCAAAGCAGGAGCGGTGCAGGTTTGGGTAGCGACTGTAGCTCGCGTGCTGCGGCCCGAGCTGACCTTTGCTGTCCCGGGAAATGCATCTGAGAAGGAAGAAGCTGCGCCTGAGCCACGGGCCATGGCGGCTACGGTTTGAATTCCAATATGTCTTTGGAGCTGAACAGTTCGATGGGAATGCCGGGCCGGGAGATGCTGCCCGCGGCGCAGGCGGCGCACGCCCAAGGCGACGGCCATTCCATGCACGCTCCCGTGCTGGTGCTGAATGCTTCCTACGAGCCCATCAACGTCTGCGCTGCCCGCCGCGCTATTGTCCTGGTGCTGAAGGGCGTGGCCATGGCCGAAGAAGAGAACGGACACTACCTGCACGCCGCGCGCTTTGCCATTCGCGTGCCCTCGGTCATCCGCCTGCTGGAATATCGCCGCATCCCGCATCAGAGCCGCGCGCTCTCGCGCAAGAATATCCTCCTGCGCGACCGTAACAGCTGCCAGTACTGCGGCACGATTCTTCCCGCTGGCGAGTTGACCCTGGATCACGTGGTACCTCGCTCCCGCGGAGGGGCTTCCACGTGGGAAAACCTGGTCACCTGCTGCCACACCTGCAATCGCCGCAAAGGCAATCAACTGCCCGCAGAAGCGCACATGAAGCTGATGCGTGAGCCGCGTGCCTTCAACCTGCACACCAGCCGACACATCATGCGCCTGATGGGGCACTCTGATGCCAAGTGGCGCAAGTATTTGTTCTACTAAGCTTTCTGGCTGCCTGGCTAATTAGCTTCGCACACTGAGGCTCTCTGTTCTACTCTGAGTCAGTCAGCTAGAAAGCCGGTCAGCTATTCAGCTGTAAGAGTTCTGTTCAACAACATACGGTTGCGCTCCGCTTACCCAATCTTTCCATCCTCATACCACATACAGGAAGTCTGCTTAGTGACACTTAATGTGTAGGTTGCAATGCTCTGCGTTTTCAATGACATAAACTTTGGTTCCCAGGCTGTGGCTGGAACCGAAACTGCACCACACCAGAGGTCACACTGCTGCCGGCCGCAGACCCAGACGTTGCCAGGACGGCAGGTACTTCCAGCAAGGCGGTCCCTTTTTCGGTCGGCACGGTAAGCGCTGCGAAAACACCCAGGATTTCCAACGGAGAGAAGATGGCTGAGAGTGTAATGGAACAGATAGTCACAGATTTACGAGCCAATGGGGAGAAGTACTACCCCGGCCGGGGCGCGCCTCGCAGTGTTCGCGTGGTGGGGCACACCCCCAAAGCCGACCATTACATTTACGACATGGTCATTGACTTTGCCGACGGTGGTGAGCGCGTAGCAGCAAAGGTATACCGCCCCAACCGTTGCGGCCCCAAGGGTGCGCACGCTACGGCACGGCAGGAGCATGGGAACCTGCAGCGCGTCTACCAGGCTTTTGAGAAGAAAAAATTGAGCGGCGTGCCCCGGCCCCTGGGCGATTTCACGGAATTGGGAGCCGTGGTGGCGGAAAAGTTCAGCGGCTTTCCCTTGCAGTCGCTGATTATGAAGGCGGCATTGCTGCCTGGCTATGCCGATGGCGCCATCCTGAAAGCGGCAGCACGTAAAACGGGCGAGTGGCTGCGCAGTTACCATCGCGCGGTGGCCGATGGCGCTGCCTCCCTCGATTCCTCCTGCCTGCTGGATGAACTGGAAAAGCTCTGCGAAAAGTGCCGCGGCGAAGGTCTGGATGACAATTCCATTCGTACCATTGTGGGCGGCTCCCGGGCGGCCCTGGCTCGAGCCCGCAAATCCCTGCCCTGCTCGGCCGTGCTCAACGATTTCACTCCGCTCAACGTAATTGTGGGCGAGCAGGGAGTGGGGATTGCCGATTTCGCCAAGATGGCTCCTCACGGCTTGTCGTTCAACGACGTCGCGAATTTCCTGGCGGCAGTGGAAGCTCTGGAGAAGTATCCATTCTGCAACCGCGCCATCACCAGCCAGGTTCAGGGAGAATTCCTTGATGCTTACGGCATCAGCCCTGCCGAGATGGGAGTGCTGCGCGTGATGAAAATGCGGGCCCTTCTCAGCATGTTCGCGCAAGGACGGCGAGGCAAAGAAAGCGCGCTGCGGAAGAAAGTGATGTGGGCCACGGTGATGAAGCGCTTCATTCAGCAGGCGGCGGAGCGCTCGCTGGCCCCAGCAGCGTAGAAGCAGTTGTCAGTTGCCGGTGCTCAGTGGCCACTTCTAAAAATAAGAGAGCGCGTGCGTGACCTGCATCTGCTCCGTTGGAGCGGATGTGGAAGCGCGTGGCTTTAGCCACGCGAGTCGCCGGAGTCTAAGAATCGGGCTTCAGCCCCAGTGGCAGTTTCTGTCCACAGTGGCTGAAGCCATTTTTTTAGGTTGCTTAATCGCACGGCTGAAGCCGTGCGCTTCCACTCTTGCGGGGGCGCCGGCGATTTGAGACACAAACCGCTCAGTTGGCGCACGACGAGACCCCGTTCGCCTCTCCCGAGCTGACAACTGAGACCTGACAACTGCCTTACTGTGGTTTGGCCGGCGGCGGTTGTGGCTGCCCCTGCGGTGGATTTGGCTGCTGGGGCTGGCTTTTCGCTCCCGGTTGTCCCTGGCCGGGCAATTCCTCGCCCTGGTAAGTGATTTTTACCTTCGATCCAAACCGCTTGTAATCCTCATACTTCACAATCTCGCGGATGTGCACATCGCCCATGCTGAAGTGCAGCACGTCGTCGGCCCGGGTGTAGACCGGGAACCAGTAGACGTTGTCAATCTGCTGCCGCCAGGTGGTGAACTGGGGGAACAGGTTTTCCTGATTCTTCTTGCGAATATCGGGAACGCTCTTGCCATAGGTCTTGACGATTTGGAAGTCGTGGTCGTCCACCCAGATGCGGCCCTGAAAATAGCGTTTGTTCTTCTCGATCTTCTTCGGTGCGATATCAAAAACGTAGCAGTGCAGTTCGTCTTGCTGCTGCGTACCGCGGTAGAGGATGTCGTATTCCGGAATTTCTTCGGTGGTGAGCACGAAGGGCATGAGATGGCGGATGTCGTTCAGATCCTGCTCGGTCATGGAGATACCGCCGTTTTCCAGCGTGGATTGCGGCGCGAACTTGACCTGCTCCAGGCGGTTGCCCTTGTCATCGAAGAGGACGTCAAAAACCTCCTGGTACTCGCCGGTTACGGTGTCGCCGTCCACCGTCATCACCTTCACCGACTGGGTGTAGGCATACGCTTCGCGCGCCTCCTGGAACATTTTTTCTTTGGCGGCAAAGCGCTGGATGATCTGGTCCACGGTGATGCCCTGTGGCTGGGCCGAGTTCAGCGGCCCTTCACCACGCTGGGCCAGGGCGGGCAGGGCGGAAAAAGCGAGGATAGACAGGCCGGACAAGGCCAGGGAAGACAACGAACGGAAGCTCATATATGCAATTCTACCGGGAATCTACTCGATTAGATGCGCTCTGCGGCCCGGTGCGCCGGATTTTGTTGTTTGTAAAGGGCGTTGTGGCTCACGGCGTGGGAGAGGATGAGATGGGCCCCGGTCGCAGCGCCTGAAGGCGCGTCCTTCCAAGCCCCTCATTGGCATGGCTGAAGCCATGCCCTGATACGAAGCTTTAAGAATGACTATGCGTCTGGGGTCGGTCACGCCGGCTCATAGTACGGGTGTCGTGAGATGCTGCGCTAATGCGCTGCAGCAGCTACTCCGGAAACGATCTGGCGGAACTCGGGGTCGGTGAGCAAACCGCGCTTTTCAATGGCGCGTTTTTTTACCTCGGCCAGAATCGCGGGACGAGCATCGGCTGGAATGTCCAGGCCCAGTTCGCGGGCCTTCAGATCAATGCTATCCAGGCCACTTTTCTTGCCCAGCACAATGCGGCGCTCGGCGCCGACCAAGTCGGCAGAATAGGGTTCAATCGCCTCGGGAATGTGAAACTGGCTGGCCACGGCGCCGCTTTCGCGGGTAAAAAGATTTTCGCCCACCAGCGGCTTCCAGGCCTCCAGTTCATAACCGGCAGCTCGGCATACCGCGTCTGAGACCTCACGTACCTTGGTCAGATCCATGGCCACGGGCACGTCGTAAAGGCAGCGCAGGGCCAGGGCGATCTCGCAGATGTCGGCATTGCCGGCACGTTCGCCCATGCCGTTGATGGTGCCCTGCACCCAGGTGGCGCCGCCGCGCACCGCGGCAATGGCGGAGGCCGTGCCCAGGCCAAAATCATTGTGCCCGTGCCAGTGCACCGGCACGCTGGGACCGGCCCAACTGCAAACTTCGCGGGTCAGAAATTCGGCGGCTTCCGGGCCGCAGGCGCCAATAGTATCCACCACCACCAGTTCGGCGGCGCCGGCTTCGAGCGCGGCCAGGTACACCTGCTTGAGGAATTCCAGCCCGGTGCGGGTGCCATCCACGGCGAAGAAGGCGACGGTAATGCCGTTCTGGCGGGCGAAGGCGATCGCCTCGCGCACGCGGCGCAGTACCTCGTCGCGGGAGATGGCGTAGGCCTTAAGCTTGATGTCGCTGGTGGGGGCCTCAATGATGGTGGCGTGCACCCCCAGGCGCACGAGTTCTTCCAGGTCGGCCTTGACGGCGCGGGAAAAACCCCACAGTTCGGCCTTTAGGCTGGCGCCGGACATCAGGCGGATGGCTTCCGCATCATCGGCAGAGACGCGGGGAAAGCCCGCCTCGATGCGGCTAACGCCCAGTTCGTCCAGCTTGCGGGCTATCTCCAGCTTCTGCTGGGGGGAGAGCACCACGCCCACGGTCTGTTCGCCGTCGCGCAGGGTAGTGTCGTAGAAGCGGATGGGCTGCTGGCGGGCAAAGGCGCCGCGAACTTCCGGGCGCGCGTTGAGTTCGCTGACCCAGACCTGGTCGTGGAGGTTGTTTTCAGACATAAGTCAGGCGCTTTCGCGGATGGCCAGAGCCGGCTTGCGTCCATAGGCCTCTTCCCAGGAGATGACGGGATTGCGCAGCACGCCAATGCGCTCGATTTCGCATTCCATCACATCGCCGGGTTTGAGATACCAGGCCTTGGGGTCGCCGCTGAAGGCGGCCACGCCGGAAACCGTGCCGGTGGAGAGCACGTCGCCCGCGCTGTAGCCCATGGCGGAATAGTGGGCGATGATTTCCGGAATTTTGACCGACATCTTGCCGGAATGCGACACCTGGCGCCGCTCGCCATTGACGCGCAGCTCCATAGCCAGGTTGTGCGGGTCGGGGATTTCGTCGGCGGTCACGATGTGCGGTCCCAGGGGACAGAAGCTGTCAATGGCCTTGCAGTAGCTGAACACGCCGGACTTCATCTCCTCGCGCTGGATATCGCGGGCGGTGATGTCGTTGAAGATGACGTAGCCGCCGATGTAGTCATTGGCTTCGGCCGGGGTGAAGTGCTTGCCCGCCTTTTTGAGCACCACCGCCAGCTCCAGTTCGTAGTCCAGTTCCTGGGTGAGGTGCTCGGGGTAGATGACGGGCTCATCGGGTCCGACGATGGCGTCCACGTTCTGGAAGAAAACGATCCAGGGGCGCACGGGATGGGAAAACTTGGCGCGCGCGGCTTCTTCATGGTGTTCGCGGAAGTTGCCGGCGGTGTGAAAGAACTTTTTGGGGATGATGGGCGCCTTGAGTTTCACCTCATCGGGCGGGTAGATAACGGGTTCGGCGTTGACGCCGCGCACCTCGCCGGAGAGAGTGAGGGCGTGGTCGAGGGATTTGCGCGCCGCTTCCAGGCCGGTATCGCCGCCGGCGAACAGTTCGCGCATGTTGGGCGGAACCAGAGCGCGAGCCAGGCGCCCGTAGGCGGCTTCTCCTTCAGAATCGCGCAGGTAAAGGGCGCAGGCGGAGTTGAGGTCAACAATGTTGCCGTCCGGACTGAGGGCGCCGGTGCGGCTTTCGCCCCATCCGGTTTGAAAGGTGACGAGTTTCATAGGCCAAGGCTACGGCAAGAGTGTAGTGAGTGCGCGCCGGGCTTGTCTACCGGTCGGGGCCAGGTGGCCGCCTGCATCGGCTATAAAAACCACGCCCTGGTCGCCGGGGGGAGGGCGTCCAGGGCGGGCAAGCATCGCTTCCAGTAATGAATAGAATGAATTGTGTTTTCGGGGCGGCACAATACAGGTTTTCGCGACGGGTTGTCAAGCATTTCGAATCTTTACTTTTGGTTGTGTTTTTCCCGGCGGCGAAACCGCCTGCTCAGCTACAATGTGGCTACGGCTATTCCCTCTAACTTGCTGATTCGCTGATAGCGAGGCAAATACGCGCCGGGGGACATGCCCCGGTGATGGTGCAAATGCAAAAGGTGGAATTTTCCCCAGGAGTTGTGTGCGCGCCGGTTCCACAGCCGGCGGTGGTTTGCGCTCGAACGGCGACGGCGCAGGTGGCGGCGTGATCGGCGGGGTTGATATTGGCGGCACCAAGATTGCCGCCGCCGCGGTTGCTTCCGACGGGCGCATTATTTCCCGCGCCGAGTGCGCCACCAACGCGAGCCACGGTTTCGAGAGCGGCATGCAGCGCATCGTGGGCCTGCTGCAGGAGTGCGCGCGCGCCGCCGGGGGCAAGTTTAAGGGCATCGGAGTGGGCACCACCGGCCCCATTGACCCGCAAACCGGGATTTTCGGCACCGTGGACAACCTGCCGGGCTGGAAGGGGTTCAACCTGAAACAGCCGCTGGAACGGGAGTTTGGGGTGCCGGTGGCCATCGAAAACGATGCCGACGCGGCCGCGCTGGGAGAGGCGGCGTGGGGCGCGGGGCGGGGCAAGAGCCGTTTCATTTACGTGACGGTGAGCACCGGCATTGGCGGGGGAATCGTATTCGACGGCGAGCTCTACCGCGGTGTGGACCAATCGCATCCGGAACTGGGGCACATGGTGGTGGAAGCTTCCGGCCCGCTATGCTATTGCGGAGCGCATGGCTGTTGGGAATGGATGGCGGCGGGGCCGGCCATGGTGACCTGGGTGCGGGAGAATGCGCCGGCAGGGGCCGCGCTTCCCGCCGATCTCAGCGCCAAGGAAATTTGCCGACTGGCGGAGCAGGGGGATGCATTGGCCCGAAAGGCAGTAGAGCGCGAAGGCTATTACCTGGGCGTGGGCTTGGCCAACCTGGTGACCATGTACTGTCCAGATGCCATCGCGTTGGGCGGAGGAGTGATGGGCAGCGCTCATCTATTCCTGGACCCCGCGCGCGAAGTGGTGCGCTCCAGTTGTACCCTGGTGCCGGCGGAGAAAACAGAAATCCTGCTGGCTCGCATGGGAGGGGACGCGGGCGTGGCAGGAGCGGCGCTCGCCTGGCATAACCGCTTCGAGAAACAGAAAAGATCATGACCACGAAGGAAGTCGTCGGAAAGGAAACCGTTATCCGGCCCAAGGTCATCGAAGGACGCTATTTTCAGGACCTGCTGGGCCAGCCGCAAGCTTTGCAGGAGACGCTGGCGGCGCTGAAGGTTACAAACGAGCTGCGCCGCCTGACGCCGGTGGAGGGCAAATACCGGCGGGTGCTGCTGACCGGCATGGGCGCGTCGCTGAATGCGCTGCAGCCGCTTTACCTTTCCCTGCTGGCGTGCGGGACCAGCGCGCTGCTGGTGGAAACGTCCGAGCTCATTCACTTTCTGCCCCGCCTGCTGGATGAGGGCACGCTGGTGATTGCGGTCTCGCAATCGGGCAAGAGCGCGGAGACGGTGCGCCTGCTGGACCTGCCGGGGCGCAAGTCGGCGGTGATTGGTGTAACCAACGTGGCCGATTCGCCGCTGGCGGTGCGCGCCGATGCCAGCGTGGTGACCCGCGCCGGGTCCGAGTATTCCGTGTCCTGCAAAACCTACGTTTCCGCGATAGCGGCGCTGGCATGGCTGGGCCATCTGCTTTGCGGGGGACAACCGGGCAACCTGAGCGCCGACCTTAAGCAGGCGCCAGAGTTGGTTCGCGATTATTTGAGCCGCTGGCGGAATCACGTAGACGCCCTCATGCCCGAACTGGATGGGGTGCGTGACTTGTTCTTTCTCGGGCGCGGCAGTTCCCTGGCGGCGGCCATGAACAGCGGCCTGACCATCAAAGAGTCCACCCGCTTTCATTCCGAGGGCATGAGCAGCGCAGCCTTCCGCCATGGGCCGTTCGAACTGGTGGGGCCGCAGGTTTTTGCGCTGGTGTACGCCGGCGATCCGCAGGTGGAGCGGCTCAACCGCGGGCTGGTGGATGACATTCGCCGGGCCGGGGGCCGAGCCTTCCTGTGCGGGCCGCAAGCCAACCTGGAACCGCTGCGGCTGCCGCCGGCGGCGTCCGCTCTGCGCCCTATTCTGGAAACTCTGCCCCCGCAGATGATCTCGCTGGCCCTGGGCGCCCTCACCGGCGTGGAAGCGGGCAAGTTCCGCAAGGCGACCAAGGTGACGGAGAAGGAGTAGAACCAGTTCTCAGTTCTCAGTTCTCAGTGTCGAATGCTCGTTTTCGGGCCAACCTAGATGTTACTGACTGACCGCTGAGCGTTGTTCCTCACACCTGCACTGTTCACGCGTCACAGTGTCATGCGACCCGTCTCTTCTAGGATTCAAATGGCGTGGAAATACAGGCGCCGACGAGGGAAGAACATGTCATTTTCCTACATGGTGCTGGGAGCGGGGCGGCAGGGAATTGCGGCGGCTTACGATCTGGCGAGATTTGGCGATGCCAAGCAGGTCACGCTGGCGGACGTGAATGCGGAGGAGGCGAAACAAGCAGCGGCGGGAGTGAACCGGTTGCTGGGCCGCCAAGCCGCCGACGCGCTGGTTCTGGATGTGCGCGATGAGGCGGCGGTGGGTCGCGCTCTGAAGGGTTACGACGTGGCGCTGAGTGCGGTGCCTTACTTCTTCAACCTGGGGTTGACGCGCGCGGCCATCGCCAGCGGCGTCTCGTTCTGCGACCTGGGCGGCAACACCGACATAGTTCGCCAGCAGCATGCATTGGACGCTAAGGCGCGCCGGGCGCGGGTGCGCGTGATTCCGGATTGCGGCATGGGACCGGGGATGGGCAACACGCTCGCGGTTTACGCCATGAGCCTGCTGGACACCGCCGAGCACGTTTACCTGTACGATGGCGGCCTGCCACGGCGTCCGGCGCGGCCGTGGAATTACCAGCTGACCTTCAGCATCGAGGGGCTGACCAACGAGTATTTCGGCGGCATGACGGTGCTGCGCGGCGGCAAGTTGACGCACATCCCCTGCTTCACCGAACTGGAGATGGTGGAGGTGCCGCCGCTGGGCGAACTGGAGTGCTTTTTTATTGCCGGCGGCGCTTCCACAGCGCCCTGGACCTTTGCCGGCAAATTGCAGACCTATGAACTCAAAGTGCTGCGCTATCCCGGAAACTTCGCGCAGCTGAAAGCGTTTTCGGACCTGGGCCTGTTCGACACTAAGCCGGTGAAAGTGGATGGCGCGGAGGTGGTGCCGCGGCATCTTTTCCACGCTCTGTTCGAGCCCCAGGTGCGGGCGCAGGTAATCAAGGATGTTTGCATTGTGCGCGTGCGGGCCTTGGGGAAGAAGGACGGAGCGGCGGCAGAAGCGACGGTAGAGGTCATTGACTACTACGATGAGGCCACAGGATTCTCCGCCATGCAGCGCACCACCGGCTGGCATCTTTCCATCGTGGCGGCCATGATGGCGCGGGGCGAAACTCCGGTCGGTGCCCAGCCCCTGGAGCTGGCGGTTTCCGGCGAGGCCTTTGTGCGCGAGGCCCGCAAACGCGGCTTCCACATTCGGGAGTCCATCGCCGAAAGCACGAGCGCGGAAATGCTGGCGAGCACAGCCGACTGATCACAGCTTCGGCCAGGGGCTATCGGCCGTCAGCCACTTCGGCAACAATCAAACTACTTCGAAGCCGTCCGCAAGGGCGGCTTTCTTATTTCCAGGGAGCGCCATGTCCAGGCAAGAAGTGCGGGTTAGCAGTTTGCGGGCAGAAGGAGCGGGTGAACCGCTGCACAAACCGGCGCTGGAGATTGAAATCCGGCGCGAAATCTATACCGGCAAGTCCACCACGGGGCGGCTGTTTGTAAACGGCCAGTTCGAGTGCTACACGCTGGAAGATTGCGCCCGGCCCGCAGGTATAAAAGTTCCGGGGGTCACCTGCATTCCAGCGGGTAGCTATGCTCTAACCATCAATCAGTCCAGCCGGTTCCAGAGACTGATGCCGCAGTTGCTGGAGGTGCCCGGGTTTGAAGGCGTCCGCATTCATTCGGGAAACACGGATGCCGATACTGAGGGCTGCATTCTATTGGGAGCAACGCGGAGGGAAAATTTTGTGGGCGGCAGCCGAGCCGCTTTCCGCAAGCTGTTCAGTAAGCTGCAGGCAGCCCAAGCCGCCGGTGCGGAAATCAGGATCACGGTAAAGGATGGCGGCCAATCGCAGATGGTGGACGCCCGTTCTACTCCGGCCAGCCAGCCCGTGTAGCCGAACCCAATTACAATTATTCCGCATGCAAGTGGAACGCTGGAATCCGGAACGCGACGGGCCCCGGAGCGAACCGAAAGTGCCGGGCCAGCAGAAGGTGGTCACCCTGGATGCGGGGAAGGCGGGCTGAGGTGCGGGAGCGCATACAGTCTGCGGCATCCGGCCAAGCGCCCTTTCCGGTTACTATTCCGCGCGCGCTGGCCAGGTGGTGGCGGGAAAACTTGCCGCGCCTGGGCCTGACGCGCGCTGCGGGAATGTTCCTGGGAGAGATGTGGGAGTTTCTGCGCGACTCCACCCCGCAGCGCCGCAAGCAGCGCTACGGCGACGTTGACTTCGACTGGGACTACCGCGTGGATACCACCTCCGCCAACGTGAGCCGCCGCGCCGACCTGCTGGCCGTATTGGCCGGCTGCCGCTACCAGCCCAGCGATCCCGCGCTCTTCCATGAGAGCATCCGCAGTCTGGGAATTGATTACCGCCAGTTCCAGTTCATTGATGTGGGATCGGGCAAGGGGCGCACCCTCCTGATGGCCTCGGATTATCCCTTCCATAGGATTGCTGGGGTGGAGGCGGTTCCCGCGCTGCATCGCGTGGCCCTGGAAAACATCCGCAAGTACAGGAGCGAAAGCCAGAAGTGCTTTGATCTGGAATCGGTTTGCGGCGATGCCCGTGATTTTCAGTTTCCGGAGGCGGCGCTGGTGGTGTTTCTCTTCCATCCTTTGCCCGAACCCGGCCTGCGCGAGGTAATGGCGAGCCTGCGGGTATCGCTGCGGGAGCTGCCGCGGCCGGTTTACGTTGTTTATCACAATCCGCTGCTGGAGCACGTGCTGGCGGAAGATGGCGGGCTGCAGCGGGTGCGCGGCGATATGCGGTGTGCGATTTACGAGTTTCCCATCGCCGGCCGGCAACTCGCCAAGCCCTAGCCGGAAACGCCGCTATCCGGGCAGTGTGACATCCCAAGTACCCGGAATGGCATCGCACGCTTTGGCTACGGAGCGAAAGGCCTTCGCGGATCCGCGACCTACCTGTATATTGTGCCTGCTTGCCACTCGTTGACTTTCTAGAGGCGGGAGGGCTTCCATGCCCGGAGACCATAAAACTCTGCTCTGTATTGATGACCATACACCCTCGCTGGCGGGCTGGTGTCTGTACCTGCAGGGCGCCGGATATCGCGTGGAAACCGCCCATGGAGGCGAGGAAGGGCTGCAGCTATTCGCCACCCATGCCATAGACCTGGTCCTGCTCGATTACGCCATGCCGGAGGTGGATGGAGGCCAGGTGGCAGCCACCATGAAGCAGATTAAGCCGCAAGTGCGCATTGTGATGTTTTCCGGGGCTTCGGAAGTTCCGGAGAATGCCCGGGTTCACGTGGATGCTTTCCTGCAAAAGGGGCAGCCCCCCAGCGTGGTACTTCAGACCATTGACGAACTTCTGGGGCACACCCAGCACGCCGCTTAAAGCCAAGATTGCGGCTGGCCCACCCGCCGCCGCTCCATCACTCCGCCTCGTGACATAAATCACAGCCCTATGAGACAAGGTGCCGATAGCATCGCTCTCAGCGCAATCTGTGTGCGCCGCGAGAAAACCCATGAGCGAAGAGCTGTTAGGGGCCATGCGGCAGAGCATTATTGACGGGGCCGCCGATCACGCCATCGAACTTGCGCAGCGCGCATTGCAGGCGGGCATGGATCCCCTGCAGGCGGTGAATGGCGGCTTTGTTCCCGGCGTGGACTACGTGGGCGAGCAGTTCGCTGCCCGGCAGATGTTCCTGCCCGACCTGGTGATGGCGGCGGAAGCGATGAAGGCCGGCATCGCGGTGCTGGAGCCGGAAATGCACCGCCGCGGCACGCAGCGCGAGTTCCTGGGTCGGGTGGTGCTGGGCACGGTGAAAGGCGATATTCACGAGATCGGCAAGACCCTGGTCGGCATTCTGCTTTCCGCCGCCGGCTTCGAAGTGGTGGACCTGGGAGTGAACGTGACCGCGGAAATGTTCGCCGCCAAGGCACGCGAACTGGAGGCCGATATCGTGGGCGTTTCGTCGCTGCTTACCACCACCATGGCGCTGCAGCGCGGGGTGGTGGAGGCCCTGGACTGGGCGCAGATGCGGCCGGGGGTGAAGATCATCGTGGGCGGAGCGCCCGTGACCCGAAAATGGGCGGAGGAAATCGGCGCCGATGGTTATGGTAAAGACGCAGTGGGCGCGGTGGCGCTAGCCAAGTCGCTGGTCGGCAAAAGCAACGGGCAGGCGAAATAACGGGGGAGCTGGGCATGCAGCCGAAAATCGAGTTGCTCGATAACCAGTTCATTGAGCGCATTCTTGGCGAAGCCTTTGAGTTGCTGGAGCGACCAGGAATAAAAGTGCAGGCGCCGGCCGCATTGGAATTGCTGGCCTCTTCCGGAGCGCGGGTGGAACGCGAAGCGGAAGGCGGCGTGGCCCACATTTCTGAAGCGGTGGCGCGTCGAGCCCTGCAAACCGTGCCGCACGAATTCTTTGTTTACGACCGCACCGGCAAACCAGCCGTGCACTACGGCGGCAACCATGTCCACTTCGATCCGGGCTCTTCCTGCGTATATTTGCTCGACCCGGAAACGAGGGAGCACCGCCCGGCAAAGGCAGCCGACCTGGCGCGCCTGGCGCAGGTAGCGGAGATGCTGCCGCAATACGCGGCGCAGTCCACCTCCATGGTGTGCAGCGACGTCGCAGCCGAAATCGGCGATCTGTACCGGCTTTTCCTGGTGTTGTGGCATTCCAACAAGCCCATCGTTACCGGCGGGTTCAGTGCCGCGGGTGGTAAGCGCATGATGGACTTGCTGGCCGTCGAAGCCGGCGGGCGGCAGCAATTGCGGCAGAGGCCGCGGGCGGTGTTCGACGTTTGCCCTTCGCCGCCGCTGACCTGGACGGAATTCGCGGGACAGAGCCTGATTGATCTGGCGCGCGCGGGCGTTCCCGCCGAGATCATCTCCATGCCGCTGGCGGGAGCGGCCGCTCCGGTCACGTTGGCCGGATCGGTGGTGCAGCATGCAGCCGAGTGCCTGAGTGGAATCACCATCCATCAACTGGCGGCTCCGGGAGCGCCGGTAGTGTGGGGCGGTGCGCCCGCCATTTTCGACATGCGCACCGGCAACACGCCTATGGGAGCGGTTGAGACGGCGATGATTGACATCGCCTACGCCCAGGTCGGCAAGCGTCTGGGTTTGCCTACCCACACCTACCTGGTAGGAGGGGACGCGAAAACTGTGGATGCACAGGCGGGGATGGAGGCGGGCATGGCGGCGGTGCTGGGTGCGCTGGCCGGAGTCAACATGATTTCCGGAGCCGGCATGTTGAACTTCCTGGCGGCGATGAGCATTGAGAAGCTGGTGATTGACGCGGAGGCTATCGGCTACGCCCAGCGCCTGCTGGCCGGCATCGAAGCCCGCACCCCCACTCTGGCCACGGAGATGTTTGCCGCGCTG
>DATJEH010000271.1:0-24873 GCA_035496875.1 Terriglobales bacterium | reverse complement strand
TTACTCCGGCCCGAACAACGCCCCATGCACTAGCGCCCTGCCGGCTTTGCCCTGCGGCCACTGCTGGCGGTCGAAGCTGATGCCGGGCGCGGTTGCACCGGGTTGGCGGAAGCTCTGGTCCAGGCTTAGCGTGCCTTTCTCGGCATCGAATCGCGCCACCAGCACCCAGCTTTCCATGTCTCCGGTCACCACCAGGCGGTCGCTTTTGCGATCGGCCGCCAGCCAGTGCGGCATGGGGAAATGGGAATCGAAAACCAGCCGCGACACTTCCACCGGCTTCTCGGGATGGCTGATGTCCAGCGCAATCAGGCCCGGCAGTGCGGCTACGGTCTGAATCCAATAGTGTCCCACCACCACGGGAACCGAGCAGATGGTGTGCGCGCTGTCGCCGCCGGGAAAGGTATGCACCAGCTCCGCCGAGGGGTGTGCGCCGTTCATGTCCTTCATGCGATAGAGGCCGCAGGAGAACGTGTTCACATAAACGGAACCATCCGGCAACAGCCGCGGCTCCGCCGGCCACTGGTTGTGCTTGCCGCTGTCCGATGGGAGCGTCACCGTGGTCAGTAGATGCAGGTCGGAGAGCCTCCACACCTGCACCTGCGAGGTCACCTGGTCGTTGATCTTCTTGAGCGACCAGGAGCCTGGGGGAAGCTTTCCCCAGTCGGGCCAGCCCATGGGACTGCTGCTGCTCACCACCCGGTCTATTTGAGGCGCAACCGCCATGCTATAGGGCCAAATGACGTCTTTGTCCACCGCCGGGTCCAGGGCGGAAGCGGAGCGCACCACCGATCCATTGTTCCGCAGTTCGACCAGGCCGCCATCGGCCGACAGCGCTCCGCCCTGCGACTGAAAGGTGGAAAGCACGTCGCCGTTGGGCAGGCGAACGAAGCTGTGGGGAAAGCTATAGCCGGCGCGGTCCTGGAATTGGGCGGCAATACGCGGCTTTAAGGGCTGGCTCAGATCGAAAATAAAGGTGTGCCCGGCTACCCAGCCGTTGGCAAAAAGCAGATTGCCCTGGGGGAATTCGTACTCGGTGTGATGGGGCATGGTTCCGGTCATGCCCACGGGCACGGTCGTGACAATGCGTCCATAGCTTCGCGACGAGGGGTTGGCGTCAATCACCGCCAGAAAATCGCTGGCGTTACGGGCTTCATCGCCAGCCCAAACGAACAGGTAAGGGGAGCCGGTGGAGAGTACGGAGGGAGGTGTCTTGGCAAAAGCCTGGTAGAGCAGGGCGCACACCGCCAGCGCCGTTACCGCGAACGTACGGCATTTCATAGTTTTTCTTCTCAGAGGTGAAGGGTACGGCGGGTAATACGGGGTGCAGCCCGCCTTATGGCCAGGGAAGTATACTGCGACTGAGCTAAGGCCGATAGTCCAAATCTGGGTTGCTTATGGTGTTGTTGTCCCAGCCTGTAGTTCCGCCAGGCGGCGCATGACAGCTGCGACCATGCGGTCGCAGCGCGCGCCCATAAATGGGAAGGCGTTGCGACGTTGCATGCCGGCGCGGGAGAAGAGCTCGCGCCGCAGCAGGGCGCGGGCGCGGTGCAGCCGCACCTTAACGTTTTCTTCGCTGAGTTCCAGGGCTTCCGCGGTATCGGCAGTGCTCATTTCCTCGATATCACGAAGCAAAAGTACGGAGCGGTAACTCGGGGGCAATTCCAGCACGGCGCTTTGCAGCAGCGCCAGCAATTCGTGGTCGGAGGCCTGCTGTTCGGGGTCGGGAGTTTTTGCAGCCAGCGGGTCCATGTTGCCTCCGTAAGGTTCAGCATCGAGTTCCTGCACCCGGCTACGGCGCTGGGCCCGGGCCAGGGCTTCATGCACAGCGATGCGGGTGAGCCAGGTGGAAAACTTGGCCCGGCCGGCGAACTGACTCAGGTGCTGGTAGGCGCGCACATAGGCGTCCTGCATCACGTCCTCGGCCTCGGCATCGTTGCGCAGAATACTGCGGGCGACGCGGTAAAGCCTCTGATTGTAGCGCCGCATAATGATTTCAAACAGCGCGGTCTCCCCGCCCAGCACGCGCGCCACTACCTCTTCGTCGCTCCAGCACTCCGCCTTCGCCTGTTGCAGCAGCGCGGTTGTGGCCATAATTCCCTCGCAAAAGTACCGAGTGGCAGCCCGGAGAAAGGTTACATCCCGCTGGCCCGCTTGAGAAGCGCCCCCCGGGCGCTGAGGCCAAGCCCGCCCATTACGGAAAAGTCGAGAACAGGTCGCTCAGATCGAGTTCCCGGCTGGCGTCCCCAAGCAAAGGTGTGACTCCGAATATCTCCTGAATGGTGCGCAGGGTTGAGCCGTGAGTGTAATGGAGGGAACTGGCGTATCCCTTGCCCTTGGCAAAGGGCGAAAGAACAATCATTCCTATGGGGCCGTCGGCCAGCGCCGCTTCATCCCAGGTAATGAAGACGGCTCCGCCCTCGCGGTAAGCCTTGGAACCCAGGATCGGAGGCAGGTTGCGGGCCAGCCACCGGTCTCCCTGGGCAATTTCGTTCCTCATGGGCCGGCAGCGGTCATGCATGTCGTTACAGACGTCGGGGGTGATGAAGTTGTATTGCGCAACGTGACCAGCCCTCAGGTCCCGGGCCAGCTCCTTGAACGGACGGATATGAGCAATGCAGTAGCGCGAGTGCGGATTTCGGTTGCCGGTGACGTCATCGAAATAGACAAAGGGATTGTGCCTGACTCCGTAGGGGTAGCTGTCGGCCAGCGGACAACGCCGCCCGGATATAGCTTCCTGGTAGGCCTTCCAGGTGATCCCTTGCCGGTTCAGCAGCGTGACCAGGTGCTGGCGGGTGGACTGGCTACGGACGCGGGGAGGGTCGTCATCCAGAATGCCGAAATTCGTGCCCGCCTCCAGCCACAGATAATTGGGTAGGCTGGGGTGCATTCCGGGCGGATTGAAATACTGTTCCGCATAGGAGGCCATGGGCAGCAGCGTGTGATTGATGTAAGGAGCGTCTTTGCTGCCCTTGATTTCCGGCCAATTCCTGTTTTCCAGGATGATGAGCCAGACCGTGCGGATGTGGCTGCCGGCTTGCGCGCCGCTCACAGACGGCAGCAACAGCATCGCTAGGAGCGCGAACCAGATTACACGTTTGTGCCTCATTTTGGTCTGAGGGTAGGGAATTACGGCCGGTGGTTCTGGCGCGACGGGGGAGAGCCTTCTTTCTTGCCCTCTGAACCCGGCGACCCCTTATCGCTGGAGTCTTTCAAAGTGCGCAAAAAAGTCACCACGTCCCAGCGGTCGGTTTCGGGCAGGGAAGCGAAGGACGGCATGCCCGCGGCAGTGTTGCCGTTGCTGATCTTCCAGAACAGGGCGCCGTCGCTTTGGGACTGAACCTCGGGGGAGCGGAGATTGGCGGCGCCGGTGTCCTTGCCGCTGCCATCTTCTTCATGGCAGCCCACGCAGGTGCGCATGTAGAGCTTGCGGCCGACGGCGGGAGCATCCGGATTCTGGGCTTCGGGGTTGGGTTTGGCCGCGGCATCGGCCGGCGCTTCCCATTTGTCGGCGGGCGGCTTCGCGGTCTGCGCGATTCCCAGGCAAACCATAGTTGTAACCGCAAATGCGGCAATCATCAGTGCTTTGGGTCCCATTCTCAGTGGCTCCGAAACAGCCTACGTAGTTTATTACGAAAGCCGCGAATCTCGTAACTGTAGCCGACGCGCAGCAACACAGGATTGCTGTACCGAGTCAAGCCCATGGCGGGTGACAAGCTGAGGGTTGATTTGTCGCTGATCGCCCAAGCCAGCACCGGAGCGGCATAGTGGGCCGTTTGCTGCAGGCCCAGCGATTTCGTGCTGCCCACGCCACCGTAGAACTCCACTCCAGCTACGAAATTCTCCCGGCACAAGCGGCAGGGGTGCGGGGAAACGGACTGGGTCAGGCGGCGCGAAGTGGCGAAAGCGTAGCCGAACTCGAAGCCCTCTTCTTGGGAAAGATTGCGCTCCACAATGAAGTTCTCAGCGATATTCCAGTGCTTAACATCGCTGGAGAGAATGAGCTTGGCTTCCAGTTCGTGGGCATGGGCCTGGCGGAGCTCGGAGTTGGGTTCAAAATCGAGCGGCGCCTTGCCCACAATTTCCTTTTGAATGCGGCTGCCCTCGTTGATGTTTTCGTATTCCAGGTAGAAGACAGGGTTAATGGCATGCTCGGCGGCCAGGGGCCGAAAGCGGCTCTCCAGGCGCCAACCGGTGAAGATGGTGCTGTCCCCGGCGGTGGACTGGCCCTCCAGGTAGAGCTCCGAGGTCCACCAGCGGTTTACTCCGTACTGCAATTCGGCAAAGGGCGCGATGTAGGCGCTTTGCCCGCTGCGCGGCACGCCGGTTGTGATGTTCATCTCCAGTTCGAGATTGCCGGGCTCCTCCAGGTGATGGTCGTAAGTGACGAAATAGGGGGCGTCTTCCTGGGCGCAAACAGGAAGCGCAAGCACAAGCAGCAGTAAGCATGGCAAAAGCTTCGGCATAGAGCCTCTCGGAATTGCAACGCTTCTAGTTGCAACTCAGTTGCAACTATATCCAGCTCTGAATGTAAATCGCCTCGCGCTCGGCAAGCAAGATGGTCCAACATTTTCTGTTGCAGCCAGGATGCAACAACTTGCAATCCGGAGTTTTCAGGCGGGACGAAAATCAGATGAATTGCTGCGGCACTGGGCGCAGTAGCCGCCGATTTCCACGCGCGTCACCAGGATGTGGAACTGGCAGTCGCGCTGGATCTGTCCCTTGAGGCGCTCGAAGAGATCGCTTTCGAATTCCAGAATCTTGCCGCAGCGCACGCAGGCCATGTGCAGATGGTCGCGCTGGGGACGCCGCTCGTAGTAGTGCTTCTCGCCTTCCAGATGGAGCAGGTCGAGTTCGTCCACCAGGCCATGGCGCTTGAGCAGGCGAATAGTGCGGTAAACCGTCACCCGGTCGAGGCCGGGATCGACTTTGCGGGCGCGGCGCAGAATTTGTGCGGCATCCAGGTGCTGACGCGCGGTTTCGATCACGCTCAAAATGGTGCGGCGCTGTGTGGTCATGCGCACGCCGCGGGAAAGCAACTCTGCAACCAGTCGCCCGGGAGCCTCGGTCTGGGGCAAGGGCATAACTATTTCCTCCTCTTTTGTTGCAACCGACTTGCAAATATATAAGAAGAAGGTCACTGCTCCAAGTGTTCTGTGGGTTTAACCGGCCATTCGAAAGGAGGCTCAGTCCTCGTCGCGCATCTTCTGGCGCACGCTCTTGGCCAGTTTTTCGATTTCCCCGGCCTTTTTAATTACCTCGACGGAGAGGGTGTGCTCGTTGGATTTATCCACAGCCTGCTTGAGCTGGGTGGCCAGCAGGAGAAGCTTGTCCGTGTCGCGCTTCAGGTCAGCCTGGCGCTCCTGGTTGCGCTTTTTCTGCTGCTCGCGCTCCAGTTTGCGCTCCGCTTCATTGGGCTGGTGCTGGCCCATCTCCCCGACGTGGGTCGGAAACTGGGTGGCCGCGCCGGGATCAACCGGCCGCCCTCCCATATCCTGACCGTGAACCGGAAGACTGCCGACACCTAAGGAAATGAACAGGGCAAAGATTATGAGCCTGGACACGTACACCTCGGTTTTGTTGGCAATGAACTAAAGAGCAATTTAACACCGGCCCCACTCCGCACGACTGCAGCCTAAAACAGGGCGGCATCCGCGGTTTTAAACGAAACCGTGGACGGGTCGGATACGGCCCGCTTGCCTTGTTATAATCCGCACTCAAGGCGGAACTGCTCATAATTATGCCCCTTTCGTATGTTCATTGAGCCTTTGCAAACCCACAATCTCAGCTCGGTCCTCGAGCATTGGCGCGTGGATGGTCTGGAATTTCTGCGCGTGGATGTTCCCAAGATTATTGTCATCGCCATCATCGCCTTCGCGCTCATCCGGCTGATGAAAGTGCTCATCAACCGGCTGCTGGCCTTCAGCCGTCACGAAAGCGGGGTGCGGGCCCAGCAACTCCGGACTGCTGCCGGAGTCATCGGCAGCGCGGGGACGTTTGTCATCATCTTCCTGGCGCTGATGCAAATCCTGCCCGTGCTGGGCGTGAACATGGGGCCGCTGCTGGCCAGCGCGGGCGTGGCCGGCCTCGCCATTGGCTTCGGCGCGCAAACCCTGGTGCACGATGTAATCAATGGCTTCTTCATCCTGCTGGAGAACCAGTACGCGGTGGGCGATGTGGTGCGCGTGGCCGGCGTAAAGGGCACGGTGGAAGCCATGGGCATGCGCAACACCACCTTGCGCGATGACGACGGCACGGTGCACATAGTTCCCAATAGCGAGATCAAGATTGTTTCCAACCTGACGCGGGATTGGGCCCAGCTCACCCTGCATATTTCCGTGGCCTACAGCGAGGACAGTGACCGGGTGGTCAAGCTGCTGACGCAAGTGGCCGGAGAATTGCGCAATGATCCCGGCTTTCATGACGATATCGTCGCCGATCCCCAGGTGCCGGGCATTGAGCGGGTGGCCAGTGGGGAAGTGGACTACCTGCTGCTGGTGAAAACTCTGCCCGGCCGGCAGTACAGGGTGAGCCGCGAACTGCGCCGCCGCATCAAGGAGTGCTTCCAGAAGAACAACATTCAGGCGGGGAATCCCGCCCGCGTGTACGTGCTGGAAGGAGCGCCGGGGACGAACCCCGCGCCATAATGCGAGGGCGGATCCCTCGCGGCCGTCGGCCAAGCCGGCGCGACAAACCCAGCCCTGCGGGTCCTGGCCCAGCAAAGCTCCAGCCAACTGTAACGCCGCGCATGATATCCAAACCAAACAGTTCATGGGGAGGAGAATCATGCCTGTGTCGGTAGAGAACGCGGTGGTGGTGATAACGGGAGCGTCGAGCGGAATCGGACGCGTGGCGGCCCAGGAATTTGCCAGGCAGGGTGCCTCGCTGGTGCTGGCGGCGCGTAACAAGCGGGCGCTGAAAGACGCCGCCCGGGAGTGTGAAAAATTCGGGGGACAGGCCCTGGTGGTGCCCACCGACGTGACCCTGGAAGAAGAAGTAGAGGAACTGGCGCGGCAGGCGGTGGATACCTTCGGGGGCATTGATGTGTGGGTGAACAACGCCGGAGTCGGCCTCTACGCCCGTTTTGTGGATTCACCAGCCGACGATTTCCGGCGGGTGCTGGAAACCAACCTTTACGGCTGCATTCACGGCTCGCGCGCGGCCTTGCGCCAGTTTGAGCATCAGGGAAGAGGAGTGCTCATCAACGTCTCATCGCAGGTGGCCCTGGGCGGTATTCCCTACAGCAGCGCCTACGACATTTCCAAGCACGGAGTGCGCGGTTTGGGCGATACGCTTCGCCAGGAATATGTTGGCACCGACATCAGCATCAGCACCATTTTCCCCGCCTCCACCGATACGCCGTTTTTCCAGCATGCCGCCAACTACACGGGCAAAGCCATCCGGCCGCTGGGTTCGGTAAGCGAAGCCCGCAAGGTAGCGCGGGAAATCGTCAGTCTGGCGGAAGATCCCCAGCCGGAAGTGCTGGTAGGCAAGCATGGCTACTTCATGTCGCTGGCCCACGCGCTCACGCCGAAGCAGTATGACAAGGTGATTCGTCAGATTACCGAAAGGCAGCATTTCCAGAACCAGCCTGCGGCGCCAACGGAAGGCAATCTTTATGAGCCACAGAAACCCGAACGGGTCAGTGGCGGGTGGCGCAAGGGGGGAACGCTGAAGAAAATCTCCAAACTGGCGCTGGCAACGGTCGCGGGTAGCGCGGCACTGTCCATCGTGCGGGCTCGCCGGGAGCAACGCGGCGCCCGGGCGGCCTAAAGGGCTGAGGAACCGCCGTGTAGCGCGGTCCGCGCCTGCCGCGCTATGAGCAGGAATTCTTTTGCCTCGGCATCGTGCTGCAAACGCGCCAAGTGGTCGCGTCCGGTCTTCCGGCCCGATTTGAGTTCGAGTTCACCCAGGCGCAAGCGCGATTCCAGTTCATAGCCGACGTAACCGTAGCGGCTGGCCTCCGAATCCAGATTTCGCAGAAGCCGAGCCGCTTGCTCGTCTTCGCCGGATCTTGCCCGCACTGCGGCAGCGGCCAGCAAAGCCTGAAAGCGCGCTTCGCGGTCACCTCCTTGTTGCGAGAGAACCATGGCCCGTTCACTGGCGCTCTGCGCGTCGCTGATCCTGTCCTGCGCCAGCAATGCCCGGGTCAGAACGGCGTAAGTAAAGGCGCCACTGTCGCTTACTTTGCGTTTATCAAATACCGCCGCCGCGCTCCGCGCCAGAGATTCAGCTTCAGCGGCATTGCCTTGCTGGAGGGCGATTTCGGCCAGTTGCCGGCGGCTGGTAGCAGCGTCAAATTCGTTATTGAGTTGCTGGCGAAGGCTGATCGCCTGCAAAGTCATGGTGCGGGCTTGCGCCAGGCGGTCTCTGGCAAGCAGTACATTCGCCAAGTCCATCCAGCAGTATCCCAGTCCGGGTTTGTAGCCGATTTGCTGCTTCAATGCCAGTGACTGCTCGAATTTCTGCTGGGCCGCCGCAAGCTTTCCCTGAGCCAACAGCACCTCTCCCAGGTTGCTGAGAGTAATGGCTTCACCGAAACGGTTGCCGATCCGATGAAATGCTTGCACCGCCTGCTCTTTAACATGCACCGCCCCCCGCAGATCTCCCATGCCTAGCAGCACATTACCCATGTCGTCCAGGTCAGCGGCCACACCCCGTTGGTCGTTCAAGTCGCGCTGGATGCGGAGCGCTTCGTCCAGATGCTCTTTGGCCTGCTGCAGCTTGCCCTGATCGTGCAGCAGCATGGCGAAATTGTGGGAAGAGGATGCCACTCCAGACAGAGCTCCGAGACGGCGGAACACGCTCAAGGCAGATTGAAAGGATTGGCTGGAAGCCTCAAAGTCGCCTTTGTAGTACTGAGCGAGGGCCATCATGTGCAATGCCGATGCAGCGCCGTACTCGTCGCCGGCGCCGGTCCACAATGCACGCGCTCTTTCAAAAGCCGCAATAGCATCGCTGGGGCGTCCTAGTCGCTCCAGAGCATATCCCTGTCGGCGGAAAGCGAGGGCGAGAATAAGGTTGCTTCCCCTGGCTTGTGCCTTGGCAGCGGCGGAAGAGGAAGCCTGCAAATCGTGGCGAAAATCGCCGAGTGATTCGTCCGCCTTTGCTTCCGCCAGATCAATCCGGGGGTCGGCGCTCTCTGCTTCTGGCAACCGCCGCAAGCGCGCTACCGTTTCCAGGGCGTCTTTTCCCTGGCCATTCGTGGTCTCGACAGAGGCCAAATGCAAGCCATACTCAAGATCATCGGGAAAAAAGTTCCATAGTGTGCGATAAACTTCGATGGCCCCGGGCAGGTCACGAATCAGTTCGCGATAGCGGCCCTCGATCAGCAGTTGGTCCTTACGGCTGCAATTTTTCGATAGCTCGAACGACGTCTTAGCTTCGGAACGAGCCTGCAATTCATAGCCCAGCACCGACCAGCTCTCGGCCAGAGCGGAATGGGATAGGGCGTGTTTAGGATCGGCGGCAATCGCTTTCTCCAGCAGTTGACGCGCACCCAAGGCATCAAACCTGCGCAGCGCCTGCAGTCCCTCAGCATAGAGGCGCGTGGCCTCGGCGTTGGCGGCCACACTGGCGCGTACCTGCCCGCTTTGCTCGCCAGAAAGACTGGCGATGCCGATTTTTTGGCGGGTTTCGCTTCCCATCTCCGTTACTAACTGAAACAACTCGTCCTTGCTGCCGGTGGCGGATTCTTCGGCGATGGTCTCACCCGTGCTGGTGTCCTGCAGCCGAAGGTCAAAGCGGATTCGCTCCCCTTCTTTTTCCCGCAGTGTGGTATAGGAGCCGAGCACCACCAGGTCAGCGCCCAGTTGTCCGCGCAAGCGCTGCAGGGAAGGCTTGGACAGGCTGGCGACATCCGGCAGAGGAGATTCAACTTTGGTTCGCGCCACGTCTTCGCCGGAGACCATGCGCAACTGGTTCCCGGCGGCCAATTCCGTATTCAGCATCTCGGAAAAAGCTGTAGAGATCCATTGCTCGTCAGGACGGCCGGACGAATTGCGAAATCCCAGCACCGCCAGCGAGCGGCGGGCGGGCCCCGCAGCCTCTGCCGAAGCGGCCAGGTTGGTGCCGTGAAGGCCGGTTTGGCCACGCCCAAAGCGCAGCAGGAGCCCGGCCCCGGTCGCGAGCGCAAGCAAGGCCAGCAAAGGAAATACCCAGGCAAGTCCCCGCCGCGACTGCACTTGGTCAACTGCCGCTAACCGGAATCCGGCTGTGGATTCCTCTTTCTTGCTCTCCTGCTTTTCCGGTTCGACTTCCCGCACCTGCTCCACGAACTGGTAGCCGCGGCCGGGAAGAGTAACGATATAGCGATCGCTGCTGCCCAGCGCCTTTCGCAATACGAAGATGTTCTGGGTGAGGTTGGCCTCTTCCACGAAGCTATCGGGCCACACCCCCTGCATCAGGTCCTCCCTGGAGAGGGGCCGGCCGTTGCTCTGCACCAGGAGCAGGAGGGTGTCAAAAGCTTTAGGAGTCAGGGATACGGGCTCGCCATCGCGCCGCAAGACCCGCTTTACTGGGTCCAGGCGAAAGGGCCCGAACTCGTATAAACCACTGACCGCGCTGGTATTAACCTGCATGGCCTGAATTTAAGAAGTTTGAGAAACCCTTGTTTTTGAAGATTTATTTAGACAACCTGTAAGACGAAATCCTTCCGCAGACCGGGAACGCCCGCCCGATTGATTCTAGGGAATGTACCACCGGTTTGCAGGCTTGAGCAATGGAGCAAAGGTGGGGTAGCGCTTCGCCGCGGGCCGGCGGGTAGTTTATAAGACTTCACATTAGTTCCAGACTTCTTGACTACATTGCAAAGCTTTGCGTGGCTAGAGTTTAAGCTGCTGCTTTGAGATATTTTGAGACCCCTCTTGAGGACTTTTTGCCGGGTTCCGGGCAATATGCACAATCACGCTTGGCCGAAGTAACCAGGCGCTCAGGAATGGGCAACATTCGTTGAGGAGGCCAGATGTCGGTAACCAGTAGATTTACAATGGGAAGAACCAAAGGGAAGCAGTGGGGCGCGATTCAGGGTGTGCTGCCAATGGCTTTTTTGATGTTGGCAGCGGTCCTGTGCTTATCGGCCGGGATCGAGGCCGGCAGCCGGGCACCGAATCCCATTTACACCACGGATACCGGCGGAGTGCTGGCCACCTATCGGACCACGGGCGGAGTGGACCTGGCTAACCCGTACTTCAAGAGCTTGGGGACCAACGGGCGCAGTTGTGTTACCTGCCACTCCGCCAAAGATGCCTGGACCGTAGCCCCACCGGACATTCAGCAGCGGTTCAATAACAGCCTTGGCAGGGACCCGATATTCCGCCCGGTGGACGGGGCGGTATGCCCCAGCGCCGACGTCTCCACCGTGGCGGCCCGGCGTTCCGCCTACCGCCTGCTGCTGAGCAAGGGGTTATTCCGCATCTCCATAGGAGTGCCCCAGGGGGCTGATTTCACCATTACCGATATCCAGGACCCATATAACTGCCCTGAAACCACGGTTACGAATCCGGCGCTCTACCGGCGGCCGCTACCGGCCACCAATCTGGCCTTTGACAGCGCGGTAATGTGGGATGGGCGGGAGACGGTTAAGTCAGGTACAACCCTCGACCTGGATGCCAGCCTTTCCAGCCAGGCGTTTGACGCCACCATGGGGCACGCCCAGGCCAGCACGCCACCGAGTGCCCAGCAGATTGCAGAAATTGTGGCCTTTGAAAAGGCGAACTTTACCGCACAGATTGCCGATGTTCACGCCGGCCTGCTCACCGGCAACGGCGCCCAGGGAGGGCCGAAGAATCTTTCCCAGCAGCCCTTCTACATCGGAATTAACGACGCTTTCGGTGGTGACCCGCACGGAGTAGCTTTCAACCCCAGCGTTTTCACCATCTACAACAACTGGGCGAACAGTCCTTCCGCCTACCGCCGGTCAGTGGCGCGGGGAGAGGCGCTGTTTAATAACTATCCCATTCACATTAAGGACGTTGGGGGCCTGCCCGACATGCAAGGCACCTGCACCACGTGTCACGACTCGCCCAACGTGGGCAACCACTCCTTCTCCGTGCCGCTCAACATTGGCACTACCGATTATCCGGCGCCTGCCGGGCTGGATATTTCCGGTCTGCCGGTGTACACGGTGCAGTGCAACGATGGCACGCAAAAACAGGTGACCGACCTGGGGCGGGCGCTGATCAGCAGAAGCTGCGCTGACCTGGGGAAAGTGAAAGGTCCTATCCTCCGCGGGTTAGCGGGACGCGCGCCGTATTTCCATAATGGCAGCGCTGCCACATTGAATGATGCGGTCGAATTTTACAACCAGCGTTTCAATCTGAACCTGACTGAGCAGCAGAAGGCCGACCTGGTGGCGTTTTTGCAGACGTTGTAAAGGGCGGCTCGAAAAATGCCCAGGACCTTTGTCCTGGGCATTTCTGCGGCTAGCTCTGGAACAGGTCGCCGGCGAGGTATTTGAAGCCGGAGTCCACGGCGACTGTGGCCACTGTCTTTCCCGGTCCGAGTTCGCGGGCCAGTTGCAGGGCAGCCACCACGTTCATGGCGGAAGAAGTGCCCGCGAAAATGCCTTCCTCGCGCGCCAGGCGGTGAGCCATCTGGCGCGCCTCTTTTTCCTCGACCGTGCGGGCTTCGTCGAAATCTTCATCCCGCAGGTGCGGAGGGTGGAAGCCGGCGGCAATGCCTTCCACCCGGTGTGGACCTCCCGTGCCGGTGGTGAGAACCGGGGAAGAAGCGGGCTCCAGGGCGATAATTCTCGCCTGAGAGCCGCACGCCTTGAGAGCCCGCGAGACGCCCACCAGCATGCCGGCGGTGCCCACGGTGGCGCAAAATGCGGCCAGGCTTTGCCCCACCTGCTGATGAAGTTCCCGCCCGATGGACTTGTAGCCCTCCACCGCGTCTTCATTATGGAACTGATCGCAATAAAACATGTTGGGCTGCCGGCCCAGCTTTTCGGCGGTGTCAATCATGGTGCGGAAAAGTTCGGGTGTGAGTTTTCCCTGGTCGCTGGGAATAATGCGCAGGTCGGCGCCGAAAATCTTCATGGTTTGCAGCTTCTCACGGGCAAAGCCATCGGAGGACACCGCGATAAACGGGTAGCCCTTGATGGAGCAAACCAGCGCCAGAGAGGAGCCGGTGCTGCCGCCGGTGTACTCCACCACCCGCACACCGGGACGCAAATCCCCGCGCTTCTCCGCGCCTTCAATCATGGCCAGCGCCATGCGGTCTTTGTAGGAGCCGGTGGGATTGTAGTACTCAAGTTTCACCACCACGTCAGCCATGTTTTTGCCGACCACTTTCTGCAGTTTGACCAGAGGCGTGTTGCCGATGGCCTCGAGAACGGAATGTTTGAGCTGGGATTGAGGCGCGGGCTGGCAGGCGGTTGACATCAGCGTTATTTCCTTTCTGAAACAGTTGATGGTGAGGCGAATGCGCGCCCTTCCGCATGTTCGGCGGCGGCGAGAGCGGCCTGAAGTTCGGCTCGAACGGATTCGGGGACGAAGGCCGCCCGGGCCGCGTTGCGCTGGCACTCCCAGAATTCGGCCAGGCCCCAGCCATGAAAGCGCCGCAAGGTTTCGAATTCCTGCGTGACTGAAGTGTCGGAAGTGGTGCGCGCGTCCGTGCTGATGGTCACCCGCAGCCCCTGGCGCAGAAGGCGGGGCGCGGGATGATCGGCGAGAGAAGCCACTGCGCGAGTCTGCTGGTTAGAGCTGGGACACATATCGAGGGGCATCTCGCGCTGGCGCAATTCCTGCAGCAGCTGGGGAGGCTCTTCCACGCGCACTCCGTGCCCCAAGCGCTCGGGGTGCAAAAGGTCGAGGGCTTCGCGCACGCTGACGGCCCCGGCAGCTTCTCCAGCGTGGGCGGTGCGGTGCAGTCCCGCCTGCTTAGCCAGCTCAAAAGCCTCGCGGTGATTGGCGGCGCCGAAGCGCAGTTCGTCGCCCGAGAGGTCGAGCGCGCAAACCTTATCCATGTTGTTGGCGGCCAGGCGGGCGACCTGCAGGCTGAGTTCGGCGGGCTGATGGCGCAGGCAGCAGACGATCAGGCCAAAGCGGACCCCGAACTTCTTGCGGCCGGAGGCGAGGCCGGCGTGCACCTCATCCACGGCCTGCTGCATGGTCAGGCCGCGGCGGGTATGGAACTGGGGCGCAAAGCGAGCTTCGCCATAAATTACACTTTCGGCGGCCCAGGATTCGGCCAGTTCTTCGGCGACACGAAACAGATCCTCGGGGCGTTGCATCAGTTGGAGGGCGAAATCAATACGGCCAATATAGTCGGCCAGGTCGAGGCAGATTTCGGGGGCGATCAGCGCGTCACGCAGAGAAGAGGGAAGCGGCATGCCGGTGGCCAGCGCGACCTCCCGCGCGGTCTCCACACGCACGCAGCCGTCGAGGTGGCAGTGCAGTTCAAGCTTGGGAAGGGAACGGAAGTCCATGATTCTTTTTTCACCACAGAGGACACAGAGCACACAGAGAGAACAATTCAAAAACTCGGTTGATAAAGAATTAACACAATTGTTAGTTCTGCGTCAGGTTCGGTAAGCCCCATTTAATGAGTCCTCTGTGTCCTTTGTGTCCTCTGTGGTGAGATCCTTCAGGTGGTGAGGCCGGCGATGAACTCGCCGAACTGGTTGCGTTCACCTTCCGGCAGCTCGCGAAAGGTCTGCACGAACTGCTGGGTGCGGGTGGAGCCGAAGCGCCTAGCGCCGGCGCGGAGATATTCCAGCACCTCACCGATCTGGCGAACCCCGCCCGCGGCTTTCACCTGGCATCTGCCGGCCACTGCCTCGTGCATCAGGCGGACATCTTCCAGCGTGGCGCCGCCGGGAGCATAGGCGGTCGCGGTCTTCACGAAGTGGGCGCCGGCTTCCACAATCCACTGGCAGGCTCGCCGTTTCTCCTCCGGGGTGAGGTAGCAATTTTCCAGGATCACCTTGACGATGCGGCCGTCAGCCGCGCGGACCACGCCCTGAATGTCGGCCAGGAACACGTCCTTCTCGCCATTCTTGAGCGCGGGAATGTTCATCACCATGTCAATCTCTTCGGCGCCGAGGTCGAGCACAGTTTTGGCCGCGTACTCCTTGATTGCGGGAGTTTCGTTGCCATGCGGGAAGCCCACTACGGTTCCCAGCAGAACGCCGCTGCCTTTGAGGAAGGGAGCAGCGAAGCGAATGTAGTGCGGCTGCACGGTAAGGGTTGCGGTGCGCAGGCTGGCAGCGGTCTCGGCCGCCGCGGCTACCTCCTGCCGGGTTACCTCGGGGCGAATGATGGAGTGGTCGAACAGTTTGGAGAAAGTGGCGACCTTCGCGCTTTTTGACGGCGCCGCGTGGGACAGCTCGCTAATCGGCATGGGCGTGCTCCTTAGCCGGCGCGATCGCGGCCAGCGCCTGCTCCAGGTCGGCGATGAGGTCCTCGGCATTTTCGATGCCGATGGCCAGCCGCACGAGCTGCTCCGTGATTCCCATCTGCTTGCGCTCTTCCGGGCTGACCATGGCGTGCGAGGTCACCACCGGCAGAGTGACCAGGGAATCCACACCGCCCAGGCTGGGAGCAAGAGCAAACACGCGCAGCGATTCGGTGAAGCGCCGCGTCTCCTCAGCCGTGCCCTCCACTTCAAAGCTCAGCAGGCCGCCGCCGCCGCTCATCTGCTGCACCGCCAGCGCATGCTGCGGGTGGCTGGCAAGGAAGGGATAATTCACCCGCTTTACCCGGGCATGCTTTTCCAGAAATTGGGCGACCCGCAACGCGTTCTGATTGTGGCGCTCCACCCGAACCACCAGGGTCTTCAGGCCGCGCAGGAGCAGGAAGGAGGCGTGCGGGTCCATGGTGCCGCCCAGCGTGGTGCGGGTCTCCCAAACCTGCTGCATGAGCTTCTGGGAGCCGGCGGCGACTCCGGCAATCAGGTCAGAGTGGCCACCCATGTATTTGGTGGCAGAGTGCAACACGATGTCCACGCCCTGTTCGATGGGCCGCTGGTTGATGGGGGTGGCGAAAGTATTGTCAATCAGCGTGGTCAGACCATGCCGTTTGGCGATGGCCACAGCGCGCCCCAGGTCCACCAGTTTCAGGGTGGGATTGGTGGGCGACTCCAGGTACATCAAGCGGGTATTGGGACGGACCACGCGTTCGAAGTCGCCGGCGCGGGTGGTTTCCACGAAGGAGGTCTCTACGCCGAATTTGGGCAGCCAGTGCGAAAAGAATTTCATGGCGCCGCCGTACAGGTCAGCCTGGGCCACAATGTGGTCGCCGGCACGCACCAGGGCAAGTACGGTGGTGGTAATGGCGGCCATGCCGGAGGCAAACAGGAGCGCCGCCTCCGCGCCTTCCAGTTGGGCGATGGTCTGCTCGGCAACCGTGTGGGTGGGATTGCCGTAGCGGGTATAGAACTTGTCGCTGTGGGTCACCCGGCTCTGCTCGTCGTTGTCCTCGACAGCAAAGGTGGAGGTCTGAAAAATGGGCGTGGCCAGTGGCCCGCTCTTGTGTTCCGGCTCGGAACCACCGTGTATGGCGACTGTTTCCGGATGGCGCTTCTTCATCGTGGGCTCCTTGTAAGGTAAAGATGATAGCCGGAGAGGGGCGGTTCGGGAAAATGTGAAGGAGAAGTTTCGAGCCGCCGTTTCACAGCCAGGTGAGCGTTCCACTATGCGGGAAAACCTGCGAAAGGGATTCCAGAGACTGAATGGGCTGGGTTAAAATCCTCGGCTATGCGCAGTATTCTGTTCCGTGCCGCCATCGTGTTGCTGGTGTTATGGATAGCCTTTGTGGGGTTCATCGCCTGGGCCATGCATCAGCCGCCGGAGTCTTTCGGGCGGGTAATGGCCCGGATGCCGGTCGCCGCCTATTTCGTGATTCCTTTTGAAACCTTGTGGACGCAGGCGCGCGCGGGCACTCTCCATCCCGGTGAAAGCGCGCCCGACTTTTCCCTGGGCGTGCTGGATAAAAGCGAAACGGTTCAGCTCTCCTCATTTCGCGGAAAAGAGCCGGTAGTCCTGGTCTTTGGCAGTTACACCTGACCGCCTTTCCGGCGGGAGGTTCCCGCCCTCAACAAGCTCTACGACCAGTATCACGACCGAGTGCAGTTTCTGGCGGTGTACATTCTGGAAGCCCATCCCAGCGACGTGTGGCAAATGGAGAGCAACATCAAGCAGGGAGTGGTGTTCCGCAGCCCGCAGAATGAGAACGAGCGCGAACAGCTGGCCGGAACCTGTGTGCGCAAGCTGGGCATCAAATTCCCCGCCGTGGTGGACGGTTTCAATAACGCAACAGAGAAGGCCTACACTGGGTGGCCCGACCGCATTTACCTGATTGACAATTCCGGGCGCATCGTGTTCAAGAGCAAGCCGGGGCCGTTTGGCTTCAAGCCGGAGTTGCTCAGCGCTGCGCTAAGCCGCCTGCTCGGGGCGCCGGGCAGCAAGCAGGCTAGCGCAGCGGCGCCCTCGGACTAGGCCTTTCGGACCTCATTCACTCCAGCACAAAAATATTCTTGCGGGCGCAGATGTCCTTCAGGATTTTCGGCCAGACGCTCACCGTTACCTCTCCCAGATGAGCTTTGCGCAGCAGCAGCATGAGGGTGCGCGCCTGCCCCACGCCGCCGCCGATGCTGAGTGGAATGTGGTTGTTCAGGATGGCCTGATGGTAGGGAAACTTCAGAAAGTCCGTTTGGCCAGACATGCTGAGCTGCTTGCGCAGCGTGTCGGCGTTGACGCGGATGCCCATGGAAGTCAGTTCATGACGACGGCGGGTGACCGGGTTCCACACCAGGATGTCGCCATTCAAGCCGTGCATGGGGCGGCCGTCCTGGGCGCGGGTTTCGGTGACCCAATCGTCGTAATCGGCGGCTCGGTTCTCGTGCGGATAGCCGTCGGCCAGCGGCCAGCCGATGCCAATGATGAAGATGGCGGGATACTCCTGCAGAACCCGCGTTTCGCGCTGCTTGCGCGGCAGGTCGGGGTACATGTCGAGAATTTCTTCCGCGTGCAGGAAGGTGAGCTTCTCCGGCAGATTCGGGTACTTGCTGGTCTTGAGCTGAGGATACATCTCCTGGGCGCAACGCTCAGCGCCTACCAGCACTTTCCAGATCTTGTTCACAATTTCCTTGAGGAATTGCAGGTTGCGCTGTTCGGGGGTGATGACCCGCTCCCAGTCCTACTGGTCCACGTAAACGCTGTGGTCGTGGTCGAGGAAGTAATCTTTGCGCACGGCGCGCATATCGGTGCACAGGCCTTCGCCCACGCCCATGCCGAACTGGCGCAGGGCCATGCGTTTCCACTTGGTGGCGGCCTGGACGATCTGGGCGTCCACGGGGTGCTGCTCGCGGTCATTGGAGATGTGGAAGGAGATGGGAGTGCGCGAGCCGTCGCGGTCGAGCAGGTCGTTGACTCCGCTCTCCACGTCCACCAGCAGGGGGACGGTGACCATGAGCAAGTTGAGCTCGCGGCAGAGGTTGTCTTCGATGTAGCGCTTGATGGCGAAGATGGCCTGCTGCGTTTGCTTGCGGTCGAGCAGGGAGGTGTAATCGTTGGGGAGGATCTTTTCCAGTTCGCGATAGTCGCCGATGCCGGGGCCCGCCAGGTCGGCCCGCTTGTCTTCCAATACCGTGGACATAGCTCATCTCCTTGTGGAAGCTGCGAAGCCTTATGTTCGCGCGAGTAGGGGGCAAGACTCAGTAACCACGGTCACAGGTGAGTGTGCGCAGAATTAGGAAGTTTTGGCGGCTTTGGCGGGGATCCAGTAAATCTCTTCCTTAAGGTTTTCCTTGGTAAAGCCGACGCGCTGCAGGATGCCCTTGCTGTTTTCGATCATGTGGGGATGACCGCAGAGATAGGCGGTGGTGGTCTCGGCGCTGAGGCCCCAGAGATCGGTGTATTTGCGGATGAGGTCGTCAACGCGGCCGTGTTCGCCTTGCCACCCGTTGTCTTCCCAGGGACGGCTGACGGTGGCCACGTAGGTGAGCCAGGGAACCTCGGCGGCCACCTTGCTCACTTCGTCGTAGTAGCCGAATTCCCAGGAGCGGCTGGCGCCATTGAGGAGATATAACTTGTGGCCTTCGGGGAACTTGCCCTGCTTCCAGTCGCGGTGGAGGGTACGGACATAGCTGACGAATGGGGCCACGCCGGTCACGGTGGAAACCAGCAGGTGGTTGCGCGGCCCGCGGCCCAGGTCAAGCACAAACCTGCCCTTGGGCGATTTGCGCATGCTGAGCTGGTCGCCGGGTTTGAGGGTGTGGATGAGAGGGGTGAGTTCACCGTGCGGCACCAGCTCAAAGAAAAACTCCAGCTGCTCTTCGTAAGGAGAAGAAACAATGGAGTAGGCGCGCTCCACCAGGCGCGCCGGGCCTTCCACGCCCAAGGTGGCGTACTGGCCGGGAGTGAAGGTGAAAGGGCCGCCGGAAGCGAGGCGCGCCGCCCACAGGTCAGGGGCGAATTCCTTGCACTCGACAACCGTGGCCCGGTAGAACTTGCTTTCGTCCAGGGGCATAAAGCGGCGATGAGGCCAGCGGCCAAAACTCGTCAGGCAGCTTCTGTGGTGCCGTTCCTCCAGTCAAGAAATATGATGCGCTGCGCCGGGCCGGTAGCCTGGATGCGGCGGGCGAGGTCTTCACCCTTGTCCGGGTCTCTGCGGAGGTCCAGCAACGCGACATCACAGTAGCTGGGTTGCCAGAGCACGCCGGCTTCCACCCGATTTCTGGCCCAGTTTACATCATAGCCGGCGGCAGACAACTGCTCGCGGATGATGGCGCCATGACCGGAATCAACGTGCCGGAGGCGGATTGTGGCAAACGCAGGTGCAGCCGGGCAGGGTGCATTCCGCGTGCCGATCATCGGCTTGGTCAGAGCAGCAGGGCGACACCACCGCCGGCCAGGCGCCGGCTGCATAGCCGAAGCAGGCGGTGGCCGGGACGGCCAAGGCGGCGTGGGGACTTTCTTCCGGGCTCGTAGACTTTTCCTCCTGAATTGGTGACCTTAATCGCGGGTCAAACTTGCCAACCCTGGGTTCCTATCGAACCCAATGCCAAACCTTTTACCACAGAAATCGCGAAGGGGTATTGATTCTTCTTAGTGTTCCTTCTTGTCTTTGGTGGTGAAAAGCCCTTTACAATAGCGAACCATGCCACAACCTCCACCAGAACGGGAAGTGATTCAGGCGCTACAGGAGAACTGGCGCGCGGAGGTGCAGAGCGCGCGCATGTACCGCGAACTGGCGGAGCATGAGCATGACGCAAAGCGAAAAGCGGTTCTGCTGCGCATGGCCGAGGCCGAGGAACGGCATGCCGCCCGCTGGGAAAAGAAATTGCGCGAGCACGGCATCGAGCCCAGCGGGGAAGACACCTGGCGGCAGCGGCTGAATCGCTGGTTCAGCCGGCAGGCGGGCACGGCGGCGGCCATCCGCCGCATGGAAGCCGCGGAAGAGCGCGACAGCGCCCGCTATTCGGCGCAGCGCGACCGCGCACTGGGCGCCGACGGCGAGGTCAAGGAGATTCTGGGCGGCATCGCCCTGGAAGAGAAGGCGCACCGGCGGGCGCTGCAATCCATGGTGCCGGTGCTAGGCCCGCGCAGCGTGCTGGACGCCATTCTGAAGCGCGAGCGCTGGCATGGTCGCGGCGGCAGTTGGGTGGCCGACGCCATTTACGGCGTCAACGATGGACTGGGCGCCGTGTTTGGCATTGTCTCCGGCGTGGCCGGCGCCACCGATAATCAACGGCATTACGTGCTCATCGCCGGCCTGGCGGGCATGATCGCTTCCGCGCTCTCCATGGGCGCGGGCGCCTATCTGGCGGTGAAGAGCGAGCGCGAGGTTTACGAAGCTGAGATCGGGCGCGAAAGGGAGGAGGTGGAGGAGAACCCGGAAGAAGAACAAGAAGAGATGGCGCTGTTCTACCAACTGCAGGGATTCAGCGAGGAAGAATCGCAGCGCATGGCGGCCCGGCTTGCGGAGAACCCGGAGCAGATGGTGCAGGCCATGGCGCAGCAGGAACTGGGGCTTTCCGAGCACCATTTTCCCAATCCCTGGGTGTCGTCGGGCTCGGCGGCCATTTCAACCGCGGTCGGCGCGTTCATTCCCATCATTCCATTCTTCTTCGTCGGCGGATTCGAGGCGGTGGCGATCGCATTTGCGGTCAGCATTGCAGCGCATTTCGCAGTAGGGGCCTCCAAGTCGCTGATCACGTCGCGGAGCTGGTGGGCATCGGGCCTGGAGATGACGGTGGTGGGGGTAATCGAGGCAGCGGTGACCTACAGCCTGGGTCTGGCGTTCGGGGCGGTGGGGTAGCTTCTTTGCCGGGGAGACATGTGAGAATTCCCTGAGACGGTAGCCACGCTGCCTACCTTGCCGGGGTCCCTCGGCTCGGGCGTTCGCCCTCTCTCGGGATGACAGCCTTTAGAAGCCGGGTCGCTCGACTTGGGCGTTCGCCCCGCGCCTGGGATGACAGCCTTTAGAAATATGGGTCTACCGTCGAGAGCTAAATCCCTTAGATTCAATGTTAAAACGGTCCCATTCGCTGGGGCGGAGGTTGCGCCCGCCTGGGCCGGCTGCTAGAATAATACTGTACTAAACGGGTCCTATTTTTAGTGTACCGGTTCAGTCTGGTTTAGAGTCTAAGCAATAGAGGGGCGAAGCGGCTGTAAGGAGCTAGCCACATGATCAGGTTAGGGAAGCTGACAGATTACGGGTTGGTGCTGATGACGCACATGGCGCGGCAGCAGGATCGGGCGCTATACACAGCGCGCGACCTGGCGGCGGAAAACTCCCTGCCCTTGCCCACCGTCAGCAAGCTACTGAAGCAGTTGCTGCAGGCCAAGCTGCTGGTTTCGCACCGCGGCATCAAGGGCGGCTACAGTCTGGCTAAGCCGGCGCGGGAAATCACGGTGGCGGAAATCATCGCCGCCCTGGAAGGGCCCATCGCACTGACCGAATGCAGCACGGACGTGATCGGCCTGTGCGATTTCGAGGCGCACTGCCCCATCCGCACCAACCAGCAGATCATCAGCAAGGCGGTGAGCGGGGCGCTGGAGCGCCTGATGCTCTCCGATCTGGTGCAGCCGCTGCAACTGGCGGCCATCAAGGACGCGCAAGGCAAGCTGGTCACCATCGGTCCAATCTCCGGGAGAATGCAATGAGCACAAACGTCAATACGATTCAGGACCTGGCTAACCGCGAATACAAGTGGGGCTTCGTCACTGATGTCGAACAGGAAAAAATCGCCAAGGGGCTGAATGAGGACGTTATCCGCCTGATCTCGGCCAAGAAGAATGAGCCCGAGTTCATGCTGGAGTGGCGTTTGAAGGCCTACCGTCACTGGGCCTCGCTGGAGAAGGCGCAGGCCGAGCCCAAGTGGGCCAACATTCACTATCCGTCCATTGATTATCAGGACATCCACTATTACTCCGCGCCCAAGACCAAGAAGAGCAAGGCCAACCTGGAGGAAGTGGACCCGGAGATCCTGAAGACCTACGAAAAGCTGGGCATCCCCCTGGATGAACAGAAAATGCTGCAGGGCGTGGCGGTGGACGCGGTGTTTGACAGCGTGTCGGTAGCCACCACCTTCAAGCACAAGCTGGCGGAGGCGGGCGTGATTTTCTGCTCCTTCTCCGAGGCGGTGCAGAAGCATCCCGAACTGGTACAGAAGTACCTGGGTTCGGTGGTGCCCTACAGCGACAACTTCTTCGCGGCGCTGAACGCGGCGGTATTCAGCGACGGCTCCTTCGTGTTTGTGCCCAAGGGCGTGCGCTGTCCCATGGAACTCTCCACCTACTTCCGCATCAACGCGTCGGAGACCGGTCAGTTTGAGCGCACGCTGATTGTGGCCGAGGAAGGGGCCTACGTCAGCTATCTGGAAGGCTGTACCGCTCCTATTCGCGACGAAAACCAGCTGCACGCGGCCGTAGTGGAACTGGTGGCCATGGACAACGCGCAAATTAAGTACTCCACGGTGCAGAACTGGTACCCCGGCGACAAGCAGGGCAAAGGTGGTATCTACAACTTTGTCACCAAGCGCGGCAAATGTGCGGGCGTGAATTCAAAGATTTCGTGGACGCAGGTGGAAACCGGCTCCGCCATCACCTGGAAGTATCCCAGCTGCATTCTGCAGGGCGACAACTCGGTGGGCGAGTTTTACTCGGTGGCGCTGACCAACAACTACCAGCAGGCCGATACCGGCACCAAGATGATCCACATCGGCAAGAACACCAGGAGCACGGTGGTGTCGAAGGGCATCAGCGCCGGCCACGGCCAGAACACCTACCGCGGGCAGATAAAGATCCTGAAGAACGCAGCCAGCGCCCGCAACTACACGCAGTGCGACTCGCTGCTGATTGGCGACCAGTGCGGCGCCCACACCTTCCCTTACATCGAGGTGCGCAACGCCAGCGCGCACATGGAGCACGAAGCTTCTACTTCGAAGATCGGGGAAGACCAGATGTTCTATCTGCGGCAGCGCGGGCTCAAGACGGAAGACGCGGTTTCCATGATCGTGAACGGATTCTGCAAGCAGGTGTTCCGCGAGCTGCCCATGGAGTTTGCCGTGGAAGCGCAGAAGCTACTGAGCGTGAGCCTGGAAGGCAGCGTCGGCTAGCGGGGTAGCTGGCTGAAGGCTTTCAGCATTGCTGGACAGCTAGCCAGCTAGTTAGCCATTCAGCTAGCTAGCTGTCGTACACAAATTCGCGATCTTATGGAAGAAGAGGACGATGGCACTTTTAGAGATCAGAAATCTGCATGTAAAGGTCGAGAACCACGAGATTCTCAAGGGCATTGACTTGACGATCAATGCCGGTGAGGTGCACTCCATTATGGGCCCCAACGGCTCGGGCAAGAGCACGCTGGCGCAGGTGTTGGCGCGCCGCGAGAACTTTCAGGTCACCCAGGGTGAGGTGCTGTACAACGGTAAAGACCTGCTGGCCATGAAGCCGGAAGAGGCGGCGTGCGAGGGCGTATTCCTGGCCTTTCAGTACCCGGTGGAGATCCCCGGCATCAGCAATGCGTACTTCCTGCGCTCGGCGTTGAATGCGGTGCGCAAGTATCGCGGCGAAGACGAACTCGACGCCATGGATTTCATCCCCATGTTCAAGAAAAAGATGAAGCTGCTCGACATGGATGACAAGCTGATGAACCGTTCGGTGAACGAGGGCTTCTCGGGCGGCGAAAAGAAGCGCAATGAGATTCTGCAGATGGCGGTGCTGGAGCCGAAGCTGGCCATCCTGGATGAGACCGATTCCGGCCTCGATATTGACGCGCTCAAGATCGTGGCCAACGGCGTCAATGCGCTGCGCAGCCCAGAACGCGCCATGGTGGTGGTCACTCACTACCAGAGGCTGCTGAACTACATCGTGCCTGATTACGTGCACGTGCTGGTGGATGGCCGCATCGTGAAGTCGGGCGGCAAGGAACTGGCCCTGAAACTCGAGGACAAGGGCTACAGCTGGGTGGAAGCGGAAGCGACCGCGTGAGGAGTGAAGCGGAAATGAGTAACCTCGCAACTACATCCCGGGAGCTGGGCAACTACCTGGAGGCGTTCACCGAGTTTGCCAAGCGGGCTCCCGGACACAACCAGGGCTGGGTGCGCAAGCTGCGCGAAGACGCATTTGCGCGCTTCTGCGAAGTGGGGTTCCCCACCACGCATGACGAAGACTGGCGCTTCACCAATGTCTCGGTCATTGCGCAGACCGCGTTTCGGTTGCCGCCGGCGGCCGTGGTCAGCGCGGAGCAGGTTGAGCCTTATCGCCTGGGCGGAGCCGCCTGTCAGTTGGTTTTCGTCAACGGCAGGTTCGATCCGAAGCTGTCTTCGGTTAATTCGCTTCCTAAGGGAGTTAGCGCGGGCAGCCTGGCGGAAGAAATCCGCCGTGATCCCAAGCCGCTGGAGCGGTACTTGGGACAATACCTGAACACG
>DATJEH010000270.1:0-3085 GCA_035496875.1 Terriglobales bacterium | reverse complement strand
ATCTTCGCCGACCTGCTGCTGCCCTTTGAAGTGATGGGCCTCAAGTTTCATTTTGCCAGCGGAGAAGGGCCGGTGATCGAGGCGCCGCTGCGCAACGCCAAAGACATTGCGCGACTGCGGACCGATGGCGCCGGGGAGCTGGCCTATGTTTCCGAAGCGGTGCGCCTGGTGGTGCGGCACTTTGGCGAGAAGCTGCCGGTGATCGGCTTCTGCGGCGCTCCGTTCACCCTGGCCAGCTACATGATCGAGGGCGGCGGCTCCCGCAACTACCTGGAAACCAAAAAGCTGATGTACTGCCAGCCAGGAGCCTGGGACCAACTGATGGCCAAGCTGGTGGCGGTGCTCAGCGAATACTCTGCCCAGCAGGCGCGTGCGGGGGCGGATGTAATCCACGTCTTCGATAGCTGGGTGGGTTGTCTCGCGCCCGGCGACTACCGCCGCTACGTGCTGCCGCGTACCACCGAACTGGTGCGCAACCTGCAGCGCGCCGGCGTGCCCGTGATTTACTTCGGCACGGATACGGCCACGCTGCTGCCGGCCATGAAGGAGACCGGCGCGGAAGTGATCGGCGTGGACTGGCGCATTGCGCTGGACGATGCCTGGGCCAGCCTGGACTTCCGGGGCGCGGTCCAGGGAAATCTAGATCCGGTGGCGCTGTTCGCTAACTGGAAAGACCTGCGCGCCCGCGCTGAGGACGTGCTGCGCCTCGCCGGCGGACGTCCCGGCCATATTTTTAATCTTGGCCACGGCATTCTGCCGGAAACTCCGGTGGAGAATGTTCGCGACCTGGCCCAGTTTGTGCATGAGTATTCGTCCAAAGCAGCGGCGGTATCACGATAAGGAGGGGCTTTGAGCGCTGGCTCGGAAAAAATAGCGGTGCTGCTGCTGGCGCACGGCACGCCCGAGCGGGTGGAGCAAGTCCCGGAGTTTTTGCTCAAAGTGACCGGAGGCCGGCCATTGCCACCAAAGGTGGTGGAAGAGATCCAGCACCGCTACAGCCTGATCGGGTGCTCGCCGCTCACGCAATATACCCTGAAGCAGGCAGAGGCGCTGGCGCGCGAAGTGAAGCTGCCCGTGTACGTGGGCATGCGCAACTGGAAGCCGCTTATCTCCGACACGGTGCGCGAAATGGGTGCGGATGGCGTGCAGCGCGCCATCGCCATCTGTCTGGCGCCGCATGATTCGCGCACCAGCGTCGGCTCGTACCGCAAGGCGGTGCTGGACGTGACGCCGCCTTTCCCAGTCGAGTTCATTGACAACTGGCACGATCACCCGCTGCTGGCGCGCGCTTTCGCAGAGAAATTGGGCGCGGGCTGGGAACGCGCCTGCCGGGAAATGGGCCGGCGCGTGCCGGTGATTTTTACCGCGCACAGTGTTCCGCAGCGCACCATCGCGGAAGGCGACCCCTACGAGGAGCAGGCGCGGGAAACCGCCGCCCTGGTTGCCATGCAGGTGCCCAGGCTCACCGTGGATGACTGGACATTCGCCTTCCAGAGTCAGGGCATGTCGGGCGGCGCCTGGCTGGGGCCAACGGTGGAAGAGACAATTTTGCAGCTTAAGGCCAAGGGGCACGGCGGAGTCTTCATTCAGCCCATCGGTTTTCTTTGCGATCACGTGGAAGTGCTCTACGACGTGGATATCATGTTCCGCGAGTTCGCGGAGAAGAATGGCATGCGGCTGTGGCGGGCGGAATCGCTGAACGAATCGCCTGCCTTGGTGGCGGCCCTGGCGGATGTAGCGCGCTCGCGGCTGGGGGCAGGAGAACCAGCGAAGGTGGTGGCGCGGATCAAGGTGCAGTAGCAAGCTCTTTTGCAATGCAGAGATCCTTGGTTAGCACTCTCTCGCGTTGCGCTCGGTCGCGCTCGCTCAGGATGACATTGAAATGCGACGCATTGCCATCATCGGCGGAGGCATTTCCGGGCTTAGCGCCGCCTTCTACCTGGAGCAGCAGCGTCGGCAGGGCGCGCCCCTGGAATACGTTCTTTTTGAGAGCTCCCCCCGGCTTGGCGGTTCGCTGCGCACCGAACACGCCGACGGCTGCCTCATCGAGGCCGGTCCCGATTCCTTCCTGACGGAGAAGCCCTGGGCGGCAGACCTGTGCCGCGAACTGGGAATTGCCGGCCAACTCATTGGCTCCAACGATGCCGACCGCAAAACCTACATCCTGGTCAAAGGCCGCCTGGTACCAATTCCCGACGGCTTGATGTTCATGGTCCCGACCCGGATACTGCCTGTCGTCTTCTCACCCTTATTTTCTCTGGGCGCGAAGTTCCGCATGGCCCAGGAGTGGTTTCATCCCCTTCGCCCCGCAGGCAGCGACGAAACAGTGGCCGCCCTGGTGAAGCGCCATTACGGCCCGGAGATGGTGGACCGGCTGGCCGATCCCCTGCTCTCCGGAGTCTATGGCGGCGAAGCCTCGGGATTGAGCGTGCGGGCAGTGCTGCCGCGCTTCGCTGAAATGGAAGCCAAACACGGCAGCCTGGGCCGAGGCATGCTGGCCGCCCGCAAGCGCACGGCAAAAAGCCATGCTCCACCGCGCCCGTTGTTCAGTTCTTTAAAAGACGGCATGCAGCAACTGGTGGACGCGATTCTGCGACGCCTGCCCCGGGAGGTACTGCGCACGGGGAGTACCGTTCGTGATCTGCGGCGCGAGGCTAGTTTCTGGTCGGTCTCTGCGGACAACACTGCGGAGGAAAGATTCGACTCGCTGATTCTGGCCACGCCGGCTCCGGTGGCGGGCGCGCTTGTTGCCCCGGTGCAGGCGGAACTTGCTGCGGAATTGAGCGGCATCGTCTACAGTTCCTCGGTAACCGTCACGCTTGGGTATAAGCGCGCTGGGCTGCGCTTGCCGCCTGGCTTCGGCTTTCTGGTGCCGCGCAGCGAGGGGAAGCGTATGCTGGCTTGCACATTTGTCCATAACAAGTTTCCCCATCGCGCGCCCAGCGACCGGGCTCTCGTCCGCTGCTTTTTAGGCGGAGCGCGCGACGAAGAGATCCTCGGCTGGTCGGACCAGCAGATCGAAATCGCCGTGCTCAAAGAGCTGCGGGAAATTCTGTGGCTCACCGCGCCGCCCCTTTTCTGCCGG
>DATJEH010000269.1:0-16262 GCA_035496875.1 Terriglobales bacterium | reverse complement strand
GAATGTCTGTGCCACGAACTGCACCTTCGCGGCCTGAGTTTTGAACGGCAGGTCTCGTTGCCGGTGCAGTACAAGGTTTAAAGCTTGATTGTGGTTACCGCTTGGACGTGGTTGTTGAGAATGCCGTCATCTTGGAACTGAAATCGGTCGAGAAGATTCTCCCCGTTCATGAAGCACAGGTTCTCACCTGTTTGAAACTGACTGGCAAGAGAGTCGGCTTCATTATCAATTTCAATGTTCCCGTATTGAGAGACGGAATTGTGCGAAAGGTACTTTGAAATAATTTGATCTTTCTCCGTGCCTCCGTGTCTCCGTGGTGAAAAATGGGTGGAGTGAAATTAATCGAGTGCCCGCGAGATGCCTGGCAAGGGCTGAAGAGCCAGATTCCGGCTGACGTCAAGGCCGCCTACCTGAACGCGCTGATTGGCGCGGGGTTCAAGCACATTGACGCGGTGTCGTTCGTTTCGCCTAAAGCCGTGCCGCAGATGGCGGACTCGGAGAAGGTGCTGGAGGAACTGGATCCGCCCGATGACGTAGAGATCATCGGCATCGTGGTCAACAGCAAGGGAGCGGAACGCGCCATTGCCAGCAACGCCGTGCGCACACTCGGCTTCCCTTACTCGGTTTCACCCACGTTTCTGGAAAAGAACCAGAACCAGACACTGGAAGCGGCCCTCGATGAACTGGAAGCGATCGAGAAAAAGGCGGACGAGGCCGGCCTGGAGGTTGTAGCTTACATTTCCATGGCCTTCGGCAACCCCTATGGGGATGACTGGAGTATGGATGAGGTGGTGGAAGCGGTGGGCATTCTGGAAGCTTCCAACATTCACATGATCTCCCTGGCCGATACCGTGGGCGCGTCCGGCCCGCAGCAGATTAAGGAGCTGGTTTCGGCGGTTCTGGCCAAGTACGATTACCTGGAAATTGGCGTTCACCTGCATAGCCGCCCGGAACAGGCCGTGGACAAGGTTCTGGCCGCCTATGATGCCGGCTGCCGCCGCTTTGATTCCGCCCTGGGCGGCCTGGGAGGATGTCCCTTCGCCCAGGACGAACTGGTGGGCAACATTCCCACCGAGAAAGTCTTAGAGGCGCTGAAGCAGCGTGGCGTCGCGCCGCCGATTCAGCGCTCGCTGGAAAATGTGCTGAAGATGTCGGCGGAGATCGGGGCAAAATTTAAAATTTAGTAATTTGTAATTTGTAATTTTTTCGTTGGATTGCTGTGGTCGGGCTTCCAATTACCAATTTCAAATTACCGAATTACAAATCTCATAATGGCTACCAACCTAACACTCGCCCTCGACGGGTCCCTCGCCACCCTCACCTTCAACCGCCCAGACAAGCGCAATGCGCTCAGCTTTGAGTTGCTGGATGAACTCATGGCGGCGCTGGACGCGGTGGAGCGCAGCCCCGCCCAGGTGCTCATCGTCACCGGCGCGGGCAAGGCATTCTGTGCCGGTCTGGATCTGGACGGTCTGAAAGCCCTGTTGGGCAAAACTCACGACCAGAACCTGCAGGACTCGGCACGCATGGCGCAGATTTTCCGCCGGCTTTATGATTTCCCCAAGCCTACCATCGCCGCCGTGAATGGCGCCGCCATCGCCGGCGGTACTGGTATCGCCACCATGTGCGACTTCACGCTGGCGGCGCCGGAAGCCAAGTTCGGCTACACCGAGGTACGCATCGGATTTGTTCCCGCCATTGTTTCCTCCGTCCTGGTGTGGCAGGTGGGCCATAAGATTGCCCGCGACCTGCTCATGACGGGGCGCCTGTTCGACGCTGCCGAGGCCTACCGCTTCGGCCTGGTAAATGAGGTGGTCTCGCCCGAGCGCCTGCTGGAGCGCGCCCGCGAACTGGCGGCGGAATTGATGGAGAACAGTCCGTCGTCGGTGCGGCAGACCAAGAAACTGATCAACAGCTTTATCGCCCGCGCCCTGGATGAGCAGATTGCGCAGGGGGTCGAGGACAATGCCCGCATCCGCACCACCGCCGATTTTAGAGAGGGCATTACCGCGTTTCTTGAAAAGCGCAAACCGAAGTGGTCGGGGAAATGATTTTTCACCACAGAGAACAGAGAACGCCAAGGACACAGAGGAAGAGATGGTGAAATAGCCGGCTAAAACCAGCACTTGGCAATTAGCACTTAGCATTTGGCCAGCGACGGCCATTGTCGCCGCGATAGTCAGAAGACTTTTCACGGCCAAGTGCTAATTGCTGAGTGGCGAATGCTAAGCTAGTCAGCCAGTCAGCTAGTTAGCTCAAAAATAACGATGACCAAACCCGCTACCATCTCCACCACCGCGCTCTCCCGCATCCGCGTGCGCTACGCCGAAACTGACCAGATGGGTGTGGTTTACCACTCCAACTATTTCATCTGGTTCGAAGTGGGCCGCGTGGACCTGCTGCGCGAGCTTGGTTTCACCTACCGCGAAATGGAACAGGAGGATGGCTGTTACATCGCGGTGGTGGACGCGCGCTGCCGCTTCAAGGCGCCGGCACGTTATGATGATGAAATCGTGGTACGCACGCATTTGAAGAATGTGCGCGAATCGCTGATTCATTTTGCTTACCAGGCGGTGCGCGAGAGTGACGGCACACTGCTGGCCGAAGGCGAGACCACGCACATCGTGACCGGCCGCGACATGCGCAAGCGCGAACTCCCGGCAAAGTATATGACGGTGTTTAAGGCGGCGGCAAAAACAGCTAACTAGCTGACTGGCTGTCTGGCTAACTAACCTCGTGGTTCAAGATGGACCAGCAATCAGCAGTCAGCATTCAGCCCCTGAAGCTTGGGCGGTTCCGCCGGAAGCCCAGCAATTGTTTTCTGGCTGAATGCTGAGTGCTGACTGCTGCGCGCTTTTTTAACCTGCCACCTAGTAAGCTAGTCAGCCAGGCAGCTAGTAAGCTATCCAGCTACCATGAACGCTCTCCACATTGACGGCAACTCGCTCACCTTCGCCGAAGTACGCGAGGTGGTTTACGACTTCCGCCCGGTGCTGCTGGGGGCGGATGCCCGCGAGGCCGTGAACCGCGCCCGCGCGGTGGTGGATGACCAGGTCGCGAACAACCGCGTGGCTTATGCCATCACCACGGGCGTAGGCAAGCTGGCGGACGTGCGCATCCCGCCCGACCAGATTCGCCAGCTGCAGCTCAACCTCATCCGCTCCCACTGCGCCGGCGTGGGGGAACCGCTCACCGAACCCGAAGTGCGCGCCATGATGTTGCTGCGCGCCAACTCGCTTTCCAAGGGCTATTCCGGCGTGCGTGCCCTGGTGATTGACACCCTCTGCGAGATGCTCAACCGCCGCGTGCATCCCGTGGTGCCGGCGCGGGGCAGCGTCGGCGCCAGCGGCGATCTGGCTCCGCTGGCGCATCTGGTGCTGCCCATGCTGGGCGAAGGCCAGGTGCTGATTGCCGACCGCAGCGGCAAGTACAGCGGCGCGCATCTGCCCGCCGCCGACGCTCTGCGCGAGGCCGGCATCAAGCCGCTGGTTTTGGAAGCCAAAGAGGCGGTGTCGCTCATAAACGGCACCCAGGGCATGTTGTCCGTCGGCGTGCTGGCCCTGCTTGCTGCCGAAGTGCTGGTGGATTCCGCCGACGTGATTGGGGCCCTCACCCTGGATGCGCTGCACGGCACCGACGCCGCCTTCGATGCCCGCATTCACCAGGTGCGCCCTCACCCTGGCCAGCTCCGCACCGCGGAGAACCTGCGACGCCTGCTGGAAGGCAGCCAGATCCGCGAATCTCATCGCGACTGCGCTCGGGTACAGGATGCCTATTCCCTGCGCTGCATGCCCCAGGTGCACGGCGCCGTGCGCGATACACTGGCCCACTGCCGCCGGGTGATGGAAACCGAAATCAACTCCGCCGTGGATAATCCTCTGGTGTTTGCACCCGCTCGTCGGCCGGGGCAAAAAAATGGCGAGGGCGAAGGCGACATTCTTTCCGGCGGCAATTTCCATGGCGAGCCGGTGGCTTTCGTTTTAGATTTCCTGGGTATTGCCCTGAGCAGCCTGGCGGGTGTTTCCGAGCGCCGCCTGGAGCGACTGGTGAATCCCGCGCTGAATGAAGGCTTGCCGCCGTTTCTGGCGCCAGGCGCCGGGCTCAATTCCGGCTTCATGATGGCGCAGGTGACGGCCGCTGCCCTGGCCAGCGAAAACAAGGTGCTGTCGCACCCCGCCTCGGTGGATTCCATCACTACTTCCGGTAACAAAGAAGACTACGTTTCCATGGGCATGGCGGCTTCGCTCAAGCTGCGGCAGATTGTGGCCAATACCTGCCACGTGCTGGCCATCGAAGCCATGGCCGCCGCCCAGGGCATAGACTTTCTAGCCCCGCTCAAGACCAGCAAACAGCTGCAGTCCGCCCACGCCGCCATTCGCTCCGTCTCCCCGCCCATCGAGCATGACCGCGTGCTGGCCGACGACTTCGCCCGCATTTCTGACCTGATCGCCAGCGGCAAAGTTGCGGACGCTCTGCACTAACTTCATCCGCGCGGATTGACTCAGATATACGCCGATTACATTTTTGGAATGTCATCCTGAGCGAGGGCGAACGCCCGAACCGAAGGACCCCTATGCCGCACCATCTCGCGTCAACCGCCTAGAGGCGTTCTGATGTTGTTTGGCTTCAAGCGTCAATCGAAAATCAACCATCGTCAACGCCCTTCATATTCTCGATGGACCGTTTCCAGCGAGAACGCCGGCAGACAGATGGCAATGTACTCGGTCTCCTCCGGCGTGGAGTACTCCACCCACTCGCCCTTATAGGCGATCACCGCCTGCCCGGCGCGCACATCCATGTGTCCGCCCTGGTACGCCACCCGCAGCATGCCTTTGAGGACAAGCGTGTACTCATCGAAGCCTGGCGTCTGGCGCGGCTCCGACCAGCCTTCCGGGCTGCGCATGTGCGCGACGCTTAAACTTGTGCTCTTCGAGTTGACGCGGCCGATATATTCGTCAATCAGCTTGGGCTTGGTGCCGGCGGCCTGAATACGCGTGGGATGAGGAATTAATGTTGGCATGGTGTCTCCAATGACGCCTTCTCTCATCTGTCATATTGAGCGAGGGCGAATGCCCTAGTCGAAATACCCCTCCCTGCTGGATGCTCCGGGCTGCCAAAGGGAGTTCTCTCCAACCACAGAACGATTGCTGGAAACTCCCGCGGGCATTGTGGGTCCGCTGGCGGGGTAGAGGTCCTTCGACTGAGTGAAGCGATTCGCAGAGCGAATCGCTTCACTTCGCTCAGGATGACATCCCCATTGACAGCCATGCAAAAACCGCGCTTCTCGCCGAGCACAGCGGTTGAATGGCTAAGTGCTGATTGCTAACTGCCAAGTGCCGCCTTGCTTCCATCCAGCCCCAGTTCGCCGGCAATCGCCTTCATCGCGTCAATGCAGAAGGCGATGTGCTGCTCCAGTTCCACGCCCAGTTCCTGGGCGCCCTTGGTGATGTCGTCGCGGCTCACGCTGCGGGCGAAGGCTTTGTCTTTCATTTTTTTGCGCACTGAGCGGGCGTCCACCTCGGCCAGCGACTTGCCTGGCTTGACCAGCGCCACCGCGGTAATGAACCCGGCCAGTTCGTCGCAGGCAAACAGCGCATGCTCCAGCCTGGTCTGGCGCGCCACCCCGGTGTGGTCGGCGTGGGAAAGGATGGCGCGGCGGATATCCTCCGGCCAGCCGCGCTGCTGGAGAATTTCGCTGCCCCGCATGGGGTGGTCCTCCAGGCTGGGATATTTTTCGTAATCGAAGTCGTGGATCAGGCCCACCACGGCCCACTGCTGCTCATCTTCCCCAAATTTGCGGGCGTAGGCGCGCATGCACGCCTCCACCGCCATGGCATGTTTGCGCAAACTTTCCGACTGCGTGAACTCAGATAGTAAACTCCACGCCGCGGCGCGGTCGGTCACGGTTTTCTCCTGATTTTCTCCGGTTTTCATAGGTGTTTTTTCGGGGATTATGGGTTTCATTCCGGTTTTTCACAGCAAATTGTTGTTGACACTGCACCATTCATGCCGCACATTACGCAGCAGAACCAAGTTGGTTAGGGTCGTGTCCGCTCTGGCACTCCCACCAATCCATGGCCACAACCTTGGCGCCGGTCGACTCACGGGAAGTCGTGAGATGCGACCATTGTAAGTTAGTCCAGTTTCGCACCTCGAACAATCTTTGCCGCCGCTGCCACGTTTGCCTGGACGAAGAAGAGCTGGAAATCGCGGCCACGGTTCAGCCGGCCATCGCGCCGCCTGCCCACAGCCATCTGCCTGGCCATCTGCAACTGGCCTCCTCCATCCGCTCCCTGCGCCAGCGTAACGGCCTGAGCCAGCGGCAACTGGCCCTGCGCATGAGCGTACCGCGTACCTACGTCTCCAAAATCGAGAATGAGAAGGCCACCCCCACGCTCTCCTCGCTGGAACGTTTGGCGCGCGCCCTGGAAGTCACCGTCCCCGAACTGCTCAACGGGGGCGAGCGCACCCGCCAGGAAGAGATGCGCGAACTGATGAGCGACAATTTTATCGCGGAGATACTGCCTTTTGTCTCCCAACTCAGCGCCATGCAACTGAACAGCGTGCTGGCGCAGGTGCGCGACCTGACCCTGCGTCCGCGCCGCAGCGCCTAGAGATCCGGGCCACAACGCCAACCGCTAGCCGGGGCCAACCAGCCCCGGCAATTTTTTTATTTCGGGAGTTAGTAGTTGGTGGTTAGTGTTCTTCGCTGGTCCTCCGTTGGATTGTCTCCTCCTCAGAGACTCTCCCCAGGTGCCTGCGTTTAAGTCTGTCATCCCGAGCGAGCGCGACCGATCCCGCTTTGCGGGAGAAGGAGCGCGAGTCGAGGGACCTTACGTTTTACTCTCTGACTACTATTACCCGCCCTTGAATCCGCGTGTCCCGTACCGGCATCTCTTCTCCATGAACTTGGAATTGCTGCATGAGGTGGTCTCTCCCCTGAGCCGGGAAGGCCTGAATGGTTCGCCTACCCCCGACAGGCCGCGTCCCGATGACGCCGTTCTGCTGGACGCTTACTCCCGGGCAGTGGTAGGGGCGGCGGAGCGGGTCAGCCCGGCGGTAGTCAACATCGAGGTGACCCAGCGCGTGCAGCGCCGTCCGGGCGGGGCGGAGGGGGAGGCGCACGGCGGCGGCTCGGGGTTCATCTTCACCCCAGACGGACTGATCCTGACCAACAGCCACGTGGTTCACGGCGCCAGCCGGATTGAGGTTTCCTTGTCCGACGGCCGGCGTTTCCCCGCCGTGGCCATAGGCGACGACCCAGCCACGGACCTGGCGGTCATCCGCATTGACGCGCCCCTTATCCTGACCGCCGAAATGGGCGATTCGCAGCAGCTGCGCGTCGGTCAACTGGTGATTGCCATCGGCAACCCCTTCGGCTTTCAGTATTCGGTGACGGCGGGCGTGGTGAGCGCCCTGGGCCGTTCTCTGCGCTCGCGTACCGGCCGCCTGATTGACGATGTGATCCAGACCGACGCCGCGCTCAACCCCGGTAATTCCGGCGGGCCGCTCGTCACCTCCGAGGGTCGTGTGGTGGGCGTGAATACCGCCACCATTCTGCCAGCGCAGGGCATTTGCTTCGCCATTGGCATCAATACGGCCAAGTTCGTGGCCAGCCGCCTGCTGCGTGACGGCCGAATTCGACGCAGCTACATTGGCGTGGTCGCCCAGACCGTGCCCCTGCCCCGCCGCCTGGTGCGCTTCCACGAATTGCCGGTGGAGTCAGCGATTGCGGTAGTCTCGGTGGAAAGCGGCAGTCCAGCGGAAAAGGCCGGGTTGCGCCAGTCGGACCTGGTAGTGGCCCTGGACGGCAAGCACATCGCCGGCGTGGATGACCTGCACCGGCTCTTGACCGAGGCCCAGGTCGGGGTTCGCGCCCACCTCACCGTCATCCGCGGCCCGCAGAAACTGGACTTGGAGATTGTGCCCGAAGAGGCCGCCGTCCAGTAGCTGATTGTTTGGCTAGCTTAATGGCGGATTGCTCCGCTGCACCGAGAAATTCCAAACAGCTGGCGCCAGACATTGCTATACTGCGGCGGCGATGAAGGCAAATCGCATTTTAAAGCACTCTGCCATTGTGGTCGCCGCGGTTGTGCTGGGGTTCCCGATGGGCTTTATGGCGGCGGTTTTTTCGGCTCCGTTCTGGGGATGGTTCGAGAGCACAACCGGCATTGAGTCGCTGGGTCATGGTGGCCCCGATGACTGGGTGTTCTATTTGCTGTTCGCCTTGTGCATGGTTTCCTTGTTTGTGATCCTTCAAATTGCGTTGCGCGGGGGAAAACGGGTAGAAACCACCAGCGGCTAATGCCGCACCTGCCAGCGATTACTAACTACCGATTGCCCCTTCCGCTTCATTGCGCAATGCCCCCCTCTGTGGTAACTTCGTGACACAGAAGAGGTTTCATCGTTGTCGCAAGCAAAGATTCCTGCCGGTCTGGACCGCAAGGAAGCGGAAATTTATCTGCGGCTTGACCCGGAAAGGCTCCCACAACACATCGCCATCATTATGGACGGCAACGGGCGCTGGGCCCGCCGGCGGCATCTGCCGCGCATCGCCGGGCACCGTGCCGGGGTGGCCTCCGTGCGCTCCACGGTGGAGACGGCGGCCCGCGCCGGCATTCCCGCTGTCACTCTCTACGCCTTTTCCGAGGAAAACTGGAAGAAGCGGCCGGCTACCGAGGTCGGCTTTCTCATGACCTTGCTTTGCCGTTACCTGAAGCAGGAAGTGCCCACACTGAACCGCAACAACATTCGCCTGGAGTACATCGGGCGCGAGCACGAGTTGCCGCCGCAGGTGCAGGAACGAATGCGGTGGGCGCGCGAGGCCACCGCGCAGAACAGCGGCATGGTGCTGACCCTGGCGCTGAATTACAGCGCCCGCAGCGAACTGGTGGACGCTTTCAATTCGCTGGTTAAGGCCGCGGCTTCCAACGGCGGCATTGATCACCTGCGGGTGGACGAGCAGTCCATAGCCCGCAACCTGTACACGCGGAATCTTCCCGATCCTGACCTGGTAATCCGCACCAGCGGCGAGATGCGGCTGAGCAATTTCCTGCTCTGGCAACTGGCCTACGCGGAAATCTACGTGACCCCCACGCTGTGGCCTGAGTTCCGCGGCCAGCACCTGCTGGAAGCGCTGGCGGAATATCAGAAACGGGAGCGGCGTTACGGCGGCCTGGTCAACCCTCATCATGGCAACGGAGCCGTCACCCATAGCAACGGCAAACACTGAGCGCCCCTCCGGGCCCTGGAAACGCATTGCCACCGCGGCGGTGCTGATCCCCATTGTCCTGGCGGTCGTGTTACGCGCGCCTGTGCCGCTGCTCTCGGCAGTGGTGGCGGTGGTGGCGCTGCTGACCACGCGCGAATTTCTGCAGCTTTCCCAGCATTACCGCGTGCAGCCTCTGCGGAAGGCTACCTACGTCTATGTGGCCCTGCTGTTTCTGTTCCTGGCGCTGAATGGCATCAGCGGCAAGCCCCTGATTGCCACCGCCAGTTTCATGGTGGCGATGGGCTTCTCCGCCGCGCTGGCGCCCTTTGTGTTTCTGGTGATCGGCATGGCGCGCAGTGATTTCAGCACCTCCCTGCCCGCCGCCGCTGCCTCCGCCTTCGCCTTTGGCTATGTCGCGCTGCCACTGGGCCTCCTGGTGCAGGTGCGGCAGCAGTGGGCGGGAGCGATCCTGCTGGTGTATGTGCTGCTGGTGGTGTGGGCGGGCGATACCACGGCCTACTTCGTGGGCCGCGCGTTTGGCAGGCACCGCATGACGCCGCGGGTCAGCCCTAAAAAGACCTGGGAAGGCGCGGTGGGCTCGATGCTGGGCAGCCTGGCGGTAGGCTGGGCCTTTCTGGCCAACGCGCAGCCCATAAGCTCGGCGCTGTTGCAGGCGCATCTTATTCAGCGGCGCGACGGCTACTTTGCCCTGCAACCCTGGCCGCTGATGACGATTCTGGTCCTCTCGGCGGCAATTAATGTGGCCGCACAACTGGGCGATCTGGTGGAATCGCTCATCAAGCGCGGCGCCGGGGTCAAGGATTCGGGGGCTTTGTTGCCCGGCCACGGAGGCATCCTGGACCGCATTGACGCGCTGCTCCTGGCGGCCCCGGTGATTTGGTTCTATGCCGCGTTGCGGGTGCTCTCGTAGCTATCAGCCATCAGCTATCAGCTAGTGGTTTTAGCTGATAGCTGAAAGCTGACAGCCAGGTTGTTAAACTAAGCCGAACCCATGAAGAACCTCGCCATCCTGGGCTCCACCGGTTCCATCGGGCGCAGCACGCTCTCGATTGTGGAGTCCTATCCCGACCGCTTTCGCGTGCTTACTCTGGCAGCGGGAAAGAACCTGGAGGCCGCCTATGAGCAGGCGCGGCGCTGGCGTCCGCGGATACTTTCCATGGCTAGCGAGTCGGATGCCGAGCAACTGCGCTCCCGCTTGCGGCGCGAGGGCCTGCAGGAAATTCAGGTGTCCCATGGCTCCGCCGGCACGGTGCAGGTGGCCACGCATCCGGAGGTGGACTTTGTAGTCAGTGCCATCGTGGGCGTGGCCGGCCTGGAAGCCACCTATGAGGCGGTCAAGGCCGGGAAAACCGTCGGCCTGGCCAATAAGGAATGCATGGTTGCGGCGGGCGAACTGCTCACCGCTGAAGCCCGGCGCCATGGCAAGCCGCTGCTTCCCATAGACAGCGAGCACAACGCCGTGCACCAGTGCCTGCGCGGGGGGCGCATGGAGGAAGTCGAGGCCATCTGGCTCACAGCCTCCGGGGGGCCCTTCCTGAACACTCCCAAGTCCGCATTTACTTCAATTACGGTGCAACAGGCGCTCAATCATCCCACTTGGAAGATGGGCCGTCGCATCACCATTGACTCTGCCACACTGATGAATAAGGGCTTTGAGGTGATTGAGGCCTGCCGCCTGTTCGGGGTGTCGCCGGCGAAGGTAAAAGTTATCGTGCACCCTCAGTCCACCATTCATTCCATGGTGGAATTCGTGGATGGCAGCATTCTGGCTCAGTTTTCAGTGACGGACATGCGCCTCCCCATTCTGTACGCCCTGACTAACCCGGAGCGCATCGTTTCCAGCCTGCGCTTCCCGGTCATGGACCTGCGGCACCTCGACTTTGTCCCTCCCGATATGGAAAAGTTCCCTTGTCTGCGGTTGGCCTACGAAGCGGCCGAGGCAGGCGGCGCTAAGCCTATTGCTCTCAACGCTTCCGACGAGGTCGCCGTGGCCGCATTTCTGGACGGCAGCATTCGCTTTGATCAGATTCCCGAGACCATTGAGCACGTTCTTGGTGAAACTGAAAACCGCAAACCTGAATCTATAGATGAGATACTATTAACGGACGCAGAGGCACGCACCGCCGCCAAGAAACGGGTGCAGTACCTGTCCCGCAGCAACTCCCCATTGCCGTGGACGGCTTCCGCAATCCACCACGGAGAGTAGTTTCCTAAGTCTATGAACGGCTTCCTGTTAGCGGTGCTCGCCACGGCAGCAGTGCTGGGGTTCATGATCCTGATTCATGAATTCGGGCACTACATCACGGCCAAAATGTTTGGGGTGCGGGTGGAGGTGTTCTCCATCGGCTTCGGGACCCGGCTGCTGGGTTGGCGCAAAGGGGATACGGACTACCGCATCAGCGCGATACCTCTGGGTGGTTACGTGCGCATGTCGGGGGAGAACCCCATGGAACCGCGCACCGGGGATCCCGGAGAGTTCCTGTCTCATCCCCGCTGGCAGCGCTTCATCATCGCCATTGCCGGTCCGTTCATGAACATCTTCCTGGCCATTGCTCTGCTCACCGGGGTGTACATGGTGAGCTTCTCGCGGCCGATATGGGCTAACAAGCCGGCGCTAGTCGGGTACGTCATTAAGGATTCGCCGGCCGCGAAGGTTGGTATTCAGCCTGGCGACAAAATCGCACGCATAGATGACGGCCCCTCCAATCCTACCTGGGAGCAGGTGATTCCCCAGATGGTGCTCAACCCCAACCTGCCGGTGCGGATTGAGTTTCAGCGCGGCGACCAAACCTTTACCAAGACGATTGTCCCCGAGCCTACCGGGCCGGATGAGTATGGCAGCGCAGGATTCGTCCCTGATCAGCCCAATATTGTGACCTCGCTGGAGGATGGGCTGCCGGCCGATAAGGCGGGCGTGAAACTGGGCGACAAGATCATCGCCGTGGATAACACAGCGGTGCGCTCGGTGCCGGCAATCATCCAGATACTGCAGGACAACAAAGGCGGGCCCGCAACTTTTACCGTGCTGCGCGAGGGTAAGCAGCTCAACCTGACCATCAGGCCGGAACTGGTGACGGTTCCGGGCGAGGACGAACCTCGCTGGCGCATCGGCATAAGCTGCGAGCCGGATGAAGTCACGCAACTGCCTTTCCCTGCGGCTGTACGCCAGTCCTGGCAGGACAATAAGAAGAGTTCCGCCCTGATCCTGGAGTTGGTGGAGAAGATGGTACGCCGCCAGGTTTCCATGCGGCAGATGGAGGGCCCCATCGGCATTGCTCGGGCTTCCGGCGAGGCAGCGCGGCAGGGCCTATCACCGCTGCTGCAGCTGACAGCGGCCATTAGCCTGAACCTGGGCATATTCAACCTGTTCCCCATTCCCATCCTGGATGGCGGAGTCATCCTGATGCTGTTTATCGAGAGCCTGATGGGCCGCGACATCAGCCTGCATGTGAAAGAACGCGTCTACCAGATGGCGTTCCTCTTCCTGGTGCTGTTCTTTGTGGTCGTGATCTATAACGATCTGGTGAAGACGCTGCCGGGATTAGCGCAAAGGCTGCCGTAAGGAAGCTTTCAAAGTTTCACAGGTTTCGAAGTTTCCGAAATTAAGTTTCTGTCATCCTGACTCGAACGCAACCGAGCCTCGCGAGGGAGCGCGAGAAGGAAGGACCTGTTTTTCTGTCGCTCAGAGCTGCTCTGTCCTTGATCCCCACTCCCCACCTGATGGTTTGATCCTCCATCCTGACTCTCGCCGTAGCCTCTGGGTCGCATGCTAAACTAACCTTCGGATGGCAACTACCCAGCGCAGAAAGACTTACACCTGCAACATCGGCGCCGTGCGAGTCGGCGGCGACGCCCCGGTCGTGGTCCAGTCCATGACCAACACCGATACCGCCGATGTCCCCGGCACCATTAAGCAGGTTGCCGCCCTGGCCCGAGCCGGCTCCGAACTGGTGCGCGTGACCGTTAACAACGAGGCTGCTGCCGCCGCCGTTCCCCACATCGTGGAGGGCTTGGAAAAGCAGGGCGCGCGCGTGCCCATCATCGGCGACTTCCACTACAACGGCCATCTTCTGCTGAAGAAATTCCCAGAATGTGCCCGGGCGCTGGCCAAATACCGTATTAATCCCGGCAACGTCAGCGTGGGCCGCAAGGATGACGACAACTTCCGCACCATGGTCGAAGTCGCCGTCGAGAACGATAAACCGGTGCGCATCGGCGTGAACTGGGGCTCGCTCGACCAGGCTCTGCTCACTCGCATGATGGACGAAAATTCGCGCCTGGATGAACCCAAGGACGCGCGCGATGTCACCATGGAAGCCATGGTGGTGAGCGCGCTGAATTCCGCCGCCAAAGCGGAGCAGTACGGCCTGCGGCGCGACCAGATCATCCTGAGCGCCAAGGTGAGTGGCGTGCAGGACCTGATTGACGTTTACCGCAGCCTGGCGGCGCGCTGCCAGTATCCGCTGCACCTCGGCCTGACCGAGGCGGGCATGGGCATGAAGGGCATTGTTGCCTCCACCGCCGCACTGGGCGTGCTTTTGCAGGAAGGCATCGGCGACACCATCCGGGTTTCACTCACGCCCGCGCCCGGAGGCGACCGCACGGAGGAAGTCCTGGTCGCGCAGCAGGTTCTGCAATCGCTGGGCATTCGCAGCTTCACCCCGCAGGTGACCGCCTGCCCGGGTTGCGGACGCACCACCAGCACCTTCTTCCAGGAGATGGCGGAGCAGATCCAGTCCTACTTGCGCCAGCAGATGCCAGTGTGGAAGCAGCGCTACCCTGGAGTGGAAGAATTGAAGGTGGCAGTGATGGGCTGCGTGGTCAACGGGCCGGGCGAATCCAAGCACTCCCACATCGGTATTTCCCTGCCCGGTACCTTCGAAGAGCCCAAAGCGCCGGTATTTGTGGATGGCCGCCTGATGACCACCCTGCGTGGCGACAAGATCGTCGCCGAATTCATCTCTATCCTCAACGACTATGTGGAATCCCACTACGCGGCGCGGGAAGAAGTGAAGCTGAGTAGCTGACTGGCTGGCTAGCTGATTCAGCTTCTACTGAAGCCTAACGATTGGTCTGGCGGAATATCTTTCAGAAAGCTGTGGCTTCAGCCGCGCAACCATAAAATAATTTTGTCATCCTGAGATGCGCGACCGAGCGAAGCGCGGAAGCGCAACGAAGGACCTGCTTTCTTTTCCGTGACGAAGAGTTCTGTGCCGCCCCTACGGCGCTCCAGCGTCAGTTCGGCACGCCCTCCCCAGGGCTTCGCCCTGGCCCTTCGGCTGCGCTCAGGGCTCTGCCTTGCGTATGCTCGGCCTCGGCATACTATTTCGTCCGCTGCGCGGGCTGGCCCGACCTGGCAGAAGCTAGTCGGCCAGACAGCCAATCAGCTACTTAGCTACCGCGTCAGCCAGCCTCTGGCCCGCACCGTGAGCACGGCGTAGGGGAAAATCCAAAACATCAGGAAGAAGGAAAAGTAGCCGTAGAGCACGCCATACACGAAGTCCTTGGAGTGCTCGCTGCGCAGGTAATAAATCATGTTGAAGAGCGACACCAGGCCAATCGCCAGCAGCAGCCGCGCAATCATGCGCGGGTGGCCGTAAACCAGCACCGACAGCAAAACGATGCTGAGGTAATTCACGGGATAGCGCAAGTTGGAGGTAATGCGCTCCCACACTGAGATAATGCGCGGCACCAGCGGGCGTTTCCACACAATGCGCATGAAGTTGATCTCTTCGCGGACGTAACTGCGGTCCCAGCGCAGGAACATCTTGCACATTTTGGTGTAGTGTTCCGGAACCACGGTGCGCACCCGCGCCGTACGCTGGTAGACCGTATCGTATCCCTTGGAAAGCACCATGTTGGTCATGGCGCGGTCCTCGCCGAAGGTGCAGCGCGAGCCCAGGAATTTCTGCTCCATCCAAGCGGGCAGCACCTGGCGCACTACGGAGGTGCGGTAGGCGGTGAGCGCGCCCGGGCAGCAGTAGACGGTGCCGTAGGAAGACTCCACCGCCCGCATCAGGTCGAAGGAGAGAATGTACTGTACGTGCAGCATGCGGGGAATCACGCCGCTGCGCCGGTTATAGACCTCCACCTTCCCGGCCACCGCGCCTATTTTGGGATTGCGGAAGGGGCCGGTAATGGCCAGCAACGCGTTGGGCTCGATTACGCTATCAGAGTCCAGGGTTACGATCACTTCGCCGCGTGCTCTCTCGAAGCCCACCGCCAGGGCGGCGCGCTTGCCGGCATTCTTGGGCTGGCGGAAGGTGGTCACCATATGGGGATAGCGGGCGGCGGCGCGCTGGATGTGAATCCAGGTGTCGTCGGTGCTGCCATCGTCCACAGCAAAGATTTCCAGGCGGTTGTGCGGATATAGCGCCGTGGCTACTGACTCAATCGACTTCAGCACCATCGGCCCTTCGTTGTAGGCGGGAATGATTACCGTCAATTGCGGCGCATCGCTCATGGCCGCCGAGGGGAATGGCCGATAGCGAAACCAGAAGATGGTACGGAAGGTGAGCAAACTGGCGCCCATGGTCATCCACAGCACACTAGGGCGCACCATCAGCTTGGCCCAGCGATGGTGCTCCGCTGCCAGCCACACCGGCCGGAACAGGGAATCGTGCAGACTGGCGTAGACCAGAAAGGCAAGGCCACAGATAATGGCGAGGCAAAAAACCCAATCCCAATAACTCCCGGAATCGGAAGGTGAAGCCTGCGGGGTAATGTTTTCCTCGGGTGCTGGCAGCGGCTCTTCACCGACCGCCGGCAAGGGCATCTCCAAAACATTCATGCAACTAGAGTCTCCGGCGACGAAACTGGAAATAGACCTCTGATTGTACTAAACCGGAATTGCCAATTTAGTTTCTGATGCAGCGAAGTGGGCAGGGGCTGCGGAAACTAATGTAACACGGGTGACAAGATGCGTCACCCGCGCCCAGCCGTGCTGGGAGGCGCCTGTACCGGCAAGATCACCGGGGTTTGGCGCTGCAAATCTTTACATAGGGGCGTGGGTTCTCTCCCGCGATGCCAA
>DATJEH010000268.1:0-2311 GCA_035496875.1 Terriglobales bacterium | reverse complement strand
CTGGGAGAGGCGGCGCAACGCAGCGCCGATCCGCAGCTAGCGGTCGCAGGCAGGAGGCTGGTGGACACCGCCATCTATCTGCGTCTCTATGCCTTTTTCGCCCTGCTGAAGCTCTACCTCAACATCGCGTTTCCCGGCTTGCAGCTTTCATCCCTGGCTGTGGTGGACCGCTACGAGCGGCTGACTGACGCCATGGCCCGCTTCACCCGCCTGCAGCAACCAGGATTGGTTACGCGCATCTCACTGACCCTGTAACCCTACACGCCGCCTGCTTCACAGTTCTGCCGCAGAACCAACATAGGCAGAGGAGTTGAGCTTTGTGGCGCCACCTTCACACGGGTTCGGAGGAAGGGTGCAGATCGTAGGGGGGCTGCCAGGTCAGGCCCGCCAGGGATACCTGTCGTAGTTGCGGCCGGGTTCGGAATCGTCCACGCCGGCCACGGCCGCGCGTTCCACAGAACGCGGCTCCGTTGTCGGTTCGGACAAAAACTCGTAGCGCTCGACCACCACGGCCACTCCGAAATTGGCGCCCAGGCCCGGGCCTTCCACGCGCACGGCTTTGCCCCGGCAGCGCACGCGCATGCTTTCGGTGAGGGTAATCTCCGGCGGCAGCACCAGGGTAAACTCAACGCAACCGGATTCGGGCGCCTTCGTGTCCGTCAAAATGAACGCGCCCCGGGCGCTCACATCCTGGGTTACGCCCCGGCATTCCACCTCGCCGGGGAGGCGAAGGGTAACCGGAATCTGGAAAGGAAAGCGTTGCGCGGCGCGACGTTCGTGCTGAACTGGAGAAGAACTCATCGGCACTCTCCCTTACTGGCACGGAACCCAACTGGGGCGTCAGGCAGCATCAGCTTACCCTCATCCCGCAGAGAAGAAAAGCAACAAAATGAAGCGAACCGGGCATTGACTACACGGTTACGGGCAGCCAGGGTCTGCCCGCCGCAGGTGTCTCAAGTCACGTTCAGCTGAGCTGGTTGCCCGAGAAGGGGAATTGCCGCTTGGCCACACCCGTTCACATTTAAGATAGGTCGCTACGAGCAAATACGATGCCGTCTTCCGGGAACGCAAACGATAGCAGCGGTCAACCTGCCGGCGAGGCGGCGGTCCGCTCGGCCTCGCGCCTGCGTCTGGCCATGCGTTCGCTGCGCCACCGCAACTTTCGCCTGTTTTTTAGCGGGCAGCTCATTTCATTGATCGGCACCTGGATGCAAAACATTGCACAGGCCTGGCTGGTCTACCGGCTGACGGGGTCGTCCCTGCTGCTGGGCATAGTGGGCTTCGCTTCGCAGATACCGGTGTTCATCCTGGCCCCGATTGGGGGCGCTGTGGCCGACCGGCATAACCGACATCGGGTGGTCATTGGCACGCAGACGGCATCCATGGTGCTGGCGTTTATCCTTGCCGCTTTGACCCTGGGGCGGGTGGTGCAAGTCTGGCACATCATGGTGCTAGCGGCGCTACTGGGGGTGGTGAACGCCTTCGACATTCCAGCGCGGCAGGCGTTCATCGTGGAAATGGTGGGCAAAGAAGATTTGATGAACGCCATCGCTCTCAACTCCTCCATGTTTAACGGGGCGCGCATTATCGGCCCCGCGATCGCGGGTGTGCTGGTGGCCAGCATCGGCGAAGGCTGGTGCTTTTTCGCCAACGCCGTGAGCTATATCGCGGTAATTGTTGGGCTTCTACTGATGCAGGTGGAGCGGGTACGACGGGTGCTCGAGAGTTCGCCATTGGAGCACATCATCGAGGGCTTTCGCTTCGTGCGCCGGACCATGCCCATCCGCGACCTGCTGCTGCTGCTGGGGTTGGTGAGCCTGGTGGGCATGCCCTACTCGGTGCTGATGCCGATTTTTGCCGACAAAATCCTGCACAGTGGCGCGCGTGGCCTGGGCATTTTGATGGGCGCGAGCGGGGTAGGCGCGCTGATTGGCGCGCTCATGCTGGCCGCGAAGTCAGGTGTTCGCGGCCTGGGACGATGGGTGGCGGTTTCGACGGCGGCCTTTGGCGTTACCCTGATTCTGTTCTCCTGGTCCCATTTGCTGTGGCTGTCCAGTCTTATGCTGGTGCCGGTGGGCCTGGCAATGATGGTGCAAATGGCCTCTTCCAACACTCTTATCCAGGCCATGGTGCCGGACGAATTGCGGGGGCGGGTAATGGCGGTCTATTCCATGATGTTCATGGGCATGGCGCCGCTGGGGGCGCTGTTTGCCGGCGTGCTGGCAGATCGGCTGGGAGCGCCACTTACTTTGAGCATCGGCGCGGTAGCCTGCCTGGCGGGAGCGGCGGTGTTCTGGCAGCGGCTGCCGGC
>DATJEH010000267.1:0-4279 GCA_035496875.1 Terriglobales bacterium | reverse complement strand
CGGAGAAGGTGCCGGAAATAAGCGGCAACCTGGGCGGCTGCTCGGTGGAGGTCCGCGTGATTGACTCGGCGGGCAAACCGGTTTACGGAGCCCAGGTTTCTGTACACATCCGCTACGGCTTCGGCGGCTTTCACCGCCTCGACCTGCAGATCGGCACCAACACCGACGGCCTCGCCCGTTTTGTCGGCTTGACCGAGCGCGCCCGCATGCCCCTCTCCTTTTACGCCGACTATCACGGACGCGAAACCGTGGTCCCGGTGGACCTCAGGCAGAATTGTCACCAGAAACAAGACGCGGCTATCCCCGATAAGCCGTCCCCGCCACCCCAGGAGTAGCCAATGCAGTCAGCGGTCAGAATTCAGCCCTGAAGTTGAAGCATGACACCAAGTGTTGGATGGGAATCGGAAACGGTGCGCAATCAGCTTCTTCACTGGCCAAGCTGAATTTAGGCTGCCAGGCGGGTGTCCGGAACAGCGCTTTCCGCTACAACTGTGCCAAACCGCCGTCCCTGGCGCCACCACAGCAGGGTTCGCATGGCGATGTAGCCCGTCCACAGCAGTACCGCAGCGAGCAGAGCGCCGGGAAGCGCGCCCACGTTCCAGAACACGATCAGGGCAGCCAAGGTGACCAGTTCTTGTGCCAGGACGGCGGCGAAAGCGGCCCCAGGACGCGCCAGGCGGAAGAATAGGCCCGACCACAGGACGTTCAGCCCGAGCATGACGAAGTAGAGAATCATGCCCAGGCGGATCCAGGGCGCGCTCCACTGCGGGCCGCTCAACCACACCAGCCAGGCCGCCGATCCCATCAGCAGATAGACGAACCTCCACCGCCATCCGTATGCCGGCGGGGGCGGCACCTTGTCCGGCCGATTGAAAGCTGCGTACCAGCTCTCAACTCTGTGCCGGGCCAGGGCTGTAGACACCCCGGCGCTCAGGAACGAGAGCCCCATCAGCGCGGTCAGAGCCCCAAAGTGATAACTGTTCATCCTGCTAAATTCGATTCCACCTCCGCGCTTTTCGATGGCTGCTCCCGCTCAAGTTTTATGGGGCGGCCAGAGGCGCGGAGACGTGCTCATGTACAATCAGCCACTCCGACCCGTTTGTTTCCCATATCACTGTCCAGCGAAAGTCGCCGGCGCTCTTGTTGCCGTTCTTCATTACATCCACGTGATGGACAGTGGCCGTGCCCCACGCCAGGCTCCCGTGGCGGTGTATTTGAGCGTCGTCGTTGACCGTGGCTTTCAGCGACTGGAAACCGGAGATTACCCCCACTACGCCCTTTTCATATTCCGCCCAGCTGTTGTACTTGAGCGGGGCGATGTCGTAGAAAACGTGTGGGCCCTTGGCATAATACTTGGCGACGTTGGCAGGATTGCCCGAACTCCACCCCGCCCAAATGGCGTCCATGAGCGCCTTACTTGGGGTCTTGGCGCCCGCAGCCGAATTGGCGGTGGCCTTGGTTCGTGTAGCCGCATGTTGCTGGCCGAAAACTGGTACCGTCAGAGCGAACAATAGAACGGCAATCACACCCGAATTGCGCATGCCTATCCTCCTATGGAGATATTTAGGCCATCAGCGGCGCGGATTGTCGCACGTTGATTGTTGCCGCACCAGAAAAACTTTAGGGTTTGAACTCTTCGGGCGAGATCGGTAGCGCCTTCTTAACTGCTTCACTGGCGACTGGGAATCGAGAACTGGGAACTGCTGTTTGACGCTTTTCCGCAGCAAACGCTAAAATAACTAGGTTTGCCTGTATCTGCCGCCCCGTTCTGGGACGGGCCGCTGCCCGCAGGCTGGCAGCGCGGAACACAGCAAGCAAAAATTGCGCCTCTCCCATGCGCCGGAAGTGCGTCTGGGAGTCCAAAACTGAGAGAGGCATCATGTACGCAGTCATTCGTGCCGGGGGAAAGCAGTACCGTGTAGCGCCCGGCGATGTGATCCGGGTGGAGAAGCTGGCCGACGGGCAGCGCCAGGACGACAACGTGCAGTTTTCCGAGGTCTTGCTGGTGTCTGGAGCTGAGGGTGAAGCCAGCCGGCCACAGTCGGAAGCCAGTGTCACCGGCCGCGTGCTGGGCGATGGCCGGGGCGACAAAGTGCTGGTGTTCCACTACAAGCGCAAGAAACAGTACAAAAAAATATTCGGCCATCGCCAGCCTTACACCGCCGTGCGCATCACGGAAATTAGCTTCGACGGTCAGCGCTTTACCGCTGAGGAAGAGCCGGAGCGCAAACCCAAGCCGAAAAAGGCGGCCCCCAAGGCAGAAGCCGGCGAGGAAACCGAAAGCGCGCGTCCCCAGGCCCAGGCAGCGAAAAAGGCCAAGGGAAAGAAGAGCTTGACCTCGAAGTCGAAAGCCACGGCTACTCGCAAGAAGAAAAAGTAATCGGGACTCAGGCGGAAGGCGCGCCTTCATAAGGAATTCAGACGGCTGGGAGCTAGTCAGCCAGACAGCTAGGAGCTTTTATATGGCCCACAAAAAAGGATTAGGCAGTTCACGCAATGGCCGCGATTCTAACTCGCAGCGGCTGGGTTTCAAAGCCTTCGGCGGCCAGGTGGTCCCCGGCGGCACCATCATCGTGCGCCAGCGGGGCACGCGGGTTAAGCCCGGCCTGAACGTCGGCCGGGGCAAGGACGATACCCTGTTCGCCAAGGTCAGCGGCCGCCTTAAGTTCGTGGACAAGGGCTCCATGGGCAAGTTTGTGCTGGTCGAACCCGTCCCCGAGTCCTGATTCACCACAGAGGACACGAAGGACACAGAGGAAGCTAAATTCATTTCGTGCGTCTTTTGTGCAGGCCTCGTCCACGTACGAGGCCTTTTGTGTTAGGCCGACAATAAACAGCTCCCGGCCCGGAAACCAAACCGAACCGGCAACGATAACGGGCCGAGAGCCGACAGCCGATGGCCGAGAACCCAAATTGATCCGCCCCACACTCGCCCAGCAGGTAATTTGCCTAAATGCCAAGTGCTAATTGCTAACTGCCGATGTTCATAGACGAAGCCAAAATTCGCGTCAAAGCCGGTGACGGCGGCAACGGCTGCATGGCCTTCCGCCGGGAGAAGTTTGTGCCTCGCGGCGGTCCCTCGGGGGGCGACGGCGGCAAGGGCGGCGACGTCGTCATGGAGTCCAGCGAGCGCCACAATACCCTGGTTCACTTCCGCTTCAACCCCGAGTACAAGGCGGAGCGCGGCCGCCACGGCGAAGGCTCCAACCGCAAGGGGCACGACGGCGCTGACGTCGTGCTCAAGGTGCCGGTGGGTACCATTGTCTATGACGACGACACCGGGGAGCGCTTGCACGACTTCTCTCGTCCTGATGAGCGCATGGTCATCGCTCGCGGGGGGCGCGGCGGACGAGGCAACGCCCGCTTTGCCACCTCTACCCATCAGGCTCCGCGCGAATGTGAGCCCGGACGTCCGGGTGAGGAGCGAGCTTACCGCCTGGAACTCAAGCTGCTCGCCGATGTCGGCCTGGTCGGCTATCCCAACGTGGGCAAGTCCACCCTGATTTCACGCCTCTCCGCGGCCCGTCCCAAAATTGCCGATTACCCCTTTACCACTCTGCAGCCCAACCTGGGCGTGGTTGCACTCGGCCAGCCCGGCGACCCCGACCAGGTCAGCTTTGTCGTGGCTGACATTCCTGGGCTCATTGAAGGCGCCCACACCGGCGCCGGCCTGGGTACGCAGTTCCTGCGCCACATTGAGCGCACCCGGTTGCTGGTGCACCTGGTGGATGTTTCCGATTCCAGCGGCCGGCCTGATCCGGTGCACGATGTCGAAGTCATCACCGGCGAATTGAAGAGCTTTGGCGCCCATCTGGAAGACAAGCCAGTGCTGTTGGTGGCTTCCAAAATGGACATCGCCAACAAGGAAAAGCTGGCCAAGTTGCGCCGCTACGCCAAAAAGCTAAGACTGGACCTCTACCCCATTTCTGCCGCTACCGGCGAGGGTGTGGAGCCGCTAAAGCTGGCCATGGCTCGCCACCTGGAGCAGTTGCGCCAGGGTGAAACTGAAGCCCTGGCCGAGTGAAAACTTGCGCCCACCTCTCGCCGTTGTAGCGGGGGGCGCCGTCGCCCAGGTGTTGGGCTTGGAAAGGGCGCGGCTTAGCCGTGCCACAAGCGGTGCTGCCGTAGAGGCACGAGCTTTAGGTGCGGGGACCGAACTTTGGGTTTTGGCCCTTGTGGGACCATTCACCCCCCTTGCAACCTTTCCCAATTAACGCGAAACTACTGCTGAGAACCAAACGTAGTTCATGAATATCGCCCTGTTCGGCGGTACCTTCGA
>DATJEH010000266.1:0-3996 GCA_035496875.1 Terriglobales bacterium | reverse complement strand
GCGGCTCGCGTGCGTTCTCTCTGCACGGCGCGAAACTCACGCCGCGACAGGCTGGCGCGAAGGAAGTCCTCTTCGCCGGCATCCACCAGGTTCCGGAATGCTTCGAGGTCCACGGGCCGGGTGCGACCCGCCAGATCTTCTACGCCATTGACCGACGAGTTCCGGCCGCCTTCGACGTATAGCAGCAAGAACAGAATCGCCAGCGCGACAACCGTCAGGATGAAGGGAAGAATCATTGCAGCAGCCGTCGCAGCTCAGCATTCCACTGCTCCAGCGCATTCTCCGGCAATTCCTTCACACTGCTGCGTGCGGTTTCAGGCGCCAGGAGGTACACCACCCAGATCACCACGCAACAGTGATAGGTCGCCATGGTGACAAAGTCGAAGGCGTAACCGGCCACCGGCCCGGTCCAGACCCGCATGGCCTCGGCCGCCAGACCCACACTGGAGAAAATCCCCAAACCGGCCGCAATACCATAAGGAAAGCTGCGACTGGAAAGGCCCAAATAGGAAGAGAATCCCAACACCACGATCATCAAGCCGCTCTGCATCACGTCCACGGAGAGATCCACGACATGGATTCTGGTCAGGAATGGAAACATGCCGAATTCTGGCGCGCGAGCGGCAACCGTGATTGCGGCAACCAGCAAAACAGCAATAGCTGCCCGGAAAATAATTCGGCATAAGTGCTCAAGCCCGGGGTAGTTCCTGAACACGCTGCGGACGACCTCAAAGATGATGGCGAACCGTAAGACGATGTCAATGGCCAAGCCGACTGAGTGGACACACCAGTACTGATATCCGGAGACTGCTACACTGTGATCCAGGATGAAGAGCGTTCCCCCTTCCACGATCTGGAATACGGTGTAGGAGAAGAACACCGGGAACTCGCGAAGCAAGCCCCGGCGCATCATCACGATGGCAATGATGATCTGGAGGGCGTGGGGTGCAATCCACAGGTAATGCCACAGGAATGAGTGCGGGGCCATAGCGGATCGCGGGAACTATAACCCGTTATGCCGCTGAGCCGCAAACACTTTTCCCCAGGCCCGGAAGCGCAGATCACACCGCCCATGTTGTATCCTGCCTGGCCTTGGTCGCCGGTCGTTGGCGACCTCAAAAACGCAGCCACGGATTCCACGGATTTTCACGGAGCAGGACGTCTATTCTGGTTGTCTTATCCGTGGGAACCCATGACACCCGCGGCTGAGCTTGCTTTGCAATGGCCAACGACCAATGGCGCCTGCGTTCTACGCTAGGCCACAGTTGCAACTATGCTCACAACTCACGGTTTACAGATTTCATGCCCTGGACATTGCGGTCCGGGGTTTCCATCTGCCGCTACGTAAATGGGACTAACCAGGGTGCCTGCCAGCAGTAGACCGGCGATGAGAAATAGCAATAATCGTTTCACGGTGGAACTCCTTTTTGGAGTGGATTGGGAAGTTCAACCGTGATAACGTCGGCTTTTATTGAGGAGCTTTTTCAGAAAACGGGAAACTGTAGGCTTTTCTGAAATCAGAAAAATGGCGCTGAAATCAGCTCTCGACGACTTGTTGGGAACGACGCTTGCGGGGGTGGCGGGTACGGTCGGAAAAATCGAATATCTCGCGAGCTTGCGCGATGCAGCCTCGGGCGCCTATTCGCATTGGGGCCTGACCCGGGCATACGGTGAGGTGGCAGCGCAGCACGCTCTTGCAGAAGCGCATCGTCTGCTGTTCCTCAGACTGCTGCGCACTCCGCTGCGCGCCTTGCGCGATGATGTTGTGGTTTCGAGTGGGGCGTTAAAGATGACTGCGGGTGAGTTTATGGAGCGGCTTCGAAATCAGGCGCCAGCCTTGCTTCCCCCAGATCTGGGCGGCGGGTCGGCGCGCCATTTCAGTTCAGTGTTACATGCTCTTTCGAGTCTGCTTTCGCCTCCGGCAGGCTCTCCACCGGACGCCATTCCCCCAGCTTGAGGGCGATGCCTACCACCTGTCCGATCACTTCCGCTTCCCGGGGATGACGCAACACCCGCACCGGCACCGGCGAAAGCGGATGCGAATGCAGTACGATGTCATCACCTTTCAGACTGCACCAGCAGCAGGTATAGCCATCGCGCGTCTCCACGAAATAGATGGGACGCTCCAACTCGGAACGCCACAGCGCTTGTTCAATCTTACTTCTGGCTTCGTCCACCTGCAGAAAAGTGCCGGGCGGCAGCAGCGGATACATGGTGAAATCCTCACTGCCCACATAGCCGTACATATATTTGTCCTGGCTCAAATTGGCCAGATATCCCAGCGGCACCGATCCCCACTGCTCCACGATGCGGCTTAGGTTGGCGCTGCGGCGGGGATCGAACGAGGGATCCAGACGCGTGGGGATGGCTACCTTGGCTGTACCCTGCAGAGTCTCTGCAAAATGTGACTTGGGAGGAAGATTGAGCAGCAGGTCCGCCGCCGACAAACTCAAGTCGATTCCGTACCATGCCAATATTTCACGGAGGTCGGAGCGATAGACGATGGCGAGTGAGTAAAGCCGGAAGATGCTGGGAACCAATCCCTTGGTTTCAATGTCGGACAAACGGCTGGGACTGACTCCGAACTCATCATTTCCGTGCCGTTCCGCAATGCGAGCGCTGGCGCTTTCCACTTCGCGCATGGTCAGGCCAAGGCGCTCACGCAAGCCACGCAGGTTTAGTCCGGCTGCAAGGATGGCGACTCTATCGTCAGGAGCATGCATCAAGAATGTCCCGGGTCAGCTGCGTTCCTCTACTTGGTTCGAGGCCATACTCAGCAGCTGACAACTTCCTCAGTATAGGAGTGGCTAAAACGGTCGAACTGGCGATCCGCTCGGTTAGGCCCCTCGGACTCCCCGCAATGCCCGGCGACGCAGCGAACCATAAACTAAAATTTACCGGCTTGCAAAAGTCGTTTTCACAATTCAAATTGTGATCGGGAGAATCCTTCCCCAAGATCCACGTTACCCTTATTCTTATTTTGCCGGAAATGGCCCTATAGTGCCAGCCGGGGACAGATTTACCAAAAGGGAAGGCTATAATCGAACTCATGGCTCGGGGCTGGGAAAGCAAATCGGTGGAAGAGCAGCAGTCCGCTGCTGCAAACCAGGCCGAATCGAAACAACGACTTACGCCAGAACAGGCCGCCTTGAAGCAGGCGCGGGAGGCGCTTGAGCTGTCGCGCCGGCGGGTCCTGCAGCAGCTGCAAACCATCCAGAATCCTCGTCATCGCCAAATCCTTGAAAGCGCGCTTTCTGAGCTCGATAGCCGGCTGGCACGGCTGGGCTAAGTCTATGGTGTGGTTGAGTTTGAGTTGAGTTTGAATGCTTTTCGGGTATAATGCTTTTATCCCCCATGAAAGCTTACGTTTACGTGTCGCTCAAGAAGAGCGTTCTGGATCCGCAAGGCAAGACCATCCAGGGCGCGCTCAAGAAAATGGGATGTAAGGGATTGGAACAGGTACGCCAGGGCAAGTATTTCGAGCTCACACTCGATGGCGGCCTGAGCCGGAACGAAGTCGAGGCAGAAGTCACACGCATTGCCCGCGACGTTCTGACCAACCCGGTAATTGAAGAGTTTCGTTTCTCCCTCGAAGACTAGCCGAAGTCCCCGGTTCGGTGATGGAAGGTTTCTCCTGCAGCGGCAGGGTTTGGTTGTCCGCCGAAACGCCTGGTCGGAGTTTCGAAGCAGTGGCCGGATTCTAACTCACAAAATACATCTTCGGTTTCCCCCCGGCCGAAAACTAGGAGCATTCGCATGTGCGGTATCGTGGGCTACGTTGGCAAGAAGCGGGTGGTACCGGTCATCATCGAGGGCCTCAGGCGGCTGGAATATCGCGGCTACGATTCCGCCGGGATCGCGGTCTGTGGCAATGGCGAGGGTCTGCAGATTCGCCGGGCTGAAGGCAAGCTGCGCAACCTGGAAGAAGTCATCCGCCTCAAGCCGCTCGACGGCACCTACGGCATCGGCCACACCCGCTGGGCCACGCACGGCCGT
>DATJEH010000265.1:0-15267 GCA_035496875.1 Terriglobales bacterium | reverse complement strand
AGGACTTGGCAGGATGCGGCGAATTCCTTGCGGCGCAGCGTGGCCAACTCCTGGTCGGTGCGGGCGCCCCCCCGGTTGGAAGCCGCCTGTCCGGGAGTGAGGCAGATGACGTGGGTTTCGACCCCGCGCTCGTGATAGAGCAGCAGAGAACCGCCAAAGTTGCCGGCTTCATCATCGGGGTGAGCGGTGACGCAGAGCAGTCGGTGCATGCTTCCAGCATAAATCAGCAGCCAGTTGTCAGTAGCCAGTATCCAGTGCCTACTGCCTGGCACGGCACTTAACCCAAACAGCGGTCAAAGTGGCGGCCACCTGATCGCCGGGATCGGTCGGCCGCGTTACGCCGCCTTTTTGTGCTGCAACCAGGAGTTGGAAAGGTCGGGATGCTCCCGGGTGATGTGGTCAGAAACCTCGCCGGCGACCTGCTCAATTGATTTTCCTGAGGCGTTGAATTGCTGCTCGCACCTGACGCATTGAAAGGTAAGCGGCTCGTACTTTGCCAGTTTCAAGTTTTCATTGTCCATATGGGCCTCAAGGTCGCGATTAGGCGGAGCCGCCCCTGGCGTGACCTCCGCGCCGCGTTTCTCCGGGTGCATAGCCTTATCGGCCCAGAGGAGATATCGTTCAAAATCGGCAATGTTCTCCTGGGTAACATGGGCCTGCACGTCAGCTGGATCTTGGGTCGGAGGTGTGAGCTCAACGTTTGCGCTTACCCGCGAGGCGCTCAGCGGAGGGATAGGTGGAGCAGGCTCGCGTGGGGCACGTCGCTTCAAGATTCCTCCAAGCCGGTTCTCCAGGGTGTCTCGTTTGATGACACGCGGTGATTACGTGGATGTCCGCGCACCTAAGTTGTGTCTGGCCGGGTATGGTGATCAAAATCCTCGAGCAGAGCGGCTTCAATTTTTGGCGAGTGTCTCTCTCCTTTGGCCACGCGGCTGACATAGGTACGATCCACACGGAGACGCCGCGCCACCCGGCTGTATATGCCGCAAAGAGACTGCACCAAGCGCTGCAGATTGCGAAGTTTAGCGGCGGAGTTCTCTTGCTGTCTTGACAGGTCCGAGTTTTCTTGTTTCTTAAACACGTCAGGTTCGAGCGCATCAGGGAGGATAGAGTTGTCCGCAAACGCTTCAGGGCAGCCGTCCGGCAGCTACTCAGCCGCGCTTCCTGGGTGGCAACCCGCGCGCCCTGCCAAGTCATCGCTGATGACAAGCCTGGCCGAAATGCTCCGAGGTGGAAGCGCGTGCGTGAGGATAAGCCGTGGACTGTTGTTCTGCAATTGCCCTGGCGTGTTGCAGCAGCAGGCGCGCACGACGTTCCGCGTTCCGTTGACCCAAGCAGCGAAGAAGACGCATTCATTCAGAAGTATCTCAAGTTGGCCGATGCGGTCCTGAAGCCTTCCACAAAAATCGTGCGCAGAAAAACCGCGTAAAGGTGTGGTACAGCAGCCTGAGCTGCGGTCGCTGGTTGCTTATCAAAGAAGCGGCCGGTCAATCGCCCGCGAGGGCCTCCGCCGCCTCATCCACGGTTTCGGCCGCGTCGGAGAGCATGAACTCCAGCACCTCCTGCGGGGCGGGCGCCATCCACACCGGGGCGAAGGACTGGCGGTGCAGGGGCGATGGCCCGTACTTGCGAAGGGCGGCGATGTGCTTGGGCGCGCTGTAGCCCTTGTTGGAGGCCAGGTCATAGGCGGGGAAAACGGGCGCCCACTCGCGCACCAGGCGGTCGCGCTCCACTTTGGCGATGATGGAGGCGGCGGCGATAGAGGCGGAGAGGGCGTCGCCGTGGATGATCTTAGTTTGCGGGCACTCCCAGGGGATACGCAGGGCGTCAATCAGCAAGTGATCGGACGCGGGCGAGAGGCAGCGCACGGCTTCGACCATGGCCTCCACCGAGGCCCAGTAGATATTGAGTTGGTCAATGCGGGCATTGTCCACGGCGGCCACGGAAATGGCGATAGCGTGCTCGCGAATGCGCTGGGCCAGGATTTCGCGGCGTTCCGGCTTGAGCAGCTTGGAATCGCGCAGACCGCGAATGCGGTAGCTGGGGTCGAGAATGACCGCCGCCGCCACCACCGGGCCGAAGAGCGACCCGCGCCCAACTTCGTCCACGCCCGCCACCAGCCTGGCGCCGTCGGCCCAGGCGCGCTTTTCGAAACGCGTGGTGCAGCGCAGCGACTTTAGCAGGCGCAGCTTGGCCGCAGCCTTGGACAGCTTGTTACCTGCGTGAGCAGTTTTTCGAGGCACGGTGTGAGTCTGTGCCCTCAATATCGCCCAACGGGAGAGCAGGCGCAAGAAGATTTGGGCCGAAACAGCTAAGATGATGGTTTACGCACGCCACCGAGTTGGGGCCGGTTGGACGATAGCTATGGAGCAAACGGATGACGAACCCAGCTGTCCGCGCCTTGCCGCGGTGTTTGGCGGCTTGCCTGATGATGGTTTTTCTACTGTCCTGCGCCGCCGCCGCACAGGCTGACAACTCCGAGCAAATCTTGGGAGTGGTGACGGACAGCAGCGGTGCGGCCATCTCTGGAGCGAAGGTAGTGCTTTCCGCCGGCGGATTTCAGGCCGCCCGCGTTAGTGACCGGCACGGCCGGTTCAACTTTAACCACGTGCCGGTGAGCCGGGGCAGCTTGAAGGCCAGCGCTGCCGGTTTTGCGACTAGGGAGCTCGATTGGGCCGCCGGCAGCGGCGAAGTGGAAATCACATTGGCGCCCGCCGTGGCCGCCGAGGAACTCACCGTGACCGCTAACCGCACGGGCACGCGGCTAGTGGAGACGCCGACCAGCGTAGTGGTGCTTTCGCCGCAAGACCTTGCCGTTACTGCCGGCCTGGCCACCGACGATAAGCTGCGCCAGGTGTCGGGTTTCAGCCTGTTCAGGCGCAGCGATAGCCGCACCGCCAATCCTACGTCGCAAGGCGCCTCGCTACGCGGGCTGGGAGCCAGCGGGGCCAGCCGTGCCCTGGTGCTGGCCGATGGGTTTCCCCTGAACGATCCTTTTGGCGGCTGGGTGTACTGGGACCGCATTCCCAGCGTGGAAATTGAAAGCATAGAGGTGGCCAGCGGGGGAGCGTCTCATCTATACGGGTCCGACGCGCTGGGCGGGGTGGTGAACGTGCTGCGCCAGCCGGTGGACCGCAACGCTTTCACCCTGGAGACGTCTTATGGCAATGAGGACACGCCCGATGTTTCTTTTACGGGCAGCCACGAGGCCGGCAACTGGGCGGGCGCGATTTCCGGCGAGCTGTTTCGCACCGACGGCTACATTGACGTCCCCCTGAGCCTGCGCGGACTGGTGGATACGCCGGTGAACTCCGAACACGCCAGCGGGGAAGCCATGGTGGAGCGCAAGGTGGGGCAGAACGCCAGCGTGTTTGCCCGCGGCTCGCTGCTGGGGGAACAGCGCCAGAACGGCACGCCGCTCACGCCCAACCGCACTACCATCCGCGAGCTGGACCTGGGGGCGAACTGGAATTCGCAGGAACTGGGTGAGTTCAGGTTGGGTTCTTACGTGAGCCGGCAGGTGTACAACCAGAATTTTTCCGCCGTCGCGCTGGACCGCAACAGCGAATTCCTCACCCGCGAGCAGCGCGTACCGGCACAGCAAGTGGGCTTCTCGGCACAATGGACGCGCAGCCTGGGCGCGCGGCAGAATCTGGTGGCGGGAGCGGAAGAGTGGAACGTGCACGGGGAAAGCGACGAGATCGGTTTCTCGCAGGGGCTGGCGAGCAGCAGGTCGCAGGCAGGCGGGCGGGAGAACAACTGGGGCGCCTACGGCGAAGACATGATCAGCATCACGCGGCGCACTCTGCTGACCCTGAGCGGACGCGTGGACCGGTGGCTGAATTTCCGAGCCTTCTCCGCCAAGCTGCCGTTTTCCGGTGCGGGAGGTACGGTTACTCCTTTTCCTGACCGCAGCGAATCTTTCTTCAGCCCGCGATTGGCGGTGCTGCAGCGGGTGACAAGCAAGGTTTCCCTGACCGGCTCGGCCTACCGCTCTTTCCGCGCGCCCACCTTGAACGAGCTTTACCGCTCCTTCCGCGTGGGCAACATTGTCACCCAGGCCAATGACCAACTGCTGGCCGAGCGCCTGACGGGAGCGGAAGCCGGGGCCATCGTCACCGGGTGGGACCAGCATTTTATGCTGCGCGGAAATTTTTTCTGGAGCGACATTACACGGCCCATCGCCAATGTGACCCTGAGCGTGGCTCCGGACTTGATCACGCGCCAGCGCCAGAACCTGGGCCGCACTCGCTCGCGCGGGGTGGAGGTGGAGGCAGATGAGCGGCTGAGCAACGCCATCACCCTCTCCGGGTCGTATGAATACACCGATGCGACCGTGACCAGCTTTTCCGCCAATCCCGCGCTGGTCGGGTTATGGCTGCCGCAGGTGCCGCACCATCAGTTCACCCTGCAGGCACGGTATGTCAAACCCTTTGTGCTGGTGGGAGTGCAGGGACGATACGTCGGCAACCAGTTCGATGACGACCAGAATTTACTGCCCCTGGAGCGATTTTTCGCGCTGGACGCCATCGTTTCCCATTCCTTGCGGCCGGGAGTGGAGGTGTTTGTGGCGGGGGAGAACCTGCTGAACCAGCAGTATCAGATCGGGCGCACGCCGGTGTTGACCGTAGGTCCGCCGATATTAGCGCGGGCGGGGCTGAGGCTGCAGTTTGGCGGGAGGTAGCGCCCGCGCCACGTCCGGGGTAGGCGCGCCACAGTAAAGCCCAGGACGGAAGTCCTGGGTGAGCTTAGCCGGCTTGGCAGTGGCAAGCGGGCGAGGGCGGCCGCGTCACAAGAAACAAGAAGAGGATGGCCACTGACCACCGGCCACTGCCTTACTCCACTTCGCGCAGGCGGGCGGCTTTGCCGCGCAGCTCGCGCAGGTAGTAGAGCTTGGCGCGACGCACGCGCGAGGAGCGGACCACGTCCACGCGGTCAACTACTTTGGAGTTGGCGGGAAAGATGCGCTCCACGCCCTGGCCAAAGCTTATCTTGCGCACGGTGAAACTGGCCTGGGGGCCAGAGGTGCGGGAGATGACGACGCCTTCGAAGGCCTGCACGCGCTCTTTGTCGCCTTCCTTTATCTTGACGTGGACGCGCACGGTGTCGCCAGGGCCAAACTGGGGCAGATCGGTGCGGCGGCTCTTGGCCAGCAGTTTTTCAATAATGAGGTTCGACATTGGCTTTTCCTTTATGGTGTCGGCCAGGTTGGCCCTGGCGATATTCTAAATTTTGCCCGAGATTTGCGCCACTAAGCGCTTGTCCTCGGCGCTGAGGTCGGCCTGCTCCAGCAGGTCAGGACGGTTGCGCAGGGTTTTTTCCAGGGCCACGCGGCGGCGCCAGCGGCGAATTTGGTCGTGGTCGCCGGAAACCAGCACTTCCGGCACGGCCATACCGCGAAACTCCGCTGGACGGGTGTAGTGCGGGTAATCGAGCAGACCGCCGGAAGCGCAGGTGGACGAGGGTTCCGAACCCGCAACTCGCCCTTCCTCGCTGGCCACCGAAAACGACTCCTGGCGAGCAGAGGCCTCATTGCTCAGCGCTCCCGGAAGCAGCCGGGTAACCGCATCCACGACCACAGCGGCCGCCAGTTCGCCACCGCTCAAAACGTAATCGCCGATGGAAAGCTCGCAATCGGCGAGAAAATCGTTCACCCGCTCATCCACGCCTTCATAGCGCCCGCAAATCAGCACCACCCGTTCCAGGGCTGACATTTGCGCGGCCACTCTCTGGTCAAAGCGCTTGCCCTGGGCGGAAAGCAGTACCACCGATTCCCTGGCTGCGCCGGCCAGGCGTGCCTCACGGGGCGCGACTGACAGCGACTCCAGACATTCAAAAACCGGTTCCGGCTTCAGAACCATGCCTTCTCCGCCTCCGAAGGGACGGTCGTCCACGGTCCGGTGGTGGTCGTGGGTGGAGTCGCGCAGGTCAACCACGCGGATATCCACCAGACCGGTCTGGCGCGCGCGGCGAATGATTCCGTGCTCGAGAGGACCGCGAAAAAAGTCCGGGAAAATCGTGACAATTTCAAATTTCATGAACTAGCTTTTTTCCCGCTGCCGCATTTTTTCCTCTTCGGTTAAGGGAGCGTCTACGTCCAGCAACCCCTCGGGGAGCCGCATCTCAATCCGCCGTCCCGGAAGGTCCAGACTCAGCAGGTACTCGGCGGCGAAAGGGACAAGGAATTCCTTTTTGCCGGAGCGGACCACCAGCAGGGGTGCCTCGCCGGCGCCAAATTGAACGCCGGCCACGACGCCAACCTCGGTGCTACCCGAGCCGCGGGTCCTAGCCCAGACTGCGCAGCCCACCAGATCGCTGACGTAAGCCGCCCCGGGTTCCAGCGGGGCGCGTTCGGCGGCAGGAATCTGCAGTTCGCAGCCCACCAAGGCCTCAGCCTGACCGATGGAATCCACGCCCCCGAACTTCAGGACGAAATACCGCAAATGCGGCCAGGAATTTTCCAGATGCATTTCGCGGCGCACCCCATCGGGCGCCAGGGCATAAATCCGCTCGCGCTCAGCAAAACGTTCCGGAAAATCGGTGTGGAGTTCTGCGGCGACTTCGCCCCGCCGCCCTTGCGCCTTGACCACGCGGGCGATGGTGATGAACGCTTCGTCTATTCCAGGATCTCCAGGGTGAAACGCTTGCGCAACTTCATGCCGGCGGCGCTCAGGATGGTGCGAATGGAGCGCGCCGTGCGGCCCTGTTTCCCAATGACCTTGCCCAGGTCATTGGGGGCCACGCGCAGTTCCAAAACCGTAACCTGTTCCCCATCAACAGATTGAACGGAAACCTGTCCGGGCTCGTCCACCAAAGCCCGGGCAATCTGCTCCACCAGTGCTCGCATATCTCCACCCTGATCCGTCGCCATCGGGACCTACTCCTTGTGTCCGGGGTGGTGTGGCTGCCAGCGCGTTTACGCCGCGGTCTGCGGGGCAGGAGCTTTAGCAAGCAGGTGGCTGACGGTGGCCGACATCCTGGCCCCGTGAGACAGCCAATGCTCAATACGGTCGCGCTTCAGGTCAACGCTGGCAGGGTTGGTCCGTGGATTATAGGTGCCAACGATCTCCAGCGCCCGGCCATTGCGCGCGCGCTCCTTCTCAATCACGACCACACGGTAGTAAGGCTGTTTACGCGCACCCATGCGCGCCAGTCGAATCATTAACACGAAAAGAGACCTTCTTTCTGATTCTAGTGAGGATGCACAAACCTTTATTATCCCGTAACCTGCAAGGCTTGGCAACCCCGGCCTGGCGCACAGGGATGGCAGTATGCCCCCCGGGGGAGATTCCAACAGGAAAAACTACCTCGGTGGAAGGGTACTTGTAAAGAACAAAGTTCGTATGTTCGATTTGCAGAACATGTGGCGGGGCGTAATTTTAACGATTCAAACCGGGCATAAGCCGCGCCCCTGGCTGGATCCGGTAGTTTTGGCCGGAAACGGCGCCGCTCAGGCCGGACGGCGTTCATCCCACCTTTGGAATCCTGAACAGCCGCTTCAGGAGCGGGATGGGTCGAGCAGGCGGCAAATTATCTCCTCAGGCTCGGGGCGGCGGGTGTAATCGGGATGGACGCTGGCGTAAAGCGCGGCGCCGTCCCTTTCCAGGATGTAGGTGGCGGGAATGGGGAGTTCCCAGCTGGAATCTCCATTCAGAAAAGGCAGATTCACAAAGGTACGGCTATAAACCTCTTTTTGCTCCTGGGGGATGGGGTAAACCAAGCCGAAGCCGCGGGCCACCCGATTATGCGAATCGCTGAGCAGGGGAAAGCGCAGCTGGTGCTGATCGCGCATGAAGAAGGATTGTTTGGCGGTCTGGGGAGAAATGGCCACCAGGCTGGACCCGGCACTCTGCATTCGGGGCAGAGCAAAATTCATAGCTTCCAGTTGGGCTACGCAGAAAGGGCACCAGCGCCCGCGGAAGAAACAGATCACCAAACGGCCGCGGCTGAGAAGTTCGGCCGAGGAAACAAGCCGCTCCTCCTGGTCGGGCAGTTCGAAGTGCGGGGCGCGAGCTCCAACGGAGAGAACGCGGCCGGCCATGCCAGAAGCGCATAACTGCTCAACCGTGAGCCGGTTGACTTGCTGCACGTCCTCGGGAACATATTGCTCGGCCAGGGCCTTGCGCTGTTCCAATTCTTCCCGCAGGGTGGCGGCGTGCTGTCCTGGTCTGGATTCCTCGAGCCCGCGCCATTTCATGCCTACGCTCCCAGGTGGAATTTTAAACTGAACGGCAGCATTCAGCACTCAGCCGTCGGCATTCAGCCGCGACGCTTCTCGGCTGGGGCCAGTCTGGGCCCCTGGGAACGGGAGAGGCGCCTTCCTAAAAGGGCTGGTGACGGACTTGGAGCGTTCGTCACCGAAACTCCCATAGATGAACTCGCGAGGTCAAACTACGCAGGGTCCTTCGACTCGGGCATGCGTCCTCGCTCAGGATGACACGACTTGGATTACATTCCCGGAAGCTTCATGCCCGCCAGCTTGCGGGCGAAGCTGGCCTTGCCCATGTCCTTGAACATTTTGCGCATCTGGGCGTACTGGCGAAGAAGCTGGTTGACTTCGTGCACGCTGGTGCCGGAGCCGCGGGCGATGCGCTTGCGCCGGCTGCCATTGATCACTTCATGGTGATCGCGCTCGTGAGGGGTCATGGAGTTGATGATGGCTTCCACGCGCGAAATCTCTTTTTCGTCGACCTTGTCGGCCACATTCTTGAGGTTGGAGAAGGGGCCGATCTTGGGCAGCATCCCGATCAGGCTCTGCAGCGAGCCCATCTTCTTTACCTGCAGCAACTGGTCACGGAAATCGCCGAGGGAGAAGCCGTCGCCGGCCAGCGCTTTCTGCGCCAGTTGCTCAGCTTTCTTCTTATCCACCGTGGCTTCCGCCTTTTCGATGAGCGAGAGGATGTCGCCCATGCCCAGAATCCGGGAGACGATGCGATCGGGATGAAAAGGCTCGAGGGCATCGTACTTTTCACCGATGCCGATGAACTTGATAGGCGCGCCGGTCACGTGGCGGATGGAGAGGGCGGCGCCGCCGCGGGCGTCGCCATCCATCTTGGTGAGGGTGACGCCGGTGAGGGAAAGCTTTTTGTGAAACTCGTCGGCGGATTTGACCGCGTCCTGCCCGGTCATGGCGTCAGCCACGAACAGGATTTCCTGAGGGTTGAGCAGCGACTTGAGCGACTGCATCTCCTCCATAAGCTGCTCGTCAATGTGCAGGCGGCCGGCGGTATCCACCACGAGCACGTCGCAACCGCTGTTCACCGCTTCGCGGCGCGCCTCTTTGGCCAGGCGCTCCACGGTGGCGGTATTCGCCTCCCCGACCTCGCCTTCGTAAATGTTGGCGCCCACGGCCTTGGCCACTACTTTTAACTGCTCGCGAGCGGCGGGTCGGTAAACGTCTACGCTGACCAGCATGGGCCGGTGCCCGCCCTTCTGCAGCCAGTGGGCCAGCTTGCCGGAAGTGGTGGTTTTGCCGGAGCCCTGCAGGCCGGCCATCAGCACCACGGTAGGCGGCTGGGAGGCGAATTTCAGGCGGGCGGTGTCCTGGCCCAGCAGGTTCACCAGTTCATCGCGGACGATTTTGATGACCTGCTCGCCGGGGGAAAGAGCCGTCATCACCTCCTGGCCTACGGCCTTCTCGCGGATGTGATCAATCAGGTCCTTGACCACTTTGAAGTTGACGTCGGCTTCCAGCAGCGCCAGGCGCAGCTCGCGCAGGGCCTCGCCGATGTTCTCCTCGCTGAGCTTGCCCTGGCCGCGCAGGTTCTTGAAGGTGCGCTGCAGTTTTTCGGTTAAGTTCTCAAACATAAGGCGAATCGTTCCTGAAACTTAAGATGCGCGAGCGGGTCGGCGGACGCGCCGGTCGGGACAGAGATATTTTAGCAGCCCGGCATAGCTCGCCGACATTACACCGTTTGCGCTGTCATCGAACGCAGGCAGAACTCCCTGAAGCGGCTGTCGGAGGATGAGCAAACGCCGGGTCCTTCGACTCCCCCGCACGATTCGCGAGCGAATTGTGCGGCGTCGCTCAGGATGACAGGAGTGAAGAGCGTCAGCTAACCCACTGGCCATCGCCCGGGATCAGGACCTGCTGCAGGTCGGCAGCCTGCACCTGAGCGGCTAATTCCTGCCGGGCTAGCAGGCAGTGGTTGATGGCTTCCATGTGGACGGCGATGACTTTGGCCTGCGGGGCGGTACGGCAGACGGAGATGACGTCGGCGGAGGTCATGGTGATGGGATCTCCCTCCAGGAAGCGGGCGGCGCCGGCATTGACTACGATAACCGGCGGGTGGAATTGCTGGATGGTGTGCTGCACCTCGCTGCACCAGATGGTGTCGCCGGCGATGTAAAGCGGATCCTCGCCCGGGCCGCGCAGCACGAATCCGGAAACCGGCGCCATTTTTTTGCCGATTTCGCCAGTACCGTGCTGGCCGGCGGTGCGGGTGACCTCCAGAGCATTCCAGATCAATCCGGTTTGCAGCGGCTGGACGCGGGTGAATCCCTGGCCCCGGAATTTCTGCTCGTCCTCGGGCTGGCAGAGCAGGGGCACCTGCTTGGGGAGCTGGCTGGCGGCGGCATCGTCCCAGTGGTCGCGATGGGTGTGGGTGACCAGTATGGCGTCCAAGTCCTGAACAATTTCCTGGGTCGCAGCCGGCAAAGGGACGAGTGGATTAGGCCGCGGGTTAGGCGAGTTGTCAATCGCAGGCATGGCGCCGGGCGCGCTGAGCATGGGATCTACGAGCAGCTTGCGGCCGGCGAACTCCACTATGAGCGTGGCGTGACGAAGCAGGCGAAGGCGCATGGGGGAATTGATGATTGTAGATTTTTGATGGGCGATTGAAAAGCCGGAAGATTATCCGGTAAAAATACAGTTTGAGTGCATCCTTACAAACATTCTCTCGTAGTGCTGCCCTGCATAAACGAAAGCCCTGATTATTCCTCGGTGGCCTCTTTCACGACGGTGGGGGCAGGCTGGCCGGCATCTTCCTTATCCATATAAATCAGGGCGGTCCAGGGGATGCCTTTCTCAACGGGCCCACCCTTAAGCGATTGGAGGTCCACCACTTTCGGAATGCGACGAACCTCTACGATGGCGAACACTCCGGTGCGCCCGTTCGCGCCCACGCGATCACCCTTTTTAGGGATGCGACCTTGCTGGGCGCCCGGTTTCCTCGTGTGTTCTGCCCAATGTTTCTCCAAGTCTTTCATGTTCTTTGATTTCATGACCACAGCATGGCACATTCGGTGTGCCAGTTCTAGAGGGAACGGGTTCAAAGTGCGATCCATCATCCGATTTTCACGCGCCGTCGAACTCCTCCCTGGCGGCAACCACGGTATGGCAATGAATAGCTACCGTATCCTCCACGTGCCAGGCATAACCGCCGGCAAAGGTCACCATGATGGGAATATCGCGGGCATGGGCCACGCGGAACAGCAACTGATCGCGCTTCTTCAGGCCATCAATGGTTAATTTCAAACCGCCCAGTTGGTCTTCGGCGTAGGGGTCGGCGCCGGCAACATAACAGATCAGGTCAGGGTCGAACTGGCGTAGTCCGGAACTGAGAGCGTTGTCCAGCCAGGCGAGATAGTCATCGTCGCCAGTACCGTCTGGCAGGTTGACGTCAATGGAAGAGGGCGGCTTCCAGGCAGGGTAATTGTGCTCCTGGTGCAGGGAAATGGTGAACACGCTGCCTGGAGGCGCCTCGGGGTGGGCGATCTCCTCGGCGGGCAGCCCGAACATGGCCGCCGACCAGGAGGGCAGGGGCTTGGGCGCGGCCTGCCCGCGGCCGAAAATGGCAGCCGTGCCGTTGCCCTGGTGGACGTCGCAGTCCACGGTCATGGCGCGGACGATCCTGCCATCCTTCTGCAGGCGGCGGATGGCCACGGCCACGTCGTGAATCATGCAAAAGCCTTCGCCGTGGTCGGGAAAGGCATGGTGGAAGCCACCCCCAAGGTTGACGGCGCACTTCTCGTCCAGGGCTCGCTGGGCGGCGAGGATTGACCCGCCCGCCGCCAACCAGAAGGCGCGCACCAGTTCGGGCGAGTAGGGCACCTCGAGGGTGAGTTCCTCGCGGGCGGTAAGGGTGCCAGTCTTCAGTTTGTGGACGTACTCGGGGGTATGGACCAGCAGGATGTCCTCGTCGCTGGCGGGCTTGGGAATGAGGAAGTCGGCGGGTTCGGCTACGCGCTGGGCCAGCAGACGTTCTTTGATGAGCCGGTACTTCTCCGCCGGGAAGACGTGATCGCCGATGGGGAGGTAATAGCCGTCGCTGTAAACCAGCTTAAAAGGCAGCATGGCAATGGGTTAGCAGCAGCAACTCCCGCCAGCGTTGAATGTGAGTTGCACTCTGCGTTAAACATAATAAGCAAGTTTCGCGCGGGGTGCGGTACTGCTCTGCTTCTACTCTGGCCAGCAGCGGCAGTATTCCAGAGCGGCAGTCTTGCATTCCAAATTTCGGCGAAGTTTTCTGGAGAGAGCTCATGGGCCTGAGAGAACGATTACAAAGCGCCGAGTACCAAGGCAGGGAAGCTGCCCGGCAAGGATTTACGCGAGTTCGCAGCAGCGCGGATGAGGCGCAAAGCCGAATCCGCCGCAATATGCGCATTCGTCCCCGTACCGCCAAGCCGAGCCTTCCGCTGAAGATAAGCCTGGCTCATGGCTCTAAAGCTGAGTCAGAAGGGCAGCCGATCGTCAGCGTCAATGGACAAGACCTCCCTCCGGAGAAGACGGAAGCACATGAAGAGCAGGTGGCCTGAGGCTATTTCTTTCGAGGCGGAGCCTGGGGTGGCGGCCGGCGAATCGGTACGATTGCTCCCTTGGAGGGGTCGGCCGCGGCGTTCGCCCGGGTCAGCACTTCCTGCTGAATGTAAGTGACGAATTCCTGAATCTGGCGCTGCATTTCCTCCATCCGCTCGCGCATTTGCAGGATGATGGCCATGCCGGAGATGTTTACCCCCAGGTCGCGAGCCAGAGAGAGGATGAATTCCAGACGCTGCAGATCTTCGTCTGTGTAAAGGCGGGTGTTGCCCTCAGTGCGGGATGGCTTGAGCAGGCCTTCGCGCTCATAAAGACGAAGCGTTTGCGGGTGGATGCCATACATCTCGGCTACCGCCGAAATCATGTAGGCGCCGCGGCCTTTGCGCTTGCTCGCCATTCACCCCATTCTAACCACAGAGGACACAGAGGGCACAGAGGTAAAGCATTTCAAGGCCTTCGCGACAAATGGGAATGGATTATTGCACTTCTAGAGTAATTTCTAATTTGGTAATTAAGGCCTGCTGAGGTTACAACCGACGTGTTCCAGAAGAAACCAAACGGACACCAGCAGGCACCAAGAATGTCCTCCCCAAGCGCACTTTCTGATGAGAGGGTTTTGAAATGATTTACTTTGTGCCCTCTGTGTCCTCTGCGGTTAAGAAAGGGAGTTGGTTTCCGGCGCCGGGGCAAGCAGACCGGAGTGGCGCAGGATCTCCTTGATGCCGTACGCCACCAGTCCCGCGCCGATCAGCAGCAGGGCAAACACCAGCGAGCTCATACCCAGGATCTGCTCGCTCTCGCTGTGAACCAGGGCAAATCCCAGCAGCAGGACGGGGAAGACCCCGACCAGGGCGGCGCCGAACATGCCGCCGGGCACGCGGAAGGGACGCTTCAGCTTGGGTTCACGCACCCGCAACACCAGCAGGGCGACAAACTCCAGAGCCAGGCTGAGGCCGTAAATCAGAATGTCAATGGTTACCAGGCGCTCAAAGCCCAGACCCAGGCACAGGGCCCAGCCTACCGCACAAACCAGGATAGCGACATAGGGCGCGCGGGTTTTGGGATGTGTCCGGGCGAACACCCGCGGCAGCATGCCGTCCTGAGCCATGGCCAGTGGCAGGCGGGAGTAGCTCATCACCAGGGCGTTGAACATGCCGAAACCGGACATCATGCCGCCGGCCACCAGGGCTACGCGCAGCCAGTTACCGCCCAGCATTCCGGCGATATCGGCCCAGGAGCCGGTTTCGAAGGCAGGGGCAGGAAGACGGGTGGTCCAGGCGGCCAAAACCGGAAGCACATAAGTCAAACCTACAATGGTGACCGCAGCCAGCAGGGCGCGGGGGTAGGTGCGCTGCGGCTGGTGCACCTCGGTGGCGACGGTGGTGGCGTTATCCCAACCCATGTAGTTCCACATGGCGATGAGCAGGCCGCCCATAATGCCGACGGTGGAGCCGCTGGGCGCGTTGACCGAGGCCAGTGCTCCGTGGTGGAAGGGGGCCACCACCACAATCAGTGCAAACGGAGCCGAAAGCAGAAAGAACAGCCACAAGGAGGTGGTGCCCACCACCTGCACGCCGGCGATGTTGAGCAGGGCGCACACCACCACCACGGCTACGCCCACCATCACCCCCCGGTGCCCTTCCTGGAACCAGGGGAAGAGGCGGTCGAGGTAGGCGACGAACAAGGTGGGATAGATGGCCATATCGAAAATGGAGGCCACCAGGGAAAGCCAGGCTTCCTGGAATCCCCAGAAGTTGCCCATGGCGCGGCGCACCCAGGCGTAATAGCCGCCCTCCGCGGGGATGGAGCTGGAGAGTTCGCCCAGCATGAGCGCGGTGGGCAGGCTCCAGAGGATGGGGGTAACCAGCAGGATGAGGATGGCGGCGCCGTAGCCGGCGCCGTGCACGATATCTTCCGTGCCGTAGGTGCCGCCTGAGACCATGAAGAAAGTGGCCGCCACCAGCGGCCATAGCCGGAGCTTGGGTTTCTTTTTCGCGCTCAGCGGCGCGGGGGCTGCGGGGATGAACTCCTGGCTACTGCGGGCAGGGGTGCTAGCCAATTTCGATGGCTTCCTCCTTGGGCTTTCTCATCAGATGCGTTGCAATCGCAGCATACACAGAATTGAAAATCTGTGGAGAAAATTTTGTAAAAAAAACGCGTGCTGGTGTGAAGTTGGGCCGTGCACGTTGGTGCGGGATTCATTTCACCGCCGAGACGCCGCGGGCGCAGAGAGAACCTTCTTGCCGCCGAGCGCGCCCGGAGACTCTCCTTTGCGAGTGTCATTCTAAGCGCAGCCGGCCGTTCTGCTTGCAAATCATCCGGCGGAGTCGAAGAACCCTGCGCTGCTTGGCACTGCCACCGCCGCTCCAGGGAGTTCTATAAAGGCGAGTCACGCTAGTGGGCAATCCGGCATGGCTAAGGCCATGCCCTGATACGAATCTCGCCGCTGTAGGCTGGCCGGAGGCCGGGCAAACGTTGTTACAGGCAAGGTGAAAAGTCTAGAATCATTC
>DATJEH010000264.1:0-47816 GCA_035496875.1 Terriglobales bacterium | reverse complement strand
GGGTCCTGGTTGGGCCAATACTGCTTTACGAAGGTCTGATTGACCACCGCCACGTATTGCGCCTTCTCGTCATCGCGGTCGTTGAAGTCGCGCCCCTGGAGCAGGGGAATACCCAGAGTCTGGAAATTTCCCGGAGATACGAAATTCATCACCGACACGGGAGCCGGCTGCCCCGGGGGCGGATGATAGCCCTCGATGGTCAACGTGCCGCCGTTGCTGTAATAACCCAGAGGTACGGAAAAGGCGGTGCTGGCGGCGGTCACGCCCGGCAGCGACCGCACCCGCAGCAACAGGTTGCGGTAGAACTCCCGGGTCTGGGCCTCGTGATAGCCGATTTCCAGCGGGTCCATAGTCAGGTTCACCACGTGGGAAGGGTCAAAACCCAGGTCGGTACGCTGCGCCTGGCCCAGGCTGCGCGCGAAAAGAGCCGCGATGATGAGCAGTGTCAGCGAGCCGCCTACCTGGGCCACCACCAGAGCGCTGCGCACCTTTTGCCCACCCCCGGCCAGCCCGCGTCCTCCCTGGTGCAGCACCTGGTTCAAGTCACGGCGCGAGGCCCGCAATGCCGGGAAAATGCCCATGATGACTCCAGCCACCAGGGCCATGGCCAAGGCATAAAAAAACACCCGCCAATCAAAGCGAAAATCCATTTGCACGGGAAAGTCGGTGTGCAGATTAATGGACCTTAGCGCCGCCCCTCCCCAGGTCCCCAGAATCATGCCGGCCGCCGCGCCCAGAACCGCCAGCAAAAGCCCTTCCGCCAGCAGCAGGCGGATCAGATGCCCGCGCCCCGCCCCCAGGGCCGCCCGAATGGCCAGTTCCCGCTCCCGCACCGACGCCCGCACCAGCAGAACGTTGCCCACATTCACACAGGCCAGCAGGAGCACCAGAATTGCCAGCCCAAGAAACAACCCGGAAAGCAATTTCGTATTGGCGGTACGAGGATCGCCGAGGCGCGTGCTGGTCTCCGGGAAAACCAGCGCCTTCACGTTTTTGTCTATGTCCGGATACTGCTGCGAAAGCCGTTGCGAAACTACACTGAGCGAAGCCTGTGCCTGTTGCAGGTCCACGCCCGAACGCAGGCGTCCCAGAACGGACAGGCCACGCTCTCCCCGGTTCTCCATAAAGCCCGGTGGATCGTTGATTGCCAGCATGCCCAAGGGCAGATATCCGGCAATAGCGACCAGGGGTTGAGCTCCATGGAAGCCCTGGGGAGCCACCCCGACTACGGTCACGGGTCGGCCGTCGAATAACACCTTTTTGCCAATAATTCCGGGCTCGCCGCCCAGTCGATCCTTCCAGTAGGAATAACTCAGCACAATCACCGGGTCAGCGCCAGGCGCGTTTCCTTCAGAAGGCAAAATCAGCCGTCCCAAGGCCGGCTTCAGCCCCAGCACGGAAAAGTAATTACCAGTCACGAAGTTGGTGACGATTCGGTCAGCCTTGCCGCCATCCACACTCAGCCCGTCCAGGCTCAGTTCATATCCCGCCAGCCCGTCAAAGACTTCCGTGGTCTGGCTGCGAATATCCTGGTAATCAGGGATGGAGACCGTGGCCAACAGAATGTCCAGGTTCTGTTGCAAGCGCAAGACGGTGATCTGCCCGGGATCCTTGACCGGCAAGGGACGCAGAAGGAGCCAGTCCACCATGCTGAATATCGCCACATTCGCGCCGATGCCCAGGGCCAGGGTCAGAATAGCTACTACGGCAAAGGTCGGGGTCCGGCGCATCTGCCGGGCGGCGTGGCGGAAATCCTGCAGCAGAGTTCCCATAATATCCAGACTTCTGTGGCAAGGTGTGGCATGTGCATCGCCAAACAAAAACCATCCAGACAAGCTGCTGAAAACAAATAACTAATCGGAGCCTTTGAGCCGCCCGCAGCACCTTGGCGGTGTCCAGATGCGAAATACACTGTCCGGAAGCGGACAGAAGGCGAGAGCGGATTTGTCAGCGGCACACCGATTAGAGATAATTCGCGGCGCAAGAGCTTTGGAAACTTCCACTTAGGAATGGTGATGGAGAAAAAGGAAACAGCGGCCGAGATTTCCAGTCCCAGCACGAGCGGTTTGAATCGCAGAACCTTTCTCAAGGCGGGAGGTGCAGCTTTGGCGGCTTCCGCGCTGGCCATGCCCGCCAGCTCATATGCCCGCATTCTGGGCGCCAATGACCGTATTCGCCTGGGCCAGTTGGGGTGCGGCGACCGCAGCGGCGGGCACGTACACATGGTGCAGACAGCTTCTCCCACCATCCCGGTGGAAACTGTGGCGGTGTGCGACCTATGGAGCCTGGCGCGCGAGCGCAGGGCCGCCGATGTCCAGCAGCGATTTGGCCAGGCGCCGCGCCAGTACAAGTATTCCGAAGAACTGCTCAAACAGCCCGATATTGACGGCGTAATGATCGCCACCGGCGACTTCCAGCACGCAAAGCTGTGCATGGAAGTGGTGCGGGCGGGCAAGGACTGCTACGTGGAAAAGCCCTTCGCCAACGTGCTGCAGGAGGCGAAGGACGCTCGCGCCGTGGTGAAGGCCTCGCGGCAAGTGGTGCAGATGGGCACGCAACACCGCAGCCAGCCTTATCCGTTGGCGGCGCGCGACATTGTACGCAGCGGACGCATCGGCAAAGTCATGCGCATCGAGCAGGAGTGGAACGTGAATCACGAGCGCTGGCGCGGGCGTCCGGAAGTGGCGGAGTTGAAAGAACAGGATACGGACTGGAAGCGCTGGCTGCTGGGCAAGCCCTACCAGCCATTTGATCCGCGGGTCTACCTGGAATTCCGCCTGTACAAAAAGTTCTCTTCCGGCATTTTCGACCAGTGGATGAGCCACGGCGTGGACCTGGTCCACCTCTGGACCGATGCCACCGCTCCGGCGAGTGTGGTGACCAACGGCGGCATCTTCGTGTGGAAGGACGGCCGCGAAAACGCCGACACCGTCACCACCAGCATGGTGTATCCGCAGGGCTTCCTGTACAGCTACTCGACTACTTTCGGGAACAGCTATCGCCCCTTCAGCCGCATTCTTGGGACTAAGGGCACGGTGGTGAACTATGGCGGGGAGGGGGCTTCGCTTTTTGTGGTGACGGGAGAGGGCCAGGAACACGATCCGGTTTCTTATGATGGGCCTCCGGGCAGCGGACCGGCCACGGACAAGGCGGAAGTGGTGCGCGTGGACCACATACCGGCTAACACCGAGGGACCCGATGATGACGATCCCGAGCATCTGCTGAACTGGCTGCGCGCCATGCGGGACCGGCGCACGCCCAACGCCAACGTGGACCACGGCTTCTCCCACGCCGTAGCCTGCATCATGGCGACGGAAGCTTACTGGAGCGGCAAGAGGGTGTACTGGGACGCGGAGAAAGAAGAGATTACGGACAGTGCGGCGGCTGCACCGGCTAGCTAGCTGTCTGGCTGACTAGCTGTTCGTCTCGCGAGCAGAAGTGGGCGCGTCGGGAAAGCGGCGCTACCGCTGGCGTGCGTGCCCCTCGCGCCTGGCCTTCGCGGTGGTGCTCACCCTTTGTTCCCTATCGCCTGCAAGGCTTCTCCATCGAGACAGGCGGTTTTCCAGCCATCCAGAAACCTGACTTTGTGCTTTTGAAAGAAGGCTATCGCGGGACGATTCCAGTCCAGCACGTTCAGCATGATGCCAAAGCAATGCTTGGCGCGAGCCATGGCTGCGACGCGTACGAACAGACCATCCCCGATGTTCTTTCCCCGAAACTGCGCTCGTACGAACAGGTCTTCGAGGAAGAGTCCAGGGCCACGGAAAGTGGAATAGGAATAGTAATAGAAGGCGTAACCAGCCGGTTGCCCATCCCAATACGCCATCAGCGCATGAAATTGCGGGTGGGGGCCAAATCCATCGCGGGCAAGCATCTCAACCGTGGTGGCGGCCGGCAAGCGTTCGTAGTCTGCCATCTCATGAATCAGGGTGTTCAGCACAACCACGTCACCCAGATTGGCAGGACGAATAGAAAGCATTAATCCTCCTTTACCGCAACTCACGGTTATTTTTCATGCGGCCCATGCATGATGTCCGGCCCTGAATGGCGCCGAGTTCACCCCCTCGCCTTCTCTTCCGCGATTCGCTGCCGGAACAATGGCATCTGCGTTTCGTACTGTGACAATCGCTCCTGCGCCTTCGCGTTCCGCTCGCACAATGTCGTGATCGAAATCATAAAATCCGGGCTTTTCTCCCGAAAATTCTTCACATACGGACTGATCTTCGCGAAGACATAAAACATCTCGATCTGTGTGGCCACGAACAGCTCCTCATCCACCCCCCCATACACCGCCAGCGCCGCCGCCATTTCCCAATAGCCGTACACCTGCCGGAACCAGCGATTCTTGTCGCCGGTCATCCCAATCTCTTTCCACAGGCCCTCAAACGACTCCGGCCAGAATTCTCCGCCAATGTAGTCCCGCGCCCTGCGCATTTCCGGCTCGCGCCGCAAGTCGTACAGCTTCAGGATGATTTCCGCGTCTGCGGTTGTCGCCATCAGCTCCTCCAAGTGCATATCAGACGCCAGCCGCGCCTGATGATGGATTTGAATTACTGGCGAGAATTCGCCTTCACCTACATTGAGATTGCGGTCTGCCTCCTAACGGTGCAGGATTTGTAAAGTACGGGAAGGCCTGTTTACGACAATCAGGGAGATGTAGAGTAACTTCGGCCCGAGTGCCATGCGACTGATTACTCTCATTGCCATCCTCTGTCTGATGAGCTGCCCCGGCACTTCCAGGAGCGCGAGAATGGAACAACCTCAGGTTTCAGATCAGTTCATCGCGGAACTCCGGGAAGCCTACGCTGCTTTCAATCGCGGAGACATCAACTCCGCATTAAAGCCGTTTGACAGCAGAATCGAGTGGAGCGAACCGGCAGAGTTTCCCGGCGGCGGCACCTATCACGGGGTTGAGGGGGTAAAACGGTATCTCACACAATCGAAGGCTGGCATAGCGGAGGGGACCAGTGAACCGGAACAGTTCGTCATCTCCGGTAATCGAGTTGTTGTTCTGGTTCACGTGCGGGTCCGACGTAGGGGTAGCGACGCTTGGCACGAGGTACGAATTGCCGACGTTTATACCGTTAAAGACGGTAAGGCCGTTCAAATGAGAGCCTTTGTAGACCAGCAGGAAGCGTTGAGATGGGCCGGGCATAAAACTCGAAATTAGCTTCAGTAGGGTGAATCACACACGATCTGAATGGCCTGCGGCAGCAGTACTAGTTGTTGACGCTGTGCTGTTCTCCCATTGGCGTGGAGTTTCAAGGGAGCCCGAGGAGGACTGTCATGAAGCACTATGCGATCGTAGAAGTAGACGTTAACGACCCCGCTTGGGTGCCCGAGTACGTGAAGAACGTCACGCGGCTGGTGGAGGAGCACGGCGGCCGTTACCTGACGCGCACCTCCACGGTCGAAAAGATCGAGGGCCAGCGCAAGCCGCCGCAGATCGTAGTGCTGCTGGAGTGGCCGTCCAAGGACGCCGCAGTCGCCTTCTACCAGTCCGAGGAATACCGCCCCTACCGCCAGAGCCGACTACAAGGCGCGCGCAACGAATTCATGCTTGTGCCAGCTGAAGATGTTGCCAACATGGCACGGATCGGTGGATAAGTTTGCAAGCGACGGAGCCAGCTCCGCCACCCCGTAAGTTGCTGTAGGGCAAGGCAACAAATTCAGCTTTCATCACACGCAGGTGTGCCGCAGATCACGGAAAACTCACGATATAGGGAGTAAAACCTAAATTGACTGGGTACGTCTGGGCCCCTTGATTTCATCGTGCATGTGGTACAGCGGACGATGAAGTGAAGAGGAAGACGTGCCCAGGTTTTTTGTGGGGTCCGTCTAGACCATACCGGCAAATCGCCCGGGGATCACGCATTTGGCGCGAATTGTAAAGGCTCGGGAAGCGAGCCGCCGGTCGCCTTTCCCGTAATTGTATAATTTCTAATCTGGAAGAATTGCTTGCGGCTGGTACAAGCCACCACGCCACAACCGTCGCCTGCCAGGTCAACGGATCCAGCCGTCTCAGAACATGAAGCACTTATTACAACGCATTCTTATCCTCTGGCCCCTGGGCCTCCTCCTGCTCACCGGCTGCGCGGAAAAAGCCCCGCCCGCCCCGGTTGCGGACGCGGTTCCGGTGATGGCCGCGAAAGCAGTGGTCAAACCCATGCCGGTGGAACTGCATGCCATCGGCACGGGCGAGGCTTTCAAAACCGTGTCAGTGGAGTCGCAGGTGGCCGGCATCGTAAGCGCGGTGCATTACCAGCAGGGCCAATATGTAAAACAAGGCGAGTTGCTGATCAGCCTGGATGACCGGCCGTTCGTGGCCGCGCTCAAGCAGGCGCAAGCCAACCTAGCCAAGGACAAGGCGCAAGCGGAACTGGCGCGGGTGGAGGTAGAACGCTACAGCAAATTGTCGCAGGCGGGGGTGGTTCCCAAGGAACAGTACGATCAGCAGCGCGCTAACTTCGACGCGGCGCAAGCGGCAGTGCAGGCCGACGAGGCCAACATCCTGACGGCTAAGCTGAACGTGGCCTACTGCTCGATTTACGCGCCTATCAGCGGGCGCACCGGGAGCCAGCTGATTTATCCCGGTACGGTGGTGAAGGCCAACGATGTGCCGGTGCTGGTGGTAATTAACGAGGTTTCCCCGCTTTACGTGGATTTTAATGTACCCCAGCAGTACCTGACGCAAATCAAAAGTTACATGGCCAAAGGGCGGCTGCCGGTGCAGGCGGTGCCTTCAGACAATTCACCGGCGGAGATAGGGTACTTGAGCTTCGTGGACAACACGGTGGATCCCTCGACCGGCAACATCAAGCTGAAGGGAACGTTTTCCAATGCCGGCCTGCGTCTGTGGCCGGGCGAGTTCGTCAATGTGGTGCTGCGACTGACGCAGCAGGAAAAAGCGCTGGTGGTGCCGGCGCAAGCGGTGCTGACGGGGCAACAGGGGGACTACGTTTTTCTGATCAAGCCGGACATGACAGTGGATTCGCACGCGGTAAAAGTGCTGCGGACCATCAACGGCGAATCGGTGGTGGCGGCCAACGACATTCAGCCCGGCCAGACGGTGGTAACGGACGGGCAGGTGCGGCTGGTGCCCGGAGTGAAAGTGAGCATCAAGAACAGCCTTTGAGGACAGTCAAGAGAGAGCGATGAGCGTAGCCGAGGATTTCATTCGCCGACCGGTAATGACCAGCCTGATCATGCTGGCCATTCTGCTGTTCGGCCTGGTCGCCTATCGCAACCTGGCGGTCAGCGACCTGCCCAACGTTGACTTCCCTACCATCACGGTTTCGGCCAACCTGCCCGGGGCCAGTCCAGACACCATGGCCTCGGCGGTAGCCACGCCGCTGGAGAAGCAGTTCACCACCATTGCCGGCCTGGACTCGATGACCTCGACCAGCGCCATGGGCACCACGCAGATCACGCTGCAATTCGACCTGACGCGCAACATTGATGCCGCGGCACAGGACGTGCAAACCGCGATTACCGCGGCTTCCAACCAGTTGCCGCAGGGCATGCCTACCCCGCCCACCTACAAGAAGGTGAATCCGGCGGACGAGCCCATTCTGTATCTGGCCCTGACCTCGCCTACGCTGCCGCTTTCCCAGGTGGATGAGTACGCCGAGACGCTGCTGGGCGAGCAGATTTCTATGGTCAAAGGCGTGGCCCAGGTGCAGATCTACGGCTCGATGAAGTACGCAGTGCGCATTGACCTGGATCCGGAGGCATTGGCCAGCCGGCAGATCGGCATCAACGAAGTCTCGCAGGCGGTGCAGAACAGCAACGTGAACCTGCCTACGGGAACCATGTATGGCGCGCACAAGGCGTTTACGGTGTACGCCAACGGGCAACTGACCAAGGCGGCGCTCTATAAGCCGCTGATCGTGGCCTACCGGAACGGTTCGCCGGTGCGCCTGGACGAAGTCGGCAAGGTTTATGACAGCGTGCAGGACACCAAGATCGCGAACTGGATCAACGCGGTCCCCGGCATCATCCTGGCGGTGCAGCGGCAGCCCGGCACCAACACGATTGAGATCGTGAACGCGGTCAATAAACTGCTGCCGCGGTTTCGCGCCATCATGCCGCCGGCGATGTACCTGACCACTGAGTATGACAAGTCCATCTCCATCCAGCAGTCGGTCAACGACGTAAAGTTCAGCCTGTTCCTGGCCATCATCCTGGTGGTGCTGGTTATATTCCTGTTCCTGCGCAACCTGTCGGCCACCATCATTCCCAGTCTGGCGTTGCCCATGTCCATCATCGGGACTTTCGCGGTGATGTACCTGCTGGGGTACACGGAAGACAACCTGTCGCTGCTGGCGCTGACGCTCTCGGTGGGGTTCGTGGTGGATGACGCCATCGTGATGCTGGAAAACATCGTGCGCCACATGGAGCAGGGCGAAGGCGTGCTGGAAGCGGCGGTGAGCGGCTCGCGCGAAATCGGCTTCACCATCGTGTCCATGACGATATCGCTGGCGGCGGTGTTTCTGCCGGTATTCTTCATGGGCGGGATTCTGGGACGGCTGCTGCACGAATTTGCAGTGGTGATTATCTCCGCCATTCTGGTTTCGGGGGTGGTTTCGCTGAGCCTGACGCCGATGCTGTGCAGCCGCTTCCTGCGGCCGCATCTGGGCGAGAGGCACGGGCGCACCTATAACGCACTGGAAGGCGTGTTCGACGGCAGCCTGCGCTGGTATGACGTGACCCTGCAGTGGGCCATGCGGCACCGCATAACGGTGATGGTGGTCGGACTGGGGCTGCTGCTGGCGACGGCGTGGCAGTTCTGGGTGATTCCCAAGGGCTTTCTGCCGGAAGAAGACATCGCGGAAATTGTGGGCTTCAGCGAGGCGCTGCAGGGCATTTCCTTCGATGCCATGAAGCAGCACCAGGAACAGCTCAACAAGATTGTGTGGGACGATCCCAACACGCTGCAGTTCTTCTCCAGCGTGAGCGATAACGGCACCGCCGGACTGAACATTGGGCGCATGTTCATTCACCTGAAAGATTTATCGAAGCGCCCCTACACGAAGAACGCTTTTTACGAGCGGCTGGAGAGCGATTACGGGGCAGTGCCGGTAGCGGGCTGGGCGGTACACGCCATCCGGCCGCTGTTCGAGCACCACATGGGCATCGCGGACATCATGCAGGAGCTGCAGCCCAAACTGGACACGGTGACGGGAGTTCGCGTTTTCCTGCAGAACCCGCCTTCCATCCGCATCGGCGGCCAGCTTACCAAGAGCCTATACCAGTACACGCTGGTGAGCCCGCAAACCGACCAGCTCTACAAGTACGCCCAGCAGATGTCATCCAGGATGAAGACCCTGCCGGGGCTGCAGGACGTGACCACCGACCTGCAGATCAAGAACCCGCAAGCCAACGTGGAAATTGACCGCGATAAAGCTTCCGCGCTGGGGGTGACGCCGCAGCAGATCGAAGACGCGCTCTACACGGCCTACGGCCAGCGCCAGATCTCCACCATCTATGCGCCCAACAACGAGTACTGGGTGATCATGGAGCTGGAAGACAAGTACCAGAGCGATCCGCAGATGCTCTCCGAGCTGTACATCCGCTGCGCCAACGGGCAGCTGGTGTCGTTGAGCACGGTGGCCAAGCTGGTGACCAATCTGGGGCCGCTAACGGTGAATCACATGGGGCAATTGCCCTCGGTGACCATCTCCTTCAACCTGCAGCCGGGGGTGGCGATTGGCGATGCGGTGAATGAGATTTCGCGCCTGGCGGCGAACACGTTGCCCCTGACCATTTCCACCAGCTTCCAGGGCAGCGCGCAGGCATTTCAACAGTCACTGAGCGGGCTGGGCATGCTGCTGGGCATGGCCATCCTGGTGATCTACATTGTGCTGGGAATTCTGTACGAAAGCTTTATCCACCCGCTGACAATTCTTTCCGGCCTGCCGGCGGCGGCGTTTGGGGCGCTGTTAACGCTGATGGCGTTCCATATGCAGCTCGATCTGTTCGGCTTTGTGGGCATCATCATGCTGATCGGCATCGTGAAAAAGAACGCCATCATGGTGGTGGACTTTGCCCTGGAACTGGAACGAACGGGCGGGCGCTCGCCGGCCGAAGCGGTTTACCAGGGCTGCCTTATCCGCTTCCGGCCTATCATGATGACGACCATGGCGGCCATAATGGGCACGCTGCCCATCGCTTTGGGCATGGGCGCGGGGGCGGACGCGCGGCGACCGCTGGGCCTCTCGGTGGTGGGCGGCCTGGTGTTTGCCCAGATTGTCACCCTCTATTTGACCCCGGTGTTCTATACGTACATGGATTCCCTGCAGAATTACCTGGGACGCGGGGCGCGCAAGAGCTTCGCCCAGCCGGCGCTGCAGGAGCCAATGCTGACGCAGCATGAGCAGCAGGTAGGGGATTGAAGCCGGCCGTCAGCACTCAGCAATCAGCAGTCAGCCCGCGGAACAGCCTCGGCACTCTCAAGCCGCCGAGCACTTAGCAGTTGGCCCGCGACGAATATGTCTCCCTCAGGCTACACCTACTCTGCTGCCTCTTTTCTTTAGCCCGGCTGGGACTTTCGTTGGCTTCGCCTTACACCCACGGATAACGCCGCGGCTACATTTTTGCGCCGCTTCGCGGCCGAAAAAACCAGCCGCAGGAACCGAAGCGCACCCATTCTCAACTTGTCAGACCCTGGGCTCGGGCTTGGCGGGGCCGCACCAACCGCGCATGCCTTCCCGGAACTTCTCGCGTTCCTCCGGCGTCATCCGTTCCCAGCGCTCGCGCATGCGGCGGCGCCAATGCATGGGCCCGCCCCCGTGGCTGTGGAAGCTGCCGAAAAGAATCTTGCACAAGATGACGAGTCCAAGAGCCTGCCAAAAGCCGATGTGCCGCAACCCAAACAGAGCGGGCATCAGCCAGTTCCACAGGGCCATGACGGCAAAGCCGAATACAACGAAAGCTATTACTGCAAAGAGCATGATCTTGATTACCCTTGCTATGCGACTTTTCATTGCGGTCCTCACTATTTCGAAAACTCGGAGTGGATAGCCTTGAGCCGGCGGCGCAAATGCAGCACGGCGTAGCGCTTGCGCGAGAGCAGGGTGTTCACGCTGAGGCCGGTGGCAGCGGCGAGTTCGCGGAAGCTTTGGCCCTCAAGCTCGTGGGCAACGAAGACTTCGCGCTGCTCTTCAGGAAGCTCATCCAGGGCATCATCCAGTTCGGCCAGGAGCAGACTCCTGGCAAACACCGCCTCCGGCCCCGACTCCGGTGATGGCAGCAAGTCTTCCAGATTGAACGATTCTCCATCTTCGGCAAACCCAGGCGGTTCGCGGAGCGGATCATGTTTGCGCTTGCGGTAGAGATCAATGATGCGGTTACGGGCGACGCGGAACAGCCAGGCGCCGGCCTGCTCAATCGGCTTCATGAGGCGATAGGCCTGAACGAATTCGTAGAAGACGTCCTGCAGAATATCTTCCGCATCGGCCTCGTCGGCCACGCGCCTGCGGATGAAGCTGCGCAGCCGGACTCTCTCCTTTTGGACAGCCGCAGAGATGCGCCGATCCTGCTCAGTCGTCATCCACTCGATGGTAGTCGCCTCATCCATCTACTGATGTAGACGAACGAGCGGGCTGAATATTTTGAGAAAATGAGGACCGGAGGCGGCTCATGGCTCCCATAAGCCGTACCCGTGAATTGCGGCGCGTGATGGGAAGGCGGGAGGAGTTGGAGAGTGCGATTTTCAACGGGCCGGTACTCCCCCTTAAAGGCCAAGTGGTGGGCGTGAAGCACAGGCTGGTGATTGGCGTCACAGCCGCAGAGGGGAAAGCGGGCATAGGCTAAAAGAGGGAGAGTAACCCCGGCCACACCGCTGCCGCGGAAACCGCAGTCCAGCAGTGTGCGCAGAAAGGAGGGTTTATGAAGCCCTTCAGCCTGCTGCTTGGCAGTATCCTTTCCGTCGCTGTCATCGCCGTGTTGCTGTTGACCTTCGGGGTGAAACCGAGAGGGCCGACGGAGCAGGGAGCGGCCCTGTACAATGCCGCTAACGAAACCACGATTAGTGGAGTGGTGCGCGGAGTCGAGGACTCTACTTGCGCGGTAAGTGAGAGCGAAATGGGGCGGCACCTGCGGCTGCAGACGGCCCAGGGCATGATGCAGATCCACCTGGCGCCGGCGCGGGTGATGCGCAGCCAGAAGTTCACCTTCTCGCCGGGCGATCAGATCGCAGTGCTTGGTTCCAAGGTGAGCCTGCAAGGCGAGGAATCCATCATCGCGCGTGAAATCACGCGGGGCAACGAAAGCTTTTTCCTGCGTGATCGCGAAGGCAAGCTCTTGCTGGTCCAGCAGTAGGTGGCAGGAAGTTCAGGCGGCGCATGTGACAGGGCAAGCGGAGGAGCGGAGCTTACTTCCCTTCCGAGACCGGGCAGAAGCCGGGCAACTGCTGGGAAGCGCGCTGGGAATGTATGCCGGGCGCAGCGATGTGCTGGTGCTGGCGCTTCCCCGCGGGGGCATTCCGGTTGCTTACGAGGTAGCGAAAGCGCTGGCCGCCCCGCTGGATATCTTCGTAGTGCGGAAACTGGGGGCGCCGGGCAACCCGGAACTGGCGATGGGGGCGGTGGCGCCGGGAGGCATCTGCATTTTGCAGGAACAGATCATTGCCGAGTTGGGAATTTCCGCCGTAGCGGTGGCCCGCATCGCGGAGGGTGAGGAAGAGATCCGGAGGCAAAACGAAAACCTGTACCGGCGCAACCTTCCGCCGCACCCAGTAGCTGGCACTACCGCCATCCTGGTGGATGACGGCATCGCCACCGGCTCCACGATGCGCGCCGCCATTTCCGCTCTGCGCGAACTGGGGGCCAACAAGATCGTGGTGGGGGCTCCGGTTGCCCCGGCGTATACCCGCCAGGAACTGCAGGAACTGGCTGACCATGTGGTCTGCCTGGCAACACCCGACACCTTTTTCACGGTGGGCCAGTGGTACGTGAATTTTCAGCAGGTAAGCGATGAGGAAATGGCTGCATTGCTGCAGCAAGCCTCCACTTTGGTTTGACAAGGAGCATCCCATGCCGCTGCAAAGACTGAAGGAATTGCTGGACCGAAACGGGGTCCGCTACGAAAGCATCGTCCACCTTCCCGCCTATACTGCCCAGGGCATTGCCGCGATGACCCACATTTCGGGCAAAGAACTGGCCAAGACGGTGATGGTGAAGCTGGACGGCGCGCTGGCCATGGCGGTGGTGCCAGCCTCGCATCGCATTGATCTGCGGCTGCTGCAGGCGGCGACGGGCGCGACTACGGCGGCGCTGGCCAGTGAAGCGGAATTCAAGGATGCATTCCCGGGCTGTGAGACCGGAGCCATGCCGCCATTTGCCAGCCTATATGGCCTGCCGCTTATGGTGGACGAGACAGTGACCCATGACCAGGAGATCGTATTCAACGCGGGCTCGCATACGGAACTGATGCGCCTGGCCTATGAGGACTTCGCCCGCTTGGAGAAGCCAAAGGTATTAAGATTCTCCGCCGGGTCGTCCAGCGCGGCAGCCTAAGGGAATGAGAGGCCTGGCAGCCTGCCTCCGGCGGGAGTGCCTTGTTAGTTCCGAAAGTAACGTGTCGGGCACCGTCACGTTGACGGTTTAAAGCGGCTGGCCAATAATCAATACGCGCCCGGAACCTCATTTACCCAAAATGTTCCTCAAGACAGCCTGGGATACCACTCCTGTAAAGTTTTCAGAGACACTGTCCAGAGATTTAGCGTCTAAGTGTGTGCGCGGCTTGCTGGAGGCCCGATGAGTCGAGGGTTGTGCGTAGCCACCGTTTGCGCTGCATTGCTGCTTGTGGGATGCGGAGGAGGATCAACGCCGCCGCCCGCAATCGGGATAAGCGTCTCGCCAAGCACGGTAACGCTTTCCCCAGGGTCGTCACAAGTGTTCAAAGCCACCGTCATCAATACCACGAACACTACGGTGACCTGGCAGGTCAACAACATCAACGGCGGCAATGCCAAGGTCGGGACCATTAGCACGTTTGGAGTGTACGTGGCTCCGCCCACCGAACCCACGCCTCCGACGGTGAACGTAAAGGCAACTTCGCAGGCCGACACGACTAAGTCGGCGAGAGCGCTGGTGACCATCGGCCAACCTGCCGGCGCAGCCAACCAGCAGATGCAGTCGCTGCCCATAAAAATGGGTACTTCCGGCGGCAACAGCCTGGACCTGACCAGGAGCGGCACCACGATTACGTGCTGCTCGGGCACGCTGGGATCGCTGGTGGAGCGGGCCGGAACTTTCTACATTCTGAGCAATAACCATGTGCTGGCCCGATCCGACCAGGCAAAGCCGGGGGAACCGGTAGCCCAGCCTGGACTGGTGGACAGCAATTGCAGTCCGGCTACGCCGGTGGCCAATTTGACCCAATTCGTGCAATTGCCGGAAGGGGGGACCAGCACCGCTCCTAAAACAGGAACGGTGGATGCGGCCATCGCGCAGATTATCAGCGGCGCGGTGGACACTTCGGGCAGCATCCTGGAACTGGGCACGGCCAGTTCCACGCCTGACGTTCCCAATCCGGCGCCGCCGGCCAGCACCGCGATTGCGCCCTTGATCGGCATGGGAGTGGCGAAGGCGGGGCGCAGCTCCGGGCTGACCTGCTCCAGCATCAGCTCCATCAATACGGCGGTGGACATCAGCTACACCACCAGCTGCAGCGGGGGCACAACTTTTTACGTGGAGTACAACAACCAGATTGTGATCAGCGGAGCCAGCTTTAGCGCAGCGGGCGATTCCGGTTCTCTGGTAGTGAACTCCAAAACCGCTCAACCGGTGGGACTGCTCTATGGAGGCGATAGCAGCAGCACGGTCGCCAACCCCATCGGCGCGGTGCTGGGGGCTCTGACGGACAGCAAAGGTAACGTGCCTACGATTGTTGGGGGCGGGTTACACGCCGTTGTCTGCCCCACGCTGGCGGGTGCCGCTCCCGCCTCGGAGCAGACCACAGCGCCGCTGGCCGCAACCAAGATCGCTCAGGCCACGGAGGTCTCCAACCGCTACGCTACGCGGCTGCTGGCCAACCCGGCGGTCGCGGGAATCGTGGTGGGACGCAGCCAGGACGCGCCCGAGAGCGCGGCGGTGGTCATCTACGTGAAAGCGTTGCCGCAGGCCGCCACCTTTCCCGCACAATTGGATGGGGTGAGAACCAGGATTGTGCCTGTTTCTGCAGCGCAAGCAGCTGGCGCCGCGGCCGTTCCGGCGGTTGCTGTTTCGGAATCGGAAGTGGCGCGGGTCGCAAGCGTCAAGGAACAACACGCGGAACAACTTATGCGCGGTAATAGGGCGATTTTCGGGGTGGGAGTAGGAGCCAGCAAAGACAGTCCGGGCGAGGCCGTCCTGGTTTTGTTCGTGGACAAGGATATGAGTTACGCGGCGCCGGTGGTGATGGACGGAGCCCGTACCCAGGTGGTTCGGACCGACCGCTTCCGCGCGTGGGGATGGAATGAGCATGAGCAGGCGCGCGCCTGCCGCGCCACGAGTTTTGCGAAAGACAAACAACTGCTGGCGCCCTCAAGCTCCGGAAAAGGGAGGGCGATTGATGCGGCGCGCCACCTGCCTGAGTAGTTCCTCCGGACGCAGGGGCTTGCTTAACAGGTCGAAGGAATGGCCTGCGGCCCCGGCTGCCTGCATCAAGTCCGCGGTGGAGGCCTGGCCGGAGAGCAGCAGGATTGCGCAGCCGGGCAGAAGCTCGCGGGCGCGGATGGCCACGTCTATACCGCTCATGTCGGGCATGATGACGTCGCTGATGAGCAATTCAGGACGGAAAGCGAGCAGTTCCCGCAGTGCGGCGGTGCCGGAATACACCACCCGGGATTGGTAGCCGCCTTGGCGCAGGATCAGCCCCAGCGTATCGGCGATGAGCACCTCGTCGTCCGCGATCAGCACTTTGAGCTGGGTGTTCATGAAATCTTCTGCCGGTCATGCGGGAAAGCGCGGCTCAAAGGCTGCGGATGCGCTTGAGTTCGGCACGCAGCGCCTCTTCCACCCTCTGGGAACGCCGCTCGCCGCGGGCGACACGGCTTACATAGGAACGGTCCACGCCCAGGTGGCGGGCGACGCGGGCGTACAGACCACGATATCGAGCATATCGCGCCAGTTCGCCACTTTTTCCGCCGTGACCCGTCACCATTGATGACACGATAGGCTGTTTAGATTGGCTTCCGCAATTCCCGATTACTATAACGCTGGCGTTAGTTCTGTCAAGCCGAGCGGGCGGGGAAATTTACTTTTAGTACCAAGAAATTAGCGGGCGGAAGGGGCGGCGAAACCAGGGAGGGTGCGACTAAGCCGGCTGCGATTCCTTCAGGCGGCTAAAGCGGCGAGCAGGGGTGCGGGCTTGCGGAGGGCCCGAAGGTCGTCTCCCTTTCAAGGCAGTTTCTTAAATAGAAGATTCTTCATCAATGTTCATTTGCCCCAGTGCCGGGGCGGCGGCATGGGTCGGTTGCCCATGCGGTCGCGCCACAGGATGGCGTTCAAACGCTGTGCGGGAGCGGCGTCGGCATGGGTGAAGTCCATTTTCAGCGACTCGCGCGCTCCGGGGGCACTCGATGTGTTGGTGCGGTAAAGCAAGCCGTTGTCCCGGTTCCGGTAATCGGCCTGGAAGGGCGGCTGTCCGGGTCCGCTGAATAAGGGCGCCATGAGCGGCGCCAGCGCGTCATTGTTGTTCATGGGCGGGAGTCCGAGCAGCGACTCCATGGTGTGGATAACGCTTACGGTGGTATAGAAATGGTGGTCCACATAGGGGGCGGCGGCTGAGCCCGGGGAATACTTGCTGATCACGAAGGCGATGCTGCGATGCGCGTCCACGTGATCGGCGCCGTCCTGGGCGTCATCTTCCAGGACAAAAATCGCGGTATCGTCCCAGTACGGGCTATGGGAAACCGCTTCCACTACCCTGCCCAGCGCCAGGTCGTTGTCGGCCACGGAGGCCGCAGGCGTAGGAAAACCGGGTTGGGTGCCGGCAGTGTGGTCATTGGGCAGACGCAGCATGACGAATGCCGGCATCTGCTCTCCTTTGCCTTGCTGGCGGACGCGCACGAACTGCTGGAACTCATTGAAGAACTCGTCCACCCGCAGCTGGTCGGGGTAGTCGACGCGAAAGTCGGCGTAATTGGCGTCGAAGTGGCCGCGCAGTTCGGGCTTGGTGGGCACATCGCGAGCCAGCATGGGCACCGGCCAAGGCCACGGGCTGGAGGAGCCGTGGGGCTGGCCAACGTTAGGCGGCAGGGCCTCGCCCCTGTTCACCCGCGGGTGCCGGCAGGGGTCGGAGGGCTCGAGGGGCGTGCCCGAACGGGGTGATGCGGCATGGCTTCCCTGTTCCCGGCACCAGATGGTAGCCACGAACTCGCCATAATGCCGGTAGGTAAGGCCGTGGCGAGCCAGATTGCCCCACAGATATCCGGTTTCCGGTTCATTGACGTCGGGCTCATCCTGCTGCAAAGGAAAATCGCCGGCGACTTCGCCTTCATAGTCGTAGGTACGCTCGTTGCCGCGATAGGCAATCTGCCAGGTCTTCTCCGTGTAGTCGGAGGTAATGCCGGCGGTGGACCAGACATGGCCATCACCGGAGACCTCGCCGCTGTCATAGAAGTTATCGAGAATGCCGAACTGGCGGGCCAGGGCGTGCTCATTGGGGGTAACGTCCTGGCCAAACATGGTGAGCGAGGGATCGCCGTCGCCAGGCTTGAGGTCGCCTAATATCTGGTCGTAAGTGCGGTTTTCCTTGATGATGTAAATAAGGTGGCGAATAGGATTTTTCCCGGAACGAAACATGATCTGCCCGGGGGCGGTCCTCATGAGATTGCTGTCTTCGACTTCGCGGGTAAGTTCGGCCATTTGCGGCTCCGCTTGGCGGATGCTCAAGCCAGCGATGGAGCCGTGCAGCAGCGTGGGAATGTAGCCGGTATCGTTTCCCCGGTGGATGTGGCCGGTGTTAGGCCCGGTGCCTTCGCCCTTGCCGCTGGCGATGAGAAGATCGTCGCCACGAACGGCGAGCGCGGTGGGATACCATTCGGTGGGAATGAAACCGGATGCCTCCTGGGGAGCGGTTGTTGCGGGCATGCCGCCTTTTAATTCGGAGATATCGAAGACCGCCACCGCATCCGAAGATGCATCCGCTACGAACAGCCGCCGGCCATCAGCCGACTCGGCCAGGGCGTTGGGGAAAGTGCCCCCCAGCGTCTCACCGGGGAGGCGGGTGGAGAGCAAACGTAGAAGCTTGCCGGTAACGGCGTCCACCACGGCCACGGCGTCACTGTTGGAAAGGGTCACAAAGAGCAGCCTGTCATTCGGGCTCAAGAGCATGGCGGTGGGGTGCGAGCCGGCTTCGATGGCGGACTTCGGCTTGAGCAGGGTGATGCGACGCTTAACCTTGCCGCGCTCGAGATCGAATTCGGCGACCTGGGAAGCGTTCCACAGGGTGCAGAAAGCGCGGCGGCCGTCGCGCGCGACCACAACGGTGTAGGGAAAGGCGGAGGGCAATTCCCTGCCGGCGCTCAGATCAAACCGGTGCAGCAGCTTGCCTTGGCTGTCGAGCAGCACAGCGTTGTCGGAAAGATTATTGGCCAGCAGCAATTCTTCCCGGCCGCCACGAGAGAAGGCGACAATACCCGCGGGATAGGGAATGGCTTCTCCGTGCGGAACCTCGGCCAAATCGTAGGCCACGTGCCTGGAAGGCGAGACCGGCTGCAGGCCGACAGGAATAAAGCTATCGGCAGCCAGCCTTCCATTCCTGAAACTGTACACGGCGATTCCGTTTCCGGTGTCGCCCGGGTCTTGGCCGGTGGGATCGGTAATGGAACCCACCGTGGCATAGAGACGACGACCATCAGGGCTGAATGCAAGGCCGAGAAACAGGGCCTGGCGGGCGTGAGGTCCGAGGCGCGGATCGGGAAAATCGGTCAGCCGGCCGGTCTGGAGATCGAGCACGGCGATGGACTGCCGATAATGAGACTCGGGGGTGCCAAAGCCGGCGTTGAGCAGCGCCAGATAGCGGCCGCTGGGATCGAGCACAGCCGCAACCGGCAGGCCGTTGGTGGGCTGCGGATTTCCCGGCGGCGGGGCCATCAACCGCTTGCTGCTGGGAAGAGAAACTATTTTTTGTTGGGCAAGCTTTTTCTGGTAACCCAAGGCAAGCCCGGCAATCAGCAGCAGGAGGAGAAGTGTGCGCTTCAAGTTGCGTCAGCCCTTTCCGCGAAATGGCCGACCATTGTAACGAACTTGTATTGCTCGCAGGTTAACAATTCCTTCAACTCCGGACCGAAGCAGCAAGTTCCGGTTTAAAATTGAAAATCCATCACTCGCAAGAGCATGAACAATCCAAGCCCGAATATTCCGCCCGGCTGGCCGGGCATTCCGCCGCGCTGGACTTCCAGCGCGAAAAACGGGGTGGGCACAGCTCTCAGCCCTTCCAGCCGGGTGTGGTTTACGCTCAGCCACGGCATTCTGAATGAAATTTATTTTCCCCGGGTGGACATTGCCTGCACCCGCGACCTGGGGCTGATCATCACCGACGGCCGGTTTTACTTCTCCGAAGAAAAACGGCATGCCACCTCGGTGGTCAACTATCTGGCGCCAGGGGTGCCCGCCTATCGCCTGGTCAACACGGCGATGGATGGACGCTACCGGGTCGAGAAGGAAATCTGCACCGACCCCTGCCGCCACGTGTGCCTGCAGAAAATTCGTTTTCAGCCCTTGAAAGGAACTCTGGGCGACTACCACGTTTATGTATTGCTGGCGCCGCACCTGGCTAATTGCGGATACGGCAATACTGGTTTTCTGGGCGACTACAAGGGCACGCCCATGCTCTATACCTCGCGCGATGGGTACGGGCTGGCGCTGGCTTCCTCAGCCAACTGGCTGAAGCGCTCCGCCGGTTTTGTGGGCACCTCAGACGGCTGGCAGGATTTATCGCGTAACTACGAAATGACGTGGGAGTACCCGCGCGCGGAAAACGGCAACGTTGCCCTGACCGGGGAGGTGGACCTGGCGGGCTGCGGCGGTGAGTTTGTGCTCTCGCTGGGCTTTGGCCAGGCGGCCTCCGAAGCCGGCGGTCATGCCCTGGCCAGCCTGCTGGAAGGATATGAAACCGCGCGCCGGGAGTACGTGCAGGGCTGGCAGGAGTGGCTGCAAAAAGTGGACCCGCCCGACAGTGACGGCAACCAGGATATGTTCCGCATCAGCGCCTGCGTGTTGCGCACGCACGAAGAAAAGACGTTTCCCGGCGGCATGATTGCCAGCCTCTCCATTCCCTGGGGCTTCTCCAAGGGCGACGAGGACCTGGGAGGCTATCACCTGGTGTGGCCGCGGGATCTGGTGGAGACCGCGAGCGGTCTGCTGGCGTTTGAGGCTAGTCAGGACGCGCTACGCGTGCTGGGCTACCTGCGAGTAACGCAGGAAGCCGACGGTCATTGGCCGCAGAACATGTGGCTGGACGGAACCGCCTACTGGAAAGGCCTGCAGATGGACGAGACGGCGCTCCCCATCCTGCTGGTGGACCTACTCCGGCGGGAGGGCGCTCTGAGCGATGGAGGCTTAAGCGGCTTCTGGCCGATGGCGCGGCGCGCCGCCGGCTTCGTGGTGCGCAATGGCCCGGTGACACAGCAGGATCGCTGGGAGGAGGACCCGGGCTATTCGCCCTTCACTCTGGCGGCGGAAATTGCGGGCTTGCTGGTGGCGGCCGACCTGGCTGACATTCACGGCGAGCCGGCCCTGGGCGTCTTTCTGCGTGAAACCGCTGATGCCTGGAATGCCAACATCGAGCGCTGGATGTACCAGGTGGGCGGACCGCTGGCGCGCAAGCTGGGAATAGACGGCTACTACGTGCGCATTGCTCCGCCGGATACCGCTGATCCTGATGCCGCCTCCGCTCTGGAAGGCTATGTGCCCATCAAGAACCGGCCGCCGGGGGACACGCTGGAGCCCGCCGCCAGCATCGTAAGCCCTGACGCGCTGGCGCTGGTACGCTTTGGCCTGCGCGCGCCCGACGATCCACGTATTCTTTCCACCCTGAAGGCGATTGACGCTCTGTTGAAAGTGGAACTGCCGCAAGGGCCGTCGTGGCACCGTTACAATGACGACGGCTACGGCGAACATGAAGACGGCTCGGCCTTCGACGGCACCGGCGTGGGCCGCGCCTGGCCGCTGCTTACCGGCGAACGGGCCCATTATGAGCTGGCGGCGGGAAGACGTGCCGCCGCCGAAGCGCTGCTGCACAGCATGGAGAAATCGGCTGATGAGAGCGGGCTGATTCCGGAGCAGGTCTGGGACGCACCCGACATTCCAGCGCTCGAGTTGTTCTTTGGGCGGCCTTCCGGGTCGGCGAGGCCCCTGGTGTGGGCGCACGCGGAATACCTGAAGCTGCGGCGTTCCCTGCGCGACGGCAAAATTTTCGACCAGGCGCCGCAAATCTATCAGCGCTACGTGGTGGCGAAGCAGCCGGCCACAGTTTTTATCTGGAGCTTCAATCACAAGCTGCGCAATATGCCGCCCGGCCTTATCCTGCGGCTGCAAACCCTGTCGCCGGCGATGGCGCACTGGAGTACCGATGGCTGGCGCACCGCCCAGGACAGCACGGCGCGCGATACCGGTATTGGCACGTACGTGGTGGACCTGCCCACGAGCAAGTTGCCCTCGGGCAGCAGCGTGGTGTTCACCTTGTATTGGACCGAGGAGAAGCGATGGGAAGGAACGAATTTTGAGGTGAAGGTGGAATAAAAGCAGTAATCAGCATTCAGCAGTCAGCCCCCTGCGCCGTCATTGTTGGTGCGTTGGCTGGACGGTTTGGGTGCGCAACGAGAAAGCAGGTCCTTCGCTGCGCTCCTTCGCCAAGGCTCGGTCACGCAGCTCAGGATGACAATATGTTGGTTTGACCGCGAGCTCCGGGCTGTTTCAAGAACTTAAATGGTTGTGTCAACCTGGGGTCTTCGCCGACCCTGGACCTGAATACTGCCGGCTGAGTGCTGAATGCTAGCCGAGCATGACTTCCAGCCGGCCATCGCCATCGAGCCGCGTCCGCACCTGCGACAAGTCGCGAACCACCGCGTGGGCGAGCGTCAACTCAGCGGCGGGATAGGTGGTGGCCACGCCGATTGCGGTCATGCGGGCGGCGCGCGCAGCTTCGATTCCGGCGGGCGCGTCCTCAAACACCAGGCAATCTAGGGGGGAGAGCCCGAGCAGTTCAGCGCCCTTCAGATAGGGTTCGGGATGCGGCTTGCCTAGTGTAACTTCGTCGGCGGTGACGAAGACGGCGGGGGCGGGGAGTCCGTTGGTTGCGAGGCGGCGCGTGGCCAGATAGCGCGTGCCGGAAGTGACCACCGCCCAGCGCTGCGCGGGCAACGTAGAGAGCAATTCCAGCGCTCCATGAACGCGCCCGACGCCGTCGGTGTCGTCGGCCTCGCGCCGCTCCAGGCGCACGGTTTCCGCCTCGGCATCGAGATGGGGGGCGAGCAGGCGAATGGTTTCCAGGGTGCGGCGGCCATGAGCGACGCGCACGGCCTCTTCGGGCGAGACATTGTGTTCCGCCGCCCACAAAGCCCAGAAGCGACCGACAGAAGCAGTGGAATCCACCAGCACGCCATCCAGATCGAACAGTATGGCGGCACAGGAAAAGACTCGCTGGGAAGTCATAGGGTGGGAGCGGAGGCCAGAGCCAGGCGCTCGCGCAGGGCCAGGTGCTTCTGGCGGAAGTGAGCGTTGGCGCGTTCGCCCCAGGCGCGCACGAAATAATAATTCAGGCCGCCGCCGATAAATGAGCTCGCAATAGGAATCAGCCGGCCGGACCAGCGTTCCACCACATCGGTGCTGGCCTGCACTGCAATGCGGCGGATAACGCGAGGCACCAGGCGGCTGACCACTTCTTTTTCCAGAAACTCGCGGCTCAGGTCCACGCCGGCGGCGCTGGCCGTGGCCAGCCAGAGCTCGGCGGTTTCTTCATCGGTGTTGAATTCAAAGCCGTACACCAGGCTCAGCTTCTGGATGGTGCGCAGGGTGATGGCAGCCAGGATGCTCAAGTCGGGAAGCACGGTTAGAACGCCGCCCAGTCCCAGACCCGCGCCTTCCACGGCGGCGATCTTCATAGCCCCGCGAATGGTCTGGGAGGCAACCTCATCCAACTGCGTAATGTCCAGCGAGTAAACGCCGCGATAAGTGGAAATGGGCAGGCTGTGGGCGGCCTGCAACTGCAGCAGGAAGCGGTTAGGGTCCACCTTTACGGTTTCATAAGCTTCGGTAAAACCGCGGCGCAGCGCGTTCTCGGCCCGCCGCCGCAACCAGGAGTTCTTGTTTACACCCGACATCTCATACCACCTTACCGCATCCTGGTGGCCCGGGCAAAACCCTCAGGAGCTAAAGCTCAACCTATAAGAGCGCCTGACGGCTGAAGCCGCGCCCTTTCAAGGCCGGTTTAAACGGTACCTTCTAGGATAGGATCGCACCATGCACAGGGTTATGAAACGTCACCTGCGCCGGTTTATCAATCTGTGGCCACCTCTTGCGGGCGCGGGAATCCGGGTCACACGGCTGCAGGCGGACTGGCGGGTAATTGACGTAGAGATGAAACTGCGTTTCTGGAATGCCAATTTTGTGGGCACGCATTACGGCGGTTCGCTCTACTCCATGACCGACCCGTTTTACATGCTCATGCTGATTGAGAACCTGGGCCGAGACTATGTGGTGTGGGATAAATCCGCCAGCATCCGTTTCCGCAAACCGGGGAAAGGTAAAGTGGTGGCCAGCTTCCGGCTGAGTGAGGAACAGATCGAAGCCATCCGGCGGCAGTTGGAGACACAGGAGAAAGTGGAGCCCACCTTTCTGGTCGAGGTAAGAGACGAGAGCGGGGAGGTGGTGGCCGAAGTACAAAAACTGTTGCACGTCCGCAAGAAGATGAACGGCAAATAACCGTGAGGTGCCCTGCCGCACTGCCCGGCGGCGGGCATTGTGCTAGCATCCAAGTAATCCAACATATGCCAACTGGCAAGCTACAGATCGTGCCCCTGGGTGGGCTGGGCGAGTTCGGTATGAACTGCATGGCCGTGCGCTGGGGCGACGAGATCATCGTCATTGACGCCGGCCTGATGTTCCCCGAAGCCGAACTGCTGGGGGTGGACATCGTCGTCCCCGACATCACCTATTTAATTGACAACCGCGACAAGGTGAAGGCCATCGTGCTCACCCACGGTCATGAAGACCACATCGGCGGACTGCCCTGGATTCTCTCGGAAATCAACCTTCCGGTGTACGGCACCGAGTTCACCCTGGCCTACGTGGAAGACAAACTGGAGGAACACGGGTTGCTGGACGAGGCCGACCTGCGCGAGATCCGCGCCGGCGAGCGCTTTACCATCGGCCCCTTCACCATCAACCCCATCCAGGTGACGCACAGCCTGGTGGACTGCGTTTCCCTGGCCATTCACACGCCGCTGGGCGTAATTATCCACACCGGCGACTTCAAGGTGGACCCCACGCCCACCGACAACCGGCTGTTCGACCTGCATGCCTTTGCCGAATACGGCAAAGAAGGCGTGCTGGCGCTGTTTCAGGATTCCACCAACATCGAGCGCCCGGGGTATACGCCCAGTGAACGCGCGGTGCGCCGGAAGTTCGACGAAGTGTTCGCCTGGTCGGAAAGGCGCCTGTTCATCTCCTGCTTCTCCTCATCTATTCACCGCATTAAGCTGGCTTTCGAACTGGCCTATGAATACAACCGCAAAGTGGCGCTGGTGGGGCGGTCCATGGCTGACTCGGCGGAAATCGCCTCCGACTTGGGCTACATTGACGTTCCCGACGGGCTGCTGATCCATCCCGGTGAGGTGAAGAATTTTCCGCCGCAGAAAGTGTGCGTGCTCATCAGCGGGACCCAGGGCGAACCCATGTCCGCGTTGTCGCGGGCCGCGGTGGACAACCACAAGCACGCCAAGATTGAGCCCGGCGACACGGTGGTGCTTTCCTCGCGCATCATTCCGGGAAACGAGAAAGCCATCTACCGCATGATTGACCACCTGTTCCGGCGCGAGGCTCACGTCATCTATGAAGATGGCTCGCACCCACCGGTGCACGTGAGCGGCCACGCCAGCCAGGAAGAGCTCAAACTGATTATCAACCTGGTGAAGCCGCGCTACTTTATCCCCATTCACGGGGAATTCCGGCAGCTGCGCCGGCACGCTGAACTAGCCGCTTCCATGAAGGGAGCGGTGGGAAAGGTTATGTCCATTGAGAGCGGCGACATTCTGGAGTTCGATGAAATGGGCGCGCGCAAGGCGGGGCGAGTACCCGTGGGACGGGTTTGCATTGATTCGGGCTCACGCACGGATGTGGTCGAAGACCTGGTAATCCGCGACCGCCGCCACCTGAGCGAGGACGGGATTGTGCTGCCCATCATCGCCATCAACAAGCTCACTGGCCGGGTGGAGACCGCGCCCGAAATCGTGATGCGCGGCTTTGCCGCCGGCGAAGATGGCTTCCTGCCTGAGGCTCGGCAGATCGTGCTGCAGACTTTGGAGGCCTCCAGCGACGAAGAAAAAGCGGATTACGGCGTTATCAAGGAAAAGATCCGCCAGGACCTGAAGCGATTCATCGTGAAGCGCTCAGCGCGGCGGCCATTGATCATGCCGGTGATTCTTGAAATTTAGTAGTTGGTAGCTGGTAGTTAGTAGTTGGTGGAGCGTGGTACTCCCAATACCAACTACCGGCTACCAGCTATCAGCTGCTTGTTTCCAAAGGTACAGGGACCCACGTTTCACACTCACCTTCGCAGGACCAGCTAAACTAGAATTACGTTTTCGGAGACCGCCACCATCATAACTCTTGAGCAAATCAGGCAAGCGCAGCAGCGCCTGCGGGACGTGGCTGTGCGCACGCACCTGGTGCTCTCCCACATTCCACAGCAGCAAGATCCCAAAGATTGGCGAGAACTTTATCTCAAGCCGGAAAACCTGCAGCCCGTCGGTTCGTTCAAGCTGCGCGGCGCCTACAACAAGATCGCTTCCCTTTCGCCAGAAGAACGCCGGCGCGGGGTGATCGCTTATTCCAGCGGCAATCACGGGCAGGGGGTGGCCTATGCAGCGCGGGCTCTGGGTGTGCGCGCTGTTATCGTGATGCCGCGCTCCGCTCCCGCCATCAAGCGGGAAAGCACGGCGGCAATGGGGGCGGAACTGGTACTGGTGGGACCGGGTAGCGAAGAGCGCCGCACCCGAGCCGAGCAGCTCGCGGCCGAACATGGCTACGTGATCGTGCCGCCCTATAACGATGAATGCATCATCGCCGGGCAAGCCACAATCGGCCTGGAAATTCTGGAGGACCTGCCCGAAGTGGAGACCATTCTGGCGCCGGTGGGCGGGGGCGGGCTGGTCAGCGGCATTGCCGCAGCCGTCAAACAGGCAGGCAGCCACTGCAAGGTCATAGGTGTGGAGCCGGAGCTGGCGGCGGACGCGCTGGCCAGCATGAAGGCCGGACGCGTGGTCTCCTGGACCGCGGAGCAAACCACGTCAACCATCGCTGACGGCTTGCGCACGCAGAGCGTGGGTGAGATCTCTTTTGCTCACATCCGCGAATATGTGGACGGCATGGTGACGGTCAGCGAGGACGAAATTCGGCAGGCCATGCGTCTGCTGGCCGCCAATCCCCGATTGGTGGCCGAAGCCAGCGGCGCCGTGACCGTGGCTGCATTCCTCTACCACCGCAATGAGCTCCCGCAAACCCGCATCAACGTGGCTGTAATCAGCGGCGGCAACGTCGAGCCCAAGATGCTGGCGGAAATTGTCGAAGGGCAGGAGCCGCTGATCAAGAGCCGGTAGGCAAGAAGCGGCGGCGCCACAGCCGGGAGCGTCTTGGCTGTTCAAATCACCTTCCATACTTGCCGTGGCCAGCGCGCCGGGTCTATAGTCTCGACGCGTCGTTTGGAGGGACTCTATGGCCACCGCGCCCGCCGATGTATTCCATTTACCGCAGCAGCCCGCCTTTATCAGCCCGGAAGAAGAGCGGCGCCATCGCAAGCAGCGACTGGCAGCGGCCTTCCGGCTGTTTGCCGCCTACGGATTCGATGAAGGAGTGGCCGGCCACATCACAGCGCGCGATCCGGAGCGGCCCGACCATTTCTGGGTGAATCCCTTCGGCATACACTTCGGCCAGATCCGCGCCTCTGACCTCATTCTGGTGAACCAGCAGGGCCAGGTGGTGGAGGGCAAGTATCCGGTGAATGCGGCCGCCTTTGCCATCCACTCGCGCGTGCATGCCGCCCGTCCGGACGTAGTGGCGGCGGCGCACTCGCATTCGCTGTACGGCCGGACCTGGTCAACCCTGGGCCGCCTGCTCGATCCTCTCACCCAGGATGCCTGCGCGTTTTATGAAGACCATGGCCTGTTCGCCGATTTCACCGGGGTGGTTTACGAAACTTCTGAAGGCGAGCGCATCGCCCAGGCGCTGGGCGGTCACAAGGCGGTTATCCTGCGCAACCACGGACTACTTACCGTGGGGAGCACGGTGGATGAGGCGGCGTGGTGGTTCATCACCATGGACCGGAGTTGCCATTCACAGCTATTAGCGGAGGCCGCCGGCACGCCGGTAAAGATTGACCCCGCCCACGCCCGCGCCACGCGTGAATTGCTGGGCAACCACCAGGCGGGCTGGTTCCAGTTTCAGCCGCTGTGGGCGCGCATCACGCGGGAGCAGCCGGATTTGCTGGAATAGCACCAGTTCCCTTTTCTGGCGAGAGGCCGAGTTCACAGCGAACTTGGGCTTGACCGCGAAAAGATGGCAGGCTGATCTTGAGGTTTGGGTGGCGGTGCTGCTGAGCCGGCGCCAGCTTCCGGAGCCGCCTCGCCGCGCAAGGCTCGGCGCAACTGGGCTGCATCCACCTCACCTTCCCAGCGGCTCACCGCAAGAGTGGCCACACCATTGCCAATGACGTTGGCCAGGGCGCGACACTCGCTCATCAGCTTATCCACTCCCAGCAGCAGGGCCAGGGACGCTACCGGTATCTGCGGGACAACACTAAGCATGGCCGCCACTTTGACGAAGGCGCCCCCAGGCACCCCTGCGCCGCCCGTGGAAGCGATGAATGACACCAGCAGAATGCGCACTTCCTGTGCAAACGTGAAGTGCACATTGCTGGCCTGCGCCAGGAAGAAGACGGCCAGGGTCATATAGATGTTGGCGCCGGCATTGTTGAAGCTGTAGCCCATGGGAAAGACAAGGCCAACCGTGGAATCCGCCGAGCCCAGGTTGCGGAGCTTGCGGATCATGTCGGGAAGCACGGTTTCCGATGAACTGGTGCCCACCACGATCATCAGCTCATCCTTGATGTAGGCAAGGAAGCGGAACAAGGAGAAGCCGGCCAGCCGGGCGATGATTCCCAGAATCACCAGCACGAACAGGATGGCAGCCGCATAGAAGGAGACTACCAGCTTGGCCAGACTGGACAGCGAAGTCAGGTCGTAGGCTCCCACAGTGAAGGCCATGGCGCCAAACGCCCCGATAGGGGCCAGCCGAACGATAAGGCGCACGATGCCAAAAAATACCTTGGTGACCAGTTCTACGGCTTCGCCTGCGCGTCTGCCCGCCTCTCCTATGCGCGCCATAGCGAATCCGCACAGCACCGCCAGCAGCACAACCGGAAGAACGCTGCCGCGCACGAAAGCGCCGACAAAAGTCTGGGGAATAATCTCCAGCAGCCAACTGCCGAAGCCCGGGTTCCTGGCGTGAACGGCAAAATGGGCGGCCTGGTGCGCGCTGAGCGAAGCGGTGAGCTGGCTCAATCCGCTGCCAGTGCGGCCAATCTTTGCGGCCAGCGTTCCCATGACCAGCGTGATGGCCGAGACCACGGCAAAGTAGGCCAGGGTCTTCAGCCCCACCCGCCCCAACTTCTTCATGTCGGTCATGGAGGCAATGCCCTGCACCAGGACCCCGAAGATGAGGGGCCCGATCATCATCTGGATGAGGGCAATGAAGGCGTCGCCCAGGGGCTTCAGGGCGAGGCCAAGCTTGGGGACGAAATGTCCGACAACGATGCCCAGGACAATGCCCATCATCGTCTGGGCGTAAAGGCCGGTGTACCAGGGGCGCCGCTTCACGGCTGGACTTTTGCCGCTTGCTTTTCCGCCAGCACGGCCGCTAGTTCACCCTTCCTGGTCTTGAGAGTCATAAGCCAGCGCTGCCCGCCGGAGATGAAACCGATCCAGTAGCCGATCTCCACCAGTTGAGGCTCGGTGAACTCGGCGTGGAGGCGCTCCCAGAGCGCATCATCGGCGCGATCGGGATTCCAGATGATGGTATCGGCGTAAGCCAGGGCGAGTTTTTCCCGCGGGGTAAAGCGCTCGGACTCTTCGTAGCGCGTCACCTCCGACATGCGGTCTTCTTTTGATCGCGCAGCCTGCGCGATTCCCTGGTGTGATCAATAACTGCACGACATGCTGAGGGCAATGTAGGCGCGCAACAGTTCTTTAAGGTCCCACTCCACCGTGCCCCTTCCCCGCTTGAACAGCATCTCGAAGGTAAGGGTGAAGGAGCGCATCACGTCAGGCTGGTGGGCGCGTATGGCCTGGTTTTCCGGCCCCGGCCGGCCCACGCGGATGGAATCCTCCAGCCACTGCCGGGCTTGCGGGTCGGAAATCTCTTTCGGAGTCAGATAGGTGATGCGTGCCATGCGGTTCGTTCCTCCGTGAACTGGAGAGCCTATCATATTATGGTATTACTGTCCTGCCAACCTTGTCGGGTGGGCGACAAAAACAAAAGCCGCCCGCAGGCGGCCTTTGTTGTAAATCCCTCTTGCTTGCGGCTTATTTCTTTTTCGGTGTCCTCTTCCTGGCCTTGGGCCGAGGCGCGGCTTTCTTGACCGCCGCCCCCTTCTGTTCGCGGCCGCCGATAAGACTCAGAGAATCCGCGGCGTTAAAGGGGAATTGGCGCACCGAGGTTTGACCGGTGGTACTCAGGGTGATGTCCACGCGGCGATTGCTGGCCAGAATGATGGTCCGCATGTTGCGCAGGATCCTCACCCGCTCTCCCGGAGTCAGGTCAGGGTTCTGCTCCACCGAGCCTTTGACCTCGGCAGGCGTGAGGTTCTGCTGCGCGCCGAATGCCTTGGTCTCAATGCTGCCGGCGGGCACTCCATTTTCCTCCAGGAAACCACGCACCCGGTCTACGCGCCTCTCGGAGAGCGCCTGATTGAAGGCCGCCGAACCACGCTGGTCGGCGTGCCCCTCCAGGGTCAATTTTGCCTCCGGCTTGCTCTGCAGATATTTGACGAAGTCGGTGGCCAGGGCGAGCAGCGTCTTCTGCTGGCTGAGTACCAGGCCACCTTTGGGATTGGCTGCCGCGGGCTGGGCGGTGGGGAAATAAATGCTGTGCAGCGCCAGCCTGCTTTCCAGTTCCTTGACCTCGGGCGCGGGTGGCGGAGTCTCGATAGCCACCTGGGTGGAGGCGGTACTGGTCAGGCCGCGCGAGTCGGTGCAGGTCGCGTTCACGGTGACCGATCCCGGAGAAGCGCCAGCGGTATTCAAACTGGCCGTGTTGCCGCTGCCGGAAACGGCGCCGCCGGTGGCGGTCCAATTGGAGACGTTCACCTGCACGTTGTCCGGACTCTTGCAATCGCAGCTGATGCTGGCGGCCGTACCCGGCGGCACCGAAGCCGGACTGGCGGAGCAACTCATGGTGGGCGGATTCTTGGGAGGCTCCTTGACCGTAAAGCCGGTAGTGCACGTGGCCTGGTTATTGTGCTTGGCTTTGGGGTCGGTCGCGGTGGCAGTGGCGGTATAGCTGCCGCCCGCCAATCCATTGGTATCAATGGTGGCGGTGGTGTCCTTGCCGGTGATCTTGCCGCCGGTGCTGCTCCAGTTGTAATTCAGGCTGTGCTTGGGATTGAAATTATTAGTGGTCAGGTTCACGGTGACCGGTTCGCCTACCATTACCTCGGCGGGCTGCGCCGTGCACTGCGCTGACGGGGGTGTCGGGGGAGCGCCACCTCCCAGGTTAAATACCAAGCCAGCGCGCAAACGAGCTCCGCTGAGGCTGGGCCGGCGCAAATTCGACTGGGTCTCTGGAACGAAGGCGGCAAAGTTCTGGCGTGTCCACTGATAGTCAGCCTCAAAAAGGCGGATGCTGAGGTGCTGGGTGGCCCGCAGGTCCATGCCGCCGCCAAGAATTGCTCCTATGCCTTCCCTGGTCGAAAAAGAAGGTGCGCTTAGCTGATTGAGACTCAGGAGGGTGTGGGCGAAGAAGTTAACATTATCGCTGCGCCAGGTGAAACGTGGACCTACAGAATAGGTGTTGAAACTCAGACCACGATCCCAGTTGCGGCCGAAATCAGCTTCCATGGCGAAAGGACGATAAAAGTTGTACCCAAATGCCAGGCCGAAGCCCTTGGACAGGCTGGGCAACTGCTGCCCCTGAACCGGATTCGCCGTTCCCCGCACAGGAATGCTTCCGCCGGGATTCAGCCATTGATAGCCCACGAAAATATCCGCTTTGGGCGTCGTATCATCTTGAGCTTGTAGTACGAGAGCCGTAGAACCCATGAGGAACACTAGTAAGAGGCCGAGCGCGAGATTGCGCTGTTCGCGGCTGAGTAGCATAATGCCTCCGGATCAGGGGGTGAGTGGGACGTTCGCTTCTCCCTATAAGTGTCTAGACAAAACCATAATTGCAGAAACAGCAATAGCAACTTAGGTGACCGCTCGTGCCAACTTGAGGCGCCCACCGTTGGAGAGGTTTGTGCCCTGGCTGGAACTGGATTCACGGCGGCAAAAGCATTACACAACCATTATTCGCCACCTCACGAGAGCGGCGAAGCCCAGGAAAAAGATAAACAAGTGTCCCTTCCCGGAATGGAACGGCAGAAGGATGGCATTGTGATCCAACTTGTTATGCTGGCCCGGCAGACAGGGGGACGGGGTCGCTAATCGGCGGACAGCAGATGGGAAATTGTTTCCAGCAGGGCTGACATCTCGGTGGGCTTTTCCAGCAGCCCGTCCGCGCCGTGCGCGACCCATTCCTGCGGCGCCATAGGATACGCGGTGAGCAACAGGGTAGCCGGTTTGTAGGGCTGCTGTAGCGCTGTCTTCAACACCTCAAACCCGGCACCGTCGGTTTCCATCTTGAGGTCGGTAATGACCAGATCGAATTGGTTGCGCGCCAGCTTCTCCTTGGCTTGCTGGGCCGAGGCCGCGCTCATTACCTGAAATCCGTTCTTCTGCAGAATGGCGGTGAGCGTCATCACAATCGAGGGCTCATCGTCCACCAGCAGGATTCGTCCTGTCATTCTTGTATTCGATGCTAGCCAAGCGCCCGATCACGAACTCACAAATGAATTGGCACAGGCAACAGCGGGCGCGGTCCGGCCGTCGTAATTTGTACCTATGGACGCAGTGCAGCAAACCGCTCGCCTGCTCTCGCCGGCGCTGTTCCGGCACGGGCGCATGCTAATTGCTCCACCTTCCCAGCATAACTCCTGCTGGCGGGTTTTTGGCGGCGGTCTAACCGCGGAGGTAAACGCGCACGACGATGTGCGCGTCTGTTCCTACGCGCTCAAGGGACCGGACGGTAAGACCTTGCGCCAGGGAGTGACGAGCAGTCTGGCCGCCGCCCTGCGCCTGGCGACCGAACTGCTGTACCTGCTCTGCAAAGGCGATTACGAAGCTGCCGCCTGAAGCAACCCTGGGCCTCAACCAGGATGTTCGGCTGCTTTCCTCTTGCCCTACTTGCCGGTGGCTTGGCGAAAAAGGAATTTTGCCCTCCCGCTCCCGTAATCTGTTATCTTTCCGGCTAAATATCTTCCCCCTGGTGGAGGGTCATTCATGGCCGAGCAACAAAGCGGAAGCCGCCAGACGTTCATGTGGATTCTGACCGTAGTTCTGGTGCTGGTAGCTGCTTTCCTCTATTTCCGCAAGTAGACAAAGTACGGGATAACACCCGGCAGCAAACAGGCACCACGCCTCCCGCTATCGTTTCGGCGGGGCAAGTGGATGCGTGCTCCTACAGGTCTTTTCTGTCCGCCGCGCCGCCTGCTTCTAGGCTGCCGCTCGCCTTGGCATCTCCAGTTCCGTGCTGATAGCGGACGCCTGCTGGGGCTGCTTGAAAACCACGGTGGTGAAAAACTCGATCAGCACACCAAAAATGATGCTGCCGGCCAGCACCGCGGCGATGGTCCAGGCGGGATCACCCAGCATCCACAGCGAATAGGAAAACAGCGATCCCACCAACAGGCCCATGACGGAGCCATGCAAAGCCCAGTGGAAGCGCAAGGCGGAGATTCCGATTACAAAGCCCAGCAGGGTGCGATTCAGCATAGCCCAGCCGAAGAAAATCGGGGTTACCTTCAACCCCAGCATGGCGCCGGCGGAGACGCAGAGCAGACCCGCTACCACGCCGCATGCGGTGGCAATTCCAAGGCGTTTCATAATTTTCTCCCCGCTTTCCCCTATACCCCCAGCCGGTCAAGGCGCAGTGTGATTCGGGTCACGCCTTAACAAAAAAAGAGGGGGCGGGGTTCCAATTTGGGACTCGGTGGACGGGCGGGCCGCATTGTGAGCTACGTCACACACAGGAGTGACGCCAGCGATAGCCAGAGGAGCGAGCGGGCGGGGATAATCATCTTGTTGAAAATGATTTTCAATTTCAAAAAAACGACCCCTGCCCTTCCGCCCCGCCGCCTCGCCGACCTGGCTCCCGGGCAGATCGCCGTCATCGCCGACCTGGCCTTGCCGCCAGCCGCCTCCGAGCCCCTCATGGATCTGGGCCTGGTGGCCGGATCGCGCGTACTGGCGGTGCGCCGCGCTCCCGGGGGTGATCCCGTGGTTTACCGCGTGGACGGGGCCGAGATTGCCCTCCGCCGCGAGACGACACGCCACATTTCTATCCTGCCGGTTGATGAAGCGGCTGAGGTCTGCCCATGACTACGCTCACTGCCACCGAACCGGCGCCCGTGGTCCGCTCCGCCACTAGCGCGGGAAGAACTATTCGCGTTCTCGCTCTGTTAGGTCCGCCCAACAGCGGCAAATCCACCCTGTTCAACAATCTGACCGGGCTGCGGCAGAAAGTTGCCAACTTTCCCGGGGTCACGGTGGAGCAGCGTGCCGGGTGCATGCGCGGGACAAACGGCGAAGCGCTCACCGTGCTCGACTTGCCCGGAATCCACAGCCTGTCCCCCCACTCGGAAGACGAGCGGGTTGCTGCCGACGTTCTCCACGGCCGCATGCCGGGCACGCCCCAGCCGGACGCCATTGTCCTGATTCTTGATGCCACCCACCTGAACCGGCACCTGGTGCTGGCGGCGCGGGTGATCGCTCTGGGCCTGCCCACCCTGGTGCTGCTCAACATGGCCGATTCCTTGCGTCAACAAGATGGCGATGTGGACCTGGTGGCGCTTGCCGGGCAATTAGGCACACCCATCGCCCTGATCAGCGCGGCGCGGGGCGAGGGTTTGTCTACGGTGCGGAATTTTGTCGGTTCCGCCGGCTCTGCGCCCGCCCCGGTGGAGTTGCCGGTATTGCAGGATGTCCGCCATTGCCGGGAGTGGGCGCTGCGCGTGGCCAGTCGCGCTTCCTATCGCCGGCCTTTGCCGCCGGCATGGTCGCAGCGACTGGACTCCATTTTCCTGCACCGTTATTGGGGACCGGCCATTTTTCTGGGCGTCGTAGTTGCCGCCTTCCAGCTTATCTTCCGCGTTGGCCAGCCGCTTTCGGATGCACTGCAGGGCTTGCTGCTGGGCGCGGGGCAGCCCCTGGCCGCGCACCTTACCCCGGGCATGGCGCGCTCGTTGCTGATGGACGGCGCGTGGAAAGGCATGACTTCGGTCCTGGTCTTTCTGCCGCAGATTCTGCTGTTGTTCCTGCTGATCGGCGTGCTCGAGGACTCCGGCTACCTGGCGCGTGCCGCGGTCATCACCGACCGCAGCATGGCCAGGCTGGGACTGAATGGCAAAGCCTTCATTCCCCTGCTCTCGGCCTACGCCTGCGCCGTGCCTGCGATTATGGCCACGCGCACCATCGAGAACAAGCGCGACCGCATGGCTACCATCCTGATCGCGCCGCTGATGACCTGCTCGGCCCGCCTGCCGGTTTACACCATGATTATTGCCGCCTTCGTTCCCGACCGCCCGCTGGCCGGCATCTTTCTGGGAACCAGGGCGGCGGCCATGCTTGGCCTTTATGTGGTGGGGTTTCTCGCCGCCGTCGCCACCGCCCGGCTGTTGAAATCCTCCGTGCTCAAATCGCACAGCAGCCCTTTCGTGATGGAGTTGCCGACCTACCGCTGGCCCACCCTGCGTTCGCTGGGCCTGCGGCTGGCGGACCGCTCCTGGGCCTTTGCCTCGCGTGTGGGCACGGTGGTGCTGGCGGTCTCCCTCAGCTTGGCCCTACTCATTAACCTGCCGGTCCATTCCGGACGCGCGCCGCTCGAGGACAGCTTGCTGGCCAGCGTAGGTCAAAAGATTGAGCCGGTGATCGCGCCCCTGGGGTTCAACTGGAAGATTGGCGTGGGGCTGGTCACTTCCATCGCCGCCCGGGAAGTGATCGTGGGTACGCTGGGCACGCTCTACGGCATGGATCCAGGCACGCACGCCATGACCCTGCAAAGCGCCCTGCACACCGACCTTACCCCCGGCGGCGCGGTGGCCCTGCTGCTCTTCTTCGCTTTTGCCCTGCAATGCACCTCCACCCTGGCGATGGTGCGCAGGGAAACCAACAGCTGGAAATGGCCGCTACTGCAGTTCTCCTATATGGCCGGCCTGGCCTATGGGTCGGCTCTGCTTGCCAATCAACTCATCCAGCACCTGCGGTTATAGGCTGCCGCACTGCTCGATTTCGCACAGGTTATCCCAGGAGCGGACACCGAAAGCTGCGGGCTCGCCTGGGCAGCTACTCGAAGTTGTTGAAAGCCAAGCTGCTTCTTCCTGTCCACTGGAAATTGACGTGCTCTGGACCAGGTTGCATCGCGACGCCGAGGTGAGCCATGTTCAAAATTGAGCATCTGCGCCAGCCAATTTCGGGGCCGTTGAACGCGAAAGAGATGGAAGACCTGCGCAGCCAAGGCTGGACTCTAGTAGCGGTGGAATGGCAGCGTGAGGTTTCTGAGGAGGAAAGGGAGGAACCGGCGGCGGAGATTCCCTTCGGCTTGCAGGTGGCAGGCGGCGCCCTGCACGAGGACTCAGTCGAAGCCACCACCCTGGTGGATATGCTGGAGTTGATCATTGACGAAGGCCCCTACTGGCGTGTGGCCGAAGAATTGAACCGGCGCGGCCATCGTACGCGCCGGGGCACAAAATGGGGTCCGGTTTCGGTGTTCCAGATGCTGCCCCGGTTGATTGAGGTCGCCCCCCGCATCTTTTCCAGCGCGGAGTGGCAGCGGCGGAAACAGGCGACTCCCAAGGCGGTGTAAGCCGCTCATCCCGCCTTCTCGCGCCCGGCGGTGGGGCAAATTTGCCATAGCGCCGGGCCGGTTCGGCAGTTATAATTCCCCCCCAATTTGCCGCTTTCCAGCTGCGGGCGCACACTCTTGGCGGGTGCAGCGCGGCAAACGGTCCCGCCCCACCGTTCCTTTTGGCTCCATGGAGGCTCCATGAAGTCCACCATGATGTCATCGCCGCTGCTGCTCACCTGCATGGCAGAGCGCGCGAGCAAGCTGTTCCCCGGTGTGGAAATTGTTTCCGCCCGGCCCAATGGCTCTCTCCATCGCGGCACTTACCGCGACCTGCACCGCCGCTGCCGGCAACTGGCCGCCGCCCTGCAACGCGCCGGCATCGCCCTGGGCGAGCGCGTCGCCACCCTGATGTGGAACGAGCAGGAACACCTGGAAGCCTATTTCGGCGTGCCCGCCGTGGGCGCGGTGGTACACACCTTAAACCTGCGCCTGCATCCCGATGAAATCGCCTACATCGCCAACCATGCCCAGGACCGATTTCTGATTGTGGATGATGTGCTGCTGGACATTCTTGAACAGATTCGTCCGCGGGTAAAATTTGAGCGCATTTTGGTTGCGGGCAGCGGCACGTGCAAGCTGCCGCCGGGCTGCGAGTCGTATGAAACCTTTCTCGCCGAATCTGGCGACGAACCCAACTATCCTGCTCTCGCTGAGGATGAGGCCGCCGCCATGTGTTACACCTCGGGCACCACCGGCAGCCCCAAGGGCGTGGTCTACTCCCATCGCTGCCTCGCGCTCCATTCTCTTGCCATTTCACTGCCCGACCAGTTGGCCATGAGCTGCCACGACACCGTTCTCCCCGCCATGTCCATGTTTCACGCCAATGCCTGGGGTTTCCCCTATGCCGCCACCATGAACGGCTGCAAGCAGGTCTTGCCCGGACGCAACCTGCAGCCCGAGGCCCTGCTCGACCTCCTGCAAGATGAGCGCGTGACGCTGACCGGCGGGGTGCCTACCATCTGGCTGGCGGTGCTGCACGCGCTCGATTGCCATCCCGGGCGCTGGCAACTGGCTCCCGGCCTGCGCATTGTAGTGGCGGGCTCGGCCGCGCCCGAATCCATGTTCCGCCGCTTCGACAAGCTGGGAGTGCGTGTGATTCAGCCCTGGGGCATGACCGAAACCGCGCCCCTTGCCACCACCTGCAACCTCAAGCCGCACATGAAGGATTGGCCGGAAGATGAACGCTACGCTCTGCGCGCCAAGCAGGGCGTGCCTTTGCCCTTTATAGAGGTACGCTCTGTCGGCGACGAAGGCGAAGTGCCCTGGGATGGCCACACCGCTGGAGAATTGCAGGTGCGCGGTCCCTGGGTGGCAAACGGCTATTACCGCCTCGACCAGGGGGATAAGTGGACGGCCGACGGCTGGCTGCGCACCGGGGACGTGGCCACCATTGACTCCGAAGGTTATGTGAAGCTGACCGACCGGGTGAAGGACCTGATCAAGTCCGGGGGCGAGTGGATCAGTTCGGTGGACCTGGAGAATGCCCTGGTGGCCCACGAAGCCGTGAAGGAAGCGGCGGTGATCGCGGTTGCCCACGACAAGTGGCAGGAGCGACCGCTGGCGGTGGTGGTACTGAAAGATGGCTCGAAGGTGGATGCCGGCGAACTGCGCGCTTTCCTGGAACAGCGGTTCGCCCGCTGGCAGGTACCGGACGCATTTGTCTTCATTAGCGAATTACCCCACACCTCCACGGGAAAGCTGCTGAAAAGCAAACTCCGGCAGGAGTTTAAAGACTGGCAGTGGGAGCACGAGGCGCGGCCCACCGCACGAGAGGCGTAACCCGGTCGCTCGACAGCTTGGGGCGGGTGTGGAAGCGTGCGGCTTTAGCCGCACGGACCTGAGGACACAGCGGGGGTGGGGCTTTAGCCCCTGAGGTACTACTTCATTTCGCGAACAGCCGCGCCAACATTCCTTTGCCTTTGGCGGCGGGCAGGTTTAGCTGGCCTAGCAGGGGCTCGACTTCAGCCTCCGGCAGAGGCTGCGCGTCCTGGCGCAGCCGGATCATCTCCTGAAACGCGGTGAAGCGGTCCAGGCAGTTGAAGCAGTCGCGGATGTGTTCCTCGGCCAGCTCCCGCTCCCGCCAGCTGATCTGGCCATTGAGGATGTTGTTGAAAGTCTTGAGCGCAACGCATTGTTCGGACCGGGCCTTCTCCGCCTCCTCCATCAGCACCCGGGCGGAGATGCTGAAAGCGTCCGGCGTGGTTGCGGGCAGCAATTGCTTGAGGCGCTCATCGGAAATGCGCTTGACCTCCGCAGCCGTGTTCTCCGCATCGCGCATCATGCGCGCGATCTGCTGCGCCGAGTAGCCCTTGATAAACAGCCACAGCATCTGCCGCTCGGTTACCGGCAGGTCTTTCATGATCTCCCGCACCTGGTCGAGGGAGAGCTGGGGGACAGGAACGCGCGCCACCTCCCGGCCATAGCTGAAAACCAGCTGGCGGAAGGCCATCAGGAACTCGCGCTCGTTGCTGAAGGAGACCTTCTGGAACCACTCGTTCTGGTTGGCGCGGGCACGCTGCAGGACGGCCGCAATGTGCGCATCCATCTCCGGCACCAGCGTGGGGAAATACTGTTGGAGCAGCGTTCGAGTCAGAGGAGCATAGTCGCGCACAAACTCGTGCCAGCCCTGGCGCTCGCCGCGGGCGCAATCCTCTTTCATCAGGAATACAGTTCGAATGGCCATGGTGTAGACGGAAGTCCTCGGCTCAGAAATTCGGGCCAGGCATTTACAGGATACTAAAACTACCTCGGAGCATTCTTACACGGTCATTACCGTGAAGGGGATCCTTTCAGCACTTGCGAGCGGAGATGGGCGCCAGGCACAAATTAGCGACGGCCTATTCCGCGGGTGCGCGCGCGCGCGTAGCATCCAGCGTGAGCGGGCGCTGGATGATCATTTCAATGCTGGTGCCGGGTGTGAGGAGCACGTCGGGACCGCGGCTGAGCATGGCAATAGCGAGGCCGGCCGCGCCGCCGATGGCTCCGCCAAGGAGCGCGCCCTTGCCCGTGCCGGTGCCAGCGGCGCCGATTATGGCGCCGGTTGCGGCAGTGCCGGCAGCGGTCTTCGCCTTCTCGCCCTTGTTCCCTTCTCCCTGGATGGTGCCTTCCTGGCCTTTCACCTTTTCATGCTCGGCGCCGGGAACGTTTTCCACGCCCGCGGGCATCACCACCGTGTAGCCATTGGGGAAGACCAGGCTGGTAAAGTGCATGAGGATTTCCGCCTTGCCCTTAACGTGGCCGGCGCGGCGCACACGGTCAATCACGCCCTGCACGTAGGTGCCGGGGGGTATCACCAGGCGTCCCCCAATCGTCACCGGAAAGCTGGTGGAGGCATAAACCGGATCGCCCTGACGCGCATTCTTGGTCGAGATGGCCTGTACTAAAGAGAGCGGAATCTTGGTGCCTGCCGGGACCATCAGGTTGTGGGCCGGGTGCTCGGTAGCGGTAGTCTCTGGCTGGGCAGCCGGCTTGTTGTTATTGGCTCTCTGCGGGTTGGCCTGAGCCCAGCCCAGCGTCGCGCATAACAAAACAAAGGTGAGGAAGCGCACAAATACCTCCGCCGGTTCGCCTTCCAGTATAGAACCCAAACGGGGCTGGAAAGTAACGCTTCCTGCGGTGATTCCTGTCACCAGCCGCCGCCCGAAGCATGGCGCCGGCTAAGTCCATTGGCTTTCGATTTTTGGCGGCCGGACCAAGGTCTGCATAACCACGCAATACTGTTCCGTCTTTTGGCGCAGGGCCTGCAGTTGTTCCGCCGTGGCCTGGGGAGCGCGGACATCAAAATGAAGGGCGATGCGGTCGAAGCCCACGGGCACATCTTTGGAGATGCCGAGCGTGCCCCGCAGATCGAGGTCGCCCTCCGTCGTAACGTGGATGCCTTCCGTGGCGATTCCCATGGCTGCGGCCACCATCTGGCAGGTGATCTGGGCGCAAGCTGCCAGGGCGCCCAGCAGGAGGTCGCCGGAGCAGGCGGCGGCGCCGCTGCCACCCACACCCTTATGGGCCTCCGCCCCATAAACGGCACGGCCGATGTCCACCGAACAGGTCAGAGGGGTGTCGGTTTCGCCGCCCTTGGCCCGCAGGGTAATGCGGGAAGCGTTGGGGTCCTGGCGGTACTGTTCTTTCAAAGGCCGCTGCCGCGCTCGAACATCCATCTCTTTTTCTCCTGGTTTTTGCTATGCTTTGGCCATCATAGTGCGTGGGGCTAAGACCGAAGCAGCAGCTTCTGTCCTATTTTTCCTTAGCTGACATGAGGCCCGGTACGCAGAGACCGTGGGGCATAACTGCGCGCCTCCCTGCGCCAGATTCCGCTGCCATGCAGCAAGTGGAAGCTGGCGGTCGTGACCAGCATAAACGAAGGAGTGGCGTGCGCCCAAGCCGAGGAACCGGCACCACCCGATGATCTGATGACGCTCTCGTCCGGCACGCGATTCGGAAACTACGAGATTCTCTCCGCCATCGGCGCCGGCGGCATGGGCGAAGTGTACTGCGCCCGCGACTGCCGCCTGGGCCGCCAGGTTGCCATCAAGACCCTGTCCGGTCAGTTTGCGCCCAGCCAGGAGCACTTGCAGCGCTTCGAGCGTGAGGCGCGTTCCGCCTCGGCCCTCAACCACCCCAACATCGTCACCATCTTCGAACTGGGACAGGTGGACGGCACCTATTACATCGCTATGGAATTGGTGCAGGGAGTGCTCCTGCGCGAATTGATAGCGCGTGGGGCTATGCCGCTGCGCAAGGTGATGCACATAGCCACCCAGATCGCCGAGGCCCTGGCTAAGGCGCACGAATCCGGAGTGGTGCACCGCGACCTGAAGCCCGAAAACCTGATGGTTTCGCAGGATGACTTCGTGAAGGTCCTCGACTTCGGGCTGGCGAAGCTCGCTAACTCCCAGGACGGCATCACCGACACTCTCACGCAGACCATTCCCGGCACGGTGATGGGAACCGCGGGATATATGTCGCCGGAGCAGGCCAACGGCGAGGAACTGGATTTTCGCTCCGATCAGTTTTCCTTCGGTTCGGTGCTTTACGAAATGGTGACCGGACAGCCGCCGTTTCGCAGAGCCACCCCCGCGGAAACCATGGTGGCTATTCTGCGCGACGAACCCGCCCCCGTGGCCGCACTCAACCCGCAGGCTCCCGCGCCGCTGTGCTGGTTGCTGGAGCGCTGCCTGGCCAAAAAGCCGGGGGGACGCTACGCCTCCACCCTCGATCTGGCCAGGGATCTGGCGGCCATCCGCGACCGCGTGGGTGACACGGCCGCCAAGGAAGCGGTTACTCGTCCCAGCAATCTTCCCGCCCAGCGCACGACTTTTGTGGGACGCGAAGCTGAAATAGAAGCGGTGCAACAACTGTTGCTTCGGCCGGAAGCACAGCTCATTACGCTGACCGGGCCGGCGGGTATCGGCAAAACACGCCTCGCGCTGCAGGTGGCCGGCAGCGTATTGGACCACTTTCCGGGCGGCGTTTTCTTTGTGCCCCTGGCGCCGGTGAGCGATCCCGGGCTGCTGCCCGCCACCATCGCTCAAACTATGGGGCTGCGCGGCAGTGGAGGTCAGCCGGCGGTAGAGGTACTGAAAGACTATCTGCAGGCGCCCTCACGTTCGCTCACGCTTCTGGTGATGGACAACTTTGAGCATTTGATGTCGGCGGCTGACCTGGTTGCCGAGCTGCTCACGGTGGGCAGCAAACTCAAGGTTCTGGTGACCAGCCGCGCCCCGCTGCACATTTACGGCGAAAACGAGTTCCCGGTGCCACCGCTTCCGTTGCCCAGTTCCACCGGCACGCCTTCTCCGCAGGAACTGGCGCAATCCCCGGCGGTGAAGTTGTTTCTGCAGCGAGCCACAGCGGTCAAGCCCGATTTCAAACTGGGCAAGGATAATGCTCAGGCGGTGGCAAAAATCTGCGCCCGCCTCGACGGTCTTCCCCTGGCCATAGAATTGGCCGCGGCACGCATCAAGCTGCTTCCGCCCGCCACCTTGCAGAACCGGCTGGACAGCCGTTTGCGCCTGCTGACCGGCGGGGCCAGAGATCTCCCCTTGCGGCAGCAAACACTACGCGGAGCCATTGATTGGAGCTATGGACTTCTGGATCCGGCCGAGCAGAAGCTGTTCCGCAGAGTCTCTGTTTTTGTAAGCGGATGCACTCTGGAATCGGTGGAAGCGGTGTGCGACACCAAAGGCGATCTCGGCATAGATGTGCTGGAGGGCATGGCCTCCCTGGTGGACAAGAGTCTGGCCCAGCAAATCAGCGCCAGGGCGGGCGAGTCGCGTTTTGTAATGCTGGAAACCATCCGCGAGTACGGGCTGGAGTGTCTGGCCGCCAGCGGGGAGGAGGAGGCCACCCGGCGCGCCCACGCCGCCTACTGCCTGGTTCTGGCGGAGGGAGAGGCTTCCAATGTGCCGCAGACCGCGGCGGCGGCCTCTCTCGACCTGCTGGAATCTGAACACGACAACTGCCGCGCCGCCCTGGATTGGCTTATCCGCAAACAAAACGCAGAGTGGGGCCTGCGGCTGGCGGCTGCCCTTTTTGGCTTTTGGGAGACCCGGGACCACCTCACCGAGGGCCGGGAGCGGCTGGCAAAGATTTTGCAGTTGCCGGGAGCAGCGGCGCTCAACAACGCGCGCGCCCGCGCCTTGTTCGCGGCCGGCGTGCTGGCGGGAGATCAGGGAGACTACACGTCCTCAGCCGCTCTGTTTGAAGAGAGCCTGGCCATAGCTCGCCACCTGAATGACAAATGGGGCACGGCCATCGCCCTGAATGCGCTGGCGGTAATTGCGGCAAACCGCGGCGACCTGACCGCTGCGCGCAGGCTCGCGGAGCAGAATGTGATGGCGTGGAGAGAACTGGGCGATCGCGCCGGCGTCGGCCGTTCGCTCAGCAATCTGGCTAATGTCGTAAAGTCTCAGGGAGACTACAGCCAGGCCCAATCTCTTTTCCAGGAATGCTTCTCCATTTTTAGCGAATTGCATGATCGGGGTGGGATGGCGCGCGCCCTCAACCATCAGGGAGACATAGCGCGCGATCAGGGGAATACGGTGGAGGCGGCCAAGCTCTACAGCGAAAGTCTTTCTATGTTCCGTGAAATGGACGATCGCTGGGGTATTGCCGGATGCCTGGCGGATCTGGGAGCCCTGGTTTGCGAGCAGGGCGACCACCCCGGCTCGCAATCGCTTTTTGCAAAGAGCATGACCATTTTTCAGGAGCTGGGCCACAAACGTGGAATCGCGCGCCTCCTGGAGTGCCTCGCATCCTCCGCGGCGGTGCAGGGTGAGGCCGAGCGCTCCTTGCGCCTGGCGGGAGCAGCGGCGGCGCTGCGCCGTAATCTGGGTGTGCCGCTGCCCCCGGCCGAGCAGGCCCGGCTGGATAAACGCCTGGATGGTGCCCGTCAGACCCTGGCGGATACGGCGGCGGCTAGCGCCTGGATGGAAGGATGGTCAATGCCGGTGGACAGAGCGGTGCAGGAAGCACTCGTCTTCCCTGGGCAATAAGGAAATTCCGCTATTCCGCCGTGGACGCGTCAATCAGACGGCGGACCGCCGAAACTCGATTCGCGGGAAATCCCGCTCTCTTCGCATGATCGCGGATGGTAGCCTCATCCGGAGCCAGGTACACGCAGTAAATCTTGTCCCCGGTAACGTAGCTGTGCAGCCACTGAATCTCCGGACCCATGTCCTTGAGGACGTTTATGGATTTTCGGGAAATGGCCTGTATTTCCGCGTCCGAAAGATTGCCGATTCCCGGCACTTCTCGCTCGATTACAAATTTGGGCATGAACAACCACCTCTTTGACCTGAGCCGCGAAGCCTGCCGCCGGCGCAAGGCGTTCTCCGTCCAGAGCATAATCTAGCACGGCCAGCAGGCTCCCGCAGTTCTGCCTACCCTAAGAGGCAGGCCGTATATTCTGGTTCACGCGGAACAGATTGTCGGGGTCATACTTCTTCTTAATTTCGGCCAGGCGCTTGTAATTACCGCGATAGGTGGCCTCCACCCGCTCCTGGCCTTCCTCCATCATGAAGTTGACGTAGGCGCCCCCTGCGGAATAGGGATGCAGCGCGTCCCAGTAGGCCTTGGCCCAGTCGGCAATCTTCTTGCCGTTGGCGGGATCGGGATCTACGCCCACGATGACCTCCGTCCAGTTGGACTTGCGATAGCTGAAGGGAGTGTCGTTTGGGCCCACGCGATGGACCGCCCCGTCCACGGGGTAGAGGTGCATGGTGGACTGTGGCGAGGGGAGTTGCGAGCCATATTTCACGTGCAGGGCGATGGCCTCGTCGCTCAGTTCATTCACGAAATCCGCCCGCCAGTACCATTGCATACCGGGCGGGAATAGCGGGTCGAAAAAGCTCTGCAGCACCGGAAAAGGCATGGTTCCGACGTGATCGAAGGCGGGCTTGCCGAACTGGCGCATGGGCTTCAGGTTTCGTTCCGCATCTGCCGCAGGCCCGGTACAACACCACACGATGCCGCACACGGTCTGCGTGTGTAGGTGGGCGGGAAACAGCGGAACCGGCGGAACTGTGAGGAAAGCAAACCAGCCGTTGACTTCTGGCGGCGCCTCTAGAATAAATTTCCGGTACTGGCGCATGACATCGGCCGCCTGCTCCAGCGGCCACAGGGTCGGACCGGCATACACCATGCTCACGGGACAAAGGCGGAACAGAAACGAGGTAACCACACCGAAATTACCACCGCCGCCGCGCACCGCCCAGAAAAGATCTGCATTCTCCTCGGCGCTGGCGGTCACAAAGCGGCCGTCAGCCAGAACCATGTCCACAGCCAGGAGATTATCAATGGTCAGGCCGTATTTGCGGGTGAGGTAGCCAATGCCGCCGCCCAGGGTAAGACCGCCGACCCCGGTGCTGGAAATGAAACCTGTGGGCGTTGCCATCCCGAAAGGATGGGTGGCGTGGTCTACGTCGCCCCAAACGCAGCCGCCTTGCACGCGCACCGTCTTGTTAGCCGGATCCACGCGCACTCCCTTCATGCGGGAAAGGTCAATGACCAGGCCATCATCGCAAGTGCCCAGCCCTGCTCCGTTGTGGCCTCCACCTCGAACCGCCAGCAACAAGCCCTGTTCCCGAGCGAAATTCACGGCGGCAATCACATCGGCCTGGTCCACGCTGCGCACGATCAACAGCGGATAGCGGTCAATCATACCGTTGTACACCTTGCGCGCCTGCTCATATTTCTCGTCGTCAGGCTGGATCAAGTCGCCGCGCAGTTGCGCACGCAGCGCCGTGATGGCGCTCTCTTCAACCACATTCTCCATTGCTCTTTTTGGCACCGGCATGGGTTCGAGGTCCTCCTTCCTCATAATCGAGGCGGCAGAATTTTGGCTGGTCCGAACTGAGACCCGTGCTTGGGAAAACTTCAGGGTTCGCTTCCCCTGTTCAGGAAAGCCGGGGGCAAAAAAGACAGGGCAGAACGGCAGACTACTGCACCGCAATATCAGCACTGGCAGGTTTGTCCCACACTCCTTACCCCCGAGCAGGTAAGGTTGGGGCAATTATAGTACCGGCAGGGGTGTGCGCAAACCCGGCTTCGAACTGGCGGCAGCTTTTTTTCTCGAATCCGCGATTCAGCGTTTCAGGGCGAGCTTAAGGTTTGCCGCTGGGCATGCCTTGGGGCGGCTGCAGGCCGGCGGGCGACCAGGTGTTCACAATGGCTTTCGCCATGCGTGCGATCAGCAACTCAGCTTCATTGTCCGCCGTCCAGGTCTGCTCCTTGTTGTCATAGGTGAAGGCGGAAATCACGATGGGGCCGGCTTGGCTGTAGACCAGCGCCACGTCGTTGCGTACGTCGTCCAATTCGCCGACCTTATCGGCGATGGCTGAGCCCTGGTCGGAGGTGTCAAGCGTCTCCAGGTAATGCGGGATCATGTTGCGGTACTGCTGGTTGCGCATGATCTCGATCATCCGGCGACACAGCCCGGGGTCGTTGATGCCGTTCCAGTCGGCGGGGGCGTGCGACGGCGGCTTGGCCTGCGCGGCGCAACCCTCAATGCTCTCCATTACCTCCGCCATTTCCCGCGCCGTGGTCTTGCCCAGGCCGAACATCTTCTGGTCCGCGGGCATGGGGCCCTCCGCCGGCTTGAATACTTTCTTGTACAGGTAGGTGTCCTTCAGCCCCATGGCCCTGGCGCGGCGGTTCACCTCAGGAATGCCGATGTGGTCAATCACCATGTTGGTGGCGGTGTTGTCGCTCAGGTCCATCATGAGCACCACCGCATCGTAAAGAGTCAGCTCCAGGCCGGGCTGCAGCTGGCTCAGAATGCCGGAGCCGGGCACCTGATTATCCTTGGTGAGCACCAGCTTGTCTTCCAGGCTGCGCTTCCCTGCCGCCACTTCGGCGAAGGTCTCCACCATAATGGGCAGCTTAATAACGGAAGCAGTCTGCACCGGCTGCTCGGGGTCAATGGTCACCGTTTCGCCGGTTTTCATGTTGATGGCGTACAGCCCAACCTTGCCGTGGAAATGCGCCGCCATTTTGTTGAGCTGCTTCTGCAGGTTGGCGGCCCACGCCGTGGAGGCGAGCAGAATGATCACCAGGAATGGTTTCATTGATTTGTTCACCTCAGAGACTCAGGCGGTTTGGGCGGGCGCTCGCCGCCGCTGCCGCACGTTGCCCATGAACTGCGATTGCAGTCTCTGAGCACACAGTTCGCCGCACACCGGCATCGCGCCCTCCTGCATGGCCACGTGGTCCTCCCAGGGACAAATAGAGAGCACCGGATATTGGCCGTCGCGGTAGGAGAGCCACATCAGCCACCACTGCTGCCCCTCGCGCCGGATGGTGCCGCAGTTGGGCCCGGCGCAGCGCTGCGCGGCATCTGCCTGCGACCGCTTGCTTTCGCTCATCGCTGCCTCCTACTTGTAGATCAGGTATTTCTGCCGCATGTCCTGGAACTTGCTGAGTTGCTCCTGCCAATCCTGAGCACTGCGCCGCGGATCCTCGCCGGCCACAATGGCATCGAACGCCGCCTTGTTGTTGAGCAGCTCCGGCATGCGGTGCATATCATAAGCTGTGCCGTAAAGTTTGTGCAGCGCCGAAGCCAGCTCTACGCCCATTTCCGGCGCATCCAGCACGCTGCGGTCGAGCAGCACGAGGTTGACCCCGTGACAGAGCTGGTGGGCGTAGATGCTCGAGGTGGGAGTGAAATCTACCGGCACGAAACGCACCCCCTGAATTTCACGCCCGTTGAGGTAATCGGCCAGCTCGCGCGCTTTGATCCAGGGCGCGCCCAGCAGTTCAAAGGGCGTGTCCGTGCCCCGCCCCACGGAAACATTCGTGCCCTCCACCAGCCCCACCCCGGGATAGAGCGTGGCTTCGGTAAGGCTGCGCAAGTTGGGCGAAGGATTAATCCAGGTAAGCGAAGTGGAGTCGTACCAGTCCCCC